>JAZQCX010000093.1:0-99776 GCA_045546495.1 Acetatifactor sp. | reverse complement strand
GTTGTAGCTAAGTGTTGTCTTCCTAAGACCGCTTGGCCTCCGACTTGGCATCCCCAGTTTCACCGGCACGGAAGGCAGTAAATAAAATAAATTCTCTCCACCGCCTTCTGCAAACAGCCGCAGATAAAAGCTGACATTAATACCGTCAATACAATAATTCACCATAAGAGGGAGCGAGGCCACCAAAACGATTGCCGCCAGGCAGAAAAACCTCAGACAATTCGTACCGGACCCCATCGCCTGTCGCACATTCGCAGTCCACTGTACTATTTTGCGCATATTCTGCCCCTCCTCTTCCTCATGTAGTTTTCAATCAAAAGCCCCGTAAAGAACAACAAGGTTACCGCTTCTGCCGCCCTCCAGTACCAAGGGCTCCTAAAGCAGGTCCTAAGCCGTCCGCTATATCCCCCGGGCACGGAAACCGTTACAAAGAAGTCTTCATCCGAATACGTTTCAAGTACTTCCTTTGTATCTCTGTCATAAGTCACATATCCCTTATAATGTAAGAGGGGCATATGAATTGACGCCGCATCACCACCCGTATTTGTGCAGAATACATCAATGGTCAGGCCATCCTTTACATAGTTTTCAACCACCAGACCTTCGTCTGCAATCGGTGGTCTGTGCGAGAACTTATCCGTATTTGCGCGGTACGGAAGATATTCCGCACCGGAAATGTATCCCGTTCCCATGCCTTCTGCATTGTATACACGCACAGGAGTCGCCTCATATTGAAAATCTGTCATCAAATACAGGTTACTGCAAATCACCAGCACCGTCATTATCGCAAAATAGGAAAAAAGCCCCTCTTCCTGCTTCTGCGTCATCACCCACTTTGCCACTACTCCCGCCAGTGCCACCAACAGCGCACAGGCAATAGACAACCAGCGGTTCGGGAACTGGAGACTGGAAACCAGCGTTTTTGTGATACCGCTCCAGCTATGAATTTCATCCCACGGAAATACAGACAGACTCATTACTGCTGCTGCCACGGAAAATGCTGCCGCAATTCTTCCAAGTCCTCTTTCTTCCCTGCTCAGGCTCTGCGTTTTACGAAAGAAGCCCAGTAAAATCCAGCACAAGAAACCGGCTACCAACGCTGCTCCCAGCGTAAAGGGATCACTTTCGTACATACCCGTTCCATCAAAAATACTATTCCCGCCGCTACCGGGGAACAGCGCAAACAAGTGCGCCGGATACAGTCCTCTGTTTTGGATGGTACGCGCCGATACATTCTGAATAATAAAGTTCCCCGTCAGCATGTAGTCCAAGAAGGGGACAAGAAACCACGCGCTGAGCAGGCAGGAGTAAATCACTGTTTTTGCCAGCACAATAAAGGTTTTCTTGCGGAAAACGCGCTTATATAAAACAATACATAAGATAATGGTAAAGAAACCTACCATTTCGCAGGTCAACAGGTGGGACTGTATCAATCCCGAAAATCCGATTGTAAGCGGAATCCAGCTTCTTTTATAGTCGTTCTCCGCAGTATCCTGCGTAAATACGCGATAAAATCCATACACAATGAAAGGCAGAAAGAACACGCCGAAAGCTTCTCCGAAGCCTCCCACATGATAGGTTTTATAAAAACGGTATACCGTCAGCGTATACAGCATCGCACACAAAAGTCCGATATATTTCTCCCGAAATATCTTTTTGTAACAAAAATAAGCAATCAACACCTGTGCTACCGTTACGCCAAAGAAGAAAATGCGATAGCTGTCCACCACCGTAAAACCGATTAGTCGCAGCAACGCCGCCGGATAAAGTAAAGTCTCTCCGTAGAAAATTGCAGAGGCATAGCCGTAACCCTGCTGCCATTGAGGCGCATTTCTGGCCGGGAACATTCCCCGCAGAATACTTTCTGCAATTCCCTCAATACGTTGCAGGTGATATCCCAAATCGCCGCCGGAAGGCATATAATCCAGCATCAACGGCATGGATGCAAACAAAATCAGTACACCCAACCCAAAAGTTACCGTTTTATCTTTTGCAGAAATCTTGTAGGCCTTATCATATTCCCGATACACAAAGCAGATATTTACCAGCAGGGAAACCACGAACAGCCAGAACAGGTAAATACGATTCAGACCATTGGTTTCACGGATAGTCAATCCCGTAACCAAAAGCGTACCTTCTCCGCCGTATTCTGCATGGATTGTCATACCACCGCAATCCTGCCCAAGCCACATATAAAAATCTGTACTGTTTAATCCCGCATACAGATGTTCACCGTTGGTCCGAAAGGTACGATATCCCACCGTGCCATCCGTTACGGTACAGATATTTTTCATGTCCGTATCGGTCTCATACCGCATGGATACCGCATACACCCCTTTGGGTAATGCAATATCGTAGAAATCCACCGCTTTACCGGTCATGCCGGTCTCCGGTGTTATATAATATCCTCCCTTTGCTTCATCATACGTTCCGAAATTTCCGCGCATGCTTTCCAAGCCGTACTCGTAGACCGCCTCTTTTCCAAACAGCCCTACCGCTCCCAGAACAAGCAGCAACAGTTCTATTATCAGAAGCACCCGGAAACTTCCCATTTTCCCTATCCGAAGCGCTTTTATCTTTTCTCTTCGTTTCATTTCTCTTCCATCCCATTCCGATACCTATACGGCACCCTATGTTATCATATCAGTTTTTCCACCCTGTGACAACAAAGTTCTTGCCATTCCCGCCAAAATCCAGTACCATAAGGCTAATCTGCTTTTCCAAAAAAGAAAGGATACCTCATATGTTTCGTTTATGGGCAAGGACTTTTAAGGACAACCACATGCTGCAGGACGCCTGCATTTCCGATGAGCGCGATGACACCCGCACTCATAAGGTTTTTCGCGCCTTAGATGAGGTGTGCTATCAATTCGATTTAGGAAAACCCATCTGGCTGGATAAAAATATTTCCGACTTTAAGCGTCTTAGTAAAACCCGTTTCACACAAGACAGTTTTATCGAAACAATTGAATTCGATTATCTGGAAATTCAAGTCATCGAAGAAGACTGATTTCACATTCTTCAAATTTCCTTTAAATTATGTATTGACAACCGGATAAAATGGACATAATATTATTGTATTCGTGATGTAGTTTTAAAAACTACATCATATGGTTGCAAATATCTTTTCATGTCGTGTTCTATCTTTTAAAGGAGGTTGTCATGCAAATTACAATCAGAGACCCCGGGAGCGCATTAACCCATTTTATAGGAATGATACTCGCCGTCTTTGCCTCTGTTCCCCTTTTAATCAAAGCCGGTATTTCTTCCGGCAGGCTGGCTTTTTCTGCTCTTGCTGTCTTTATGCTGAGCATGATTCTTTTATACGGAGCAAGCACCGCTTATCATACCGCTAACCTCACCGGGAAAGCACTTCGCGTTCTCCGCAAGCTGGACCATATGATGATTTTCGTATTAATCGCCGGCTCCTATACGCCTGTATGTCTGATTATTCTGGGCGGTGAATCCGGCTACACCCTGCTCGCTCTGGTTTGGGGAATTGCACTTGCAGGCATCCTTGTGATGCTCTTCTGGATTACCTGCCCGAAATGGTTTTCTTCCGCAATCTACATTGCAATGGGTTGGGTATGTGTATTCGTTTTCGGACAGCTTTTATCCACTCTTCCGTTTGCCGCATTTGCGCTATTATTGGCCGGAGGTATCCTCTACACCGTAGGCGGTGTCATTTACGCCTTGAAGCTGCCCGCACTGAACTCCCTGCATAAATATTTCGGTTCCCACGAGATTTTTCATCTGTTTGTTATGGCAGGCAGCATTTGTCATTTTATGTTTATGTATCTGTATGTTGCGTAAAATCCGGCGTGTATATACGCCGTCTCTAAAATACCCTTTAAAAATCATAAACAGGGCGGAAAACATCCATTTTCCGACCCTGTCTTATTATTTTAGCAACAGCTTATCCAATATGGGAATTCGATCAATCACCCACGCCACGCACACACAAGAAAGTACAATCAAAGCACTTAACACGGGAATGGATATAACCTCGTTAAAGGTATTTGCGTTGATTCCCAGCATCTGTAACTTCTCCACAAAGAAAGGATGCAAAATATAAATCAGCAGAGAGTATCTGGATAAAATTGTTATTACTCTGTTTCCTTTTCCCCCTAAGAATTCTCCATGGTACTTGAAGTATACAAAAATGGCAACCGCACAAACGAGCGGCAGTAATGACCCGGGGCTCACCCAATCCTCCACCAGTTCTTCCGCCTTACGGCTATCGTATACCGTCAACGCAAAAATTCCAAAGGCAGCACTCGCTCCCAATCCATATAGTACTCCACGCCACCTTTTCGAAATATCCGTTATCTGCAAGCAGTATCCCAAACAGAAGTACCCAAAATAGGACGCGAAAAACTTCAAATCCAACTGGCCTATCCATAAAACAATATAATCCATGGGTACCCACGTACTTATAAAAGGGATTACAAATCGTAGCACAATCCAAAAAGCACAAAAATAGATAAGAGCCGCCCTATTTGCACTGATACTGCGTGCAACGGGCAAAATCAAATAGTACGCTGCCAGGCAAAACATGAACCACATATGCCCATGTCCGAACAGGAATCTGCGAAAGGAGTCAAACAGCAACGCATCCGTAACCGGTTGACCTGTCACAAAATCCACCGCCAACCCCTGAAAAGCGTAAAACGCCGACCAGATATAGAAAAACAGCAAAAGTCGCAACGTACGCTTCCAACAACCCTTTACGGAAATTTCTTTTTCCGGCGGAAGCAGGAACAAACCGCTCAGCATAAAGAAAACCGGGACCGCAAAACGGGTTGTAGCATTATATGCTGCCATTACCGCAAAGGACGCACTGTCCACAGAAACCACCGGCATGTAGCCGTAAGACACATGCAGTACTACTACCGCGACGCTGGCAAAAAACCGCAGATAATCCCAGTTATAGTTTCGTTCTGCCGCCTTCATCCGTCTACCTCCGGCACTTCATTCACACTCCAAACTCCCCGCGGGGAATCTACTCTCAACATTTCCCTTTCATTACTCCTCATAACCGTTGGGGTTATTCTTCTGCCATCTCCAGGAATCAGCACACATTTCTTTAATACCGTACTGTGCCTCCCAGCCCAGTTCTTCCTTGGCAAGACCTGCATCCGAATAGCAGGTGGCAATGTCACCGGGACGACGGGGCGCAATTACATAAGGAACCTTCACTCCCGTAGCCTCCTCGAAGTTCTTCACAATATCCAGTACGCTGTAACCCACACCGGTTCCCAAATTGTAAACCTTCAGTCCGGCTTTTTCTTCAATCTTCTTCAAAGCCTTCACATGACCTACCGCCAGATCAACCACATGAATGTAATCTCTCACGCCTGTTCCGTCCGGAGTATCGTAATCGTTACCGAATACGCTAAGCTCTTTCCGTTTACCAACGGCAACCTGCGTAATATAGGGCATCAGATTATTGGGAATACCGCTGGGATTCTCACCGATGCGTCCGCTCTTATGCGCACCGATGGGATTAAAGTAACGTAGCAGAATCACATTCCATTCCGGGTCAGCCTTCTGGATATCGGACAAAATCTGCTCCAGCATGGACTTTGTCCAACCGTAAGGGTTCGTGCACTGTCCCTTCGGACAGTTTTCTGTAATGGGAATCTCAGCCGGATTGCCGTAAACCGTTGCGCTGGAGGAAAAGATAATGTTTTTCACTCCATGCTTCCGCATGACATCTACTAAGGTCAAGGTTCCTGCAACATTATTCTCGTAATATTCCCAAGGCTTGCTCACTGACTCGCCAACTGCCTTCAGACCGGCAAAATGAATTACAGCACCGACAGCTTCCTTGGAAAAAATATCCTCCAATGCATCCCTGTCCAAAATGTCTGCACGATAAAAAGGAACACTCTTACCTGTAATTTCCTCTACACGTTGCAGGGACTTTTCGCTGGCATTAGACAAATTATCCAGCACAGCCACCTCATACCCCGCATTCAGCAACTCAATTACCGTATGGCTGCCGATAAACCCGGCTCCGCCTGTTACCAAAATTTTCATTACGCACTCTTTCCGCGCAGTACACCGACCACGCTTCCTTTCTTAATCTCATCCCGGCATCTGCATCTTTCATTTTCTCATATGCAAAGACACCCTCTTGCCGTCCCTGTATCCAAACTGCTCCCGAAAAGCATACCGTTCCATGGTTCCCGAAAAACTTTAACACTACAGTACTACACCGTTCTTCTGTAAAAGCTCGCGTGCGCTCTCCACGGAATCAATTCCGGTCTTGTTCTTAATGGGCGCAAACTCTTTCTCACGAACCACCTCAAAAGGCAGGCAGCTTTCCATCTGGTGAATCATGTCCAGCACAAGGCTCTCGAACTTAAAACCATTAGGACTCTCGGGCTTCACAAGCTCACCGTTCTCATCCAGATAAGGAATTTTCTTTTCCACAATATGCAGCGGAAGATTATTGTTCAGAATTCTGATTAACTCCTTCACACTGAACAGATAGTTCAGAATGACACCAAAGTAGTAAGCCGGATCACCATTCTCATCCTTGGCATTCATCAGTTCTTCCGTCAGTTCATAGTATTCCACGATGGAAGGTCTTCCATCCTCCAGACACATTACTCCCACCTTTTCATCGGGCGCGTTCTTACGCACTACCTTAGCACCTACCACACAATTTTTACAAATGGTAGCACCGATAAAGCAGGGGTCTGCAATTCTCTGCAATACGTTATCCACCGCAAATACATTCAACCACTCGATGCCCTCTTTCTCGACCAGTTCAAGCAGTCCTGCGTTTTTCATGGAAATAAACCAGCCGCCGTTACCGTTGGGCGAGGTAGAAAGCTTACCCTTCTCCTCCAGATAAATCTTACCTTCATAATCGGTGGCAGCCGCCATTTCCTGCATGAAGAAGTGAACATACTCCTCCTTATAGCCGAAGAAATCATGCTCCTTTAAGAAGCTTACGGTAGCGTCATTATTCTTGTCACTTGTCATAACAAACAGATGTACCCATGCATCCGTCTTGCGCACCACATCCATCAGGTTGTTAATCAGGCATTCAAAAATGTAAAGCTCTCTTGTAAGTCCAACGTTATACATACCCTTAGGGTTATCGGAGCCAAGTCTGGTTCCCATACCACCCGCCAACAGTACAGCACCTACCTTACCTGCACGAATCGCTTCAACACCTTTCGCGGTAAACAGCTCACGATTCTCTTCAATCTCAGGCAGCTGCATGGCCGCCAAGGGGGTAATCACACCCTTCTTTGCCATCTCATCTCTATGCTTACAGGACTCCAGAATACTCATGTCCGTGGCATCAATCTGCGCCAAAAGAGCTTCCTTTGCCTCCTCGGAAAGCTCGTCATAATACTTTAATACATGCTCCTGACCGTACTTTGCCAGTTTTTCCAGTGCCTGTGATAATATCATCTCTTTTTCTCCCTTCCAGAAATAGAATATGTCTCCAAAAGTATAACAGAAAACCCAATATTCTTCAATGATACATCACAATTTTGAGGAAACTCTTACCATAATCTTAAAGTTTCCTTAAACCGTCCTATGCAAAACTCCGGCATACACAATCCCAAGGACTGTTGTATGCCGGAATTCCTCAATTTCCCTGCAAATGTGCGTATTTTTCTCTTGTAGCAAGTCCTCCCCGGATGTGGCGTTCCGACTTATTTACATCAAGCACCTGTCTTGCCTGCTTCGCCAGTGTGGGATTAATCTGCATCAATCTGTCGGTTACGTCCTTATGTACCGTGCTCTTTGACACGCCGAAATTTTTCGCCGTCTGCCTTACCGTGGCATTGGATTCGATAATATAGTTGGCAATATTGATTGCCCTCTCTTCGATGTAATCCTTCAAAAGAATACCCCTCAAGAATCTTTTTTACAGTGTATGAAAGATTCTTAGGGGGTATGACTGCTCAGATAGAATATCTTGCCTGTACAGACTTCTTCCCAAACTCCGATTCCGTCTGCCTTACTCTCCGTCTCTCACGCTCAAAATCACGCCTACATCTCCTACCGAACCACCGGCCGGAATGACTCCGTTGTACTCCACGGAGGTAACATACAAAATGTGTCCACTCACTTCATAGTTTCCGTTCCAGCCGCTGGAAACAGAAATTTCGCTTTCAAAGGGAATCTCAATGCTCCAATCGGAAATATCTGCTCCTGATGTATTGTTCACAGTAATGGCATACTGGCAAAAGCTTTGGTCTCCCGATTCCCAACTGTTTTTCAGTTCCAGCTCATAGGTCAACCCGTTTTCCAATGTACCGGTTATCGCAGATGTTGCCGCTCCCTCTCCGGTCGTCGGCATCGTTACTGTTTCCGCCGGCGGTGTCGTTCCATCCGTTTTTGCAGATGATGTCGCATTCCCCGCCCCTGCAGGAGACTTCGACGTCTCTATACCAGAACTACTCGGTTGCGTGTTTGCGGAGCTTGTCCGCTCGCCGGGTTCTCCCGCCGTCAACAACTCATACAACCACTGCCCGGATTCGCTTAAATCGGCCTGTTCAAAGCCGGAAGTCTTACCGCAATCCGTCCGGAATATGGCACTGGTTTCGTTCTTATTGGAGAGATTCCAGGCTACATAGCTGATATCATATTCATCCAGCAATGCAACCCACTCTTCCGCCTGGGCTTCATCAATTCCACCGTTTCCGCTGGCATCACATATCCCGTACTCGCTGACAAATACGGGAAGCCCGGCATCCACAGCCGACTTCATATCATTTCTCAGCCAGTCCGTATGGGTGGCTGCATAAAAATGAAGGGTGTACATGATATTTTCGTATCCCGTAATCGGATCTGCCGCTGCATCCTTTACGTATTGGGACCAATTCGGCGTGCCAACCAGAATGATTCCTTCCGCATCATTCTCCCGGATAACCGGAATCACTTCCTCGGCATAACTTTTAATCTCAGCCCAGCTCACACCGCCGTTCGGCTCGTTACATATTTCGTATATGACATTATCGTAATCCGCATACAAAGAAGACATCTCCCCGAAAAACGCCTTTGCCTCCTCCTTATAAAGATTCGGATTACAATCGTTCAACACATGCCAGTCTATAATCACATACAAATCCTGAGCAGTGGCATACTCAACGCCATCCTTTACCAGCTGTTTTAAAGCAGCCTTATCGCCGCCTGTACAGTACCCGCCGTTCTCCGCAGTGTACATGGCAAGTCTGACTACATTTGCCTTCCACTCCCTACGCAACTGCGAAAACCATTCCTCATTCACATATCCCGGAAACCAGGAAAGTCCATGGGTACTGAGCCCTTTTAGCTGTACTATATTTCCGTTTTTATCTTTCAGCTTTGTACCGTCTACCCAAAGCGCTCCGCAGGTGGCAGGTCCGGCAACGCCATCCTCCGATTCGCCTTGCGATGTTTTATCTAAAGTCCCCTGCGGCGCTTCCGTGGGGGGGGCCTGTGTCGTCCCTGCAGGCGTTCCAGACGCTCCGTCCGTCGCCTCCGAACCTTTCACCCCCACACTGCCGCTTTCAGCGTCGGACATCCCGGAACCGCTTTGCTCTACTGTCTCTTCTATACCTATTTGCGTCTCCTCCTCTGCCCCAACAGATACCGCCTCTTTTGAGCCACATCCTACCATAAGCAGCGACAATAACAGGATAACACCCCCAACCATTTTCTTTTGCAACTTCATCTTTTTATCCTTTCCCATCGCCTTACCGATACCCTTTTTACCACGTCGACTATCGCCTCCGCGAATACATCCGCCTTATAGAGTTCTTTCCTAAACCGAAAGCCCCCCGGAAATCTTTCTAATCAAGCGATTCCCGAGGGCTTCTCCTTATGCTTTACTTTCCTTTATAATTTGCCTCTACATAGTTGTAGATTTCCTTATTGTCCTCCAGCATACGGCAACCGATTACATACTTTCCGTTCTGTCCGGTGATTCGTATAATGTGTCCGTCAAGCCTCTTGCCTTCCAGGAAACGCAGTCTGTCAATCTTCAGTCCAATCAGCATTCCCTTACAGTTTGTTATACTTTCATCCGTAAGTTCAACCGCAAAACCGCCGGCACTTATATTTACCATCTTACCTCTTAAAGTCTTATTCAATGCCTTAATTTCAACACTACATTCATTGTTCAAGGGCATTCTCTTATATTTTCTGCGGTTCTGAACAGTGGGCTTGCTATGCACGGTAATCTTGAGGGAACCATCATCCAGCGTCAAAATGTCAGCCTGCTTCCAGCAATATATACCATTCTCAACTACAATTCTGATTTCGTAATCATGTCCCTTTGCATACTTAAATGCTCCGGATGCACTTCTCATACCTTCTGCTACAATAGAGCCGCGCTCGTCAATGGAAGTAATTGTTCCTTTATACTCCGTCTCGGAACCCGACTCCCGTTCCACAATGCTCAGGTACATTCCGGGCTTCAAATCCTCCACACTCATGAAACCACCGGAGCCAAGCTCCTCTACCAGTTCGTTTACAACCGTCTCAATCTTCTGGATATTCAGCGAGGTTTCCTCATACTTGCTTCTCATAACCCTTGTGGTGTCATCTGCCTCCACAATATTTGCGGTCATAAGCTCTACAACCTCGTTCATCTGGTTCATATTGTTAACCATATTCTTATTGGAAGCTTCCACTTCGTGCATGGCAGAATCAATCACCTGTACATTCGTTCCCAGCTTAACTGAATCCTCTGCGATGGCATTTACACTTTCGCTTACGGCCAAAACATTTTCTCTTGTAGAATTAATCAGCTGTAGCACCTTACCAATGGAGTCCGTCATCTTTTCACTGATTTCCGCAAGATTATTCAGCGCGTTCATAATGCTTGTAGAGGATGCTTTTGTACCCTCACTCAGACCCCTGATTTCATCCGCAACAACCGCAAAGCCTCTTCCTGCATCACCGGCTCTTGCCGCCTCAATGGAAGCATTCAAGGCAAGCAGATTCGTCTGGCTTGTAATCTGCTCAATAGTACCGGTTTCCTGTCTAACCGTAACAAACTGCGCCTGAAACTGCGTTAGTATTTTTTCTACCTCCGCAGAAAGCTGCGCCATCTCATTAGTAGAACCCACCACGGAGGTCAGCTGTCTGGAACTGTCCTTTGCATTTCCGACAGACTGTTCCATCAGACCAACCATTTCTTCAATCAGTCCCGCAACACTTTCCACCTGCGTATTTATGGTGGACGTCATTTCCATAGAGGAATCCGTCCGCTCCCGAAGCACGGCATTATCCGCAGTCAACGCCTCCATCTTATCTACAACATTGTCTGCACTTTCCCTGTTTTCGTCCGAAAGCTCGCTTACTACATTCATACCGTCAACGATGGAATTGCTGGCTGTCTTAACCTGCTCTACCGTTTTTACCACCCTGTCCAGATTCGCCTGCACAGACCCCAGCATCGCACCATCCGACTCTGTTGTATGGCTGATTGAAAGACTATATGCAATAAAAATCAATACTGCCAACGCGAATACAATTTCATACTCCGTAATATCCTGCGGAGTAAGCCCTGTCGTCATTATATCTTTAACAAGTCGCACCGCAATCAATAAAACGTTAAAGACACCCGTCCGAATCATAAGGAATTTATCCTTATACAAGGTCAGCATACTGGCTACGGGGTAGACGTACATACAGGTCAGCTGAGAGTCACCCGTAAGTGCCACAAATGCGAAAAACAAGCCATAACCAATGGCAATGGTTTCCTTGCAGTAAGTTGTATCAGCACCCTTAAACTTAATAAACCCAAACGCCAGAACAATCGGTGTCCAGCAGGCAACCAAAAATACGATTGTATACAGTATTGTCCGTTTTCCGCTCATACACTCAATAATGTAGGCAGCTGTAAGAACCACCGAAATTGCCAGCCAAATGGACATTGCTTTCACATTTGCCTTTTTCCTAAAGTAACTTGCATTGTACTCCATATGTTCCTCCTCTTTCGTATATCTTTTTCTTTATTGATTTCTTTATTGATTTCTTTATGGCTTAACTTCAGCCTTATTTTTCCGCTTTATTCGCTTTTTCCTTCTGCTTGACTTCTTTCCAGAGCTTCAACGCATCCTCTCCGTTTTCCGGCGTTTCGATATCGCCGAATACATGCGGGTGGCGACGAATCATCTTGTCTGAAAGAGTCTGTACCACATCGGAGAAATCAAAGGCTCCCCGTTCTTTTGCGATTTCACTGTTCATAAGCACCTGCAAAAGCACATCTCCCAGTTCCTCACAAAGATTCTTATCATCTTTTTTATCGATTGCCTGAAGCACTTCCTCCGTCTCATCTGTGAGACATTTTTTCAACGTCTCATGAGTCTGTTCCCTATCCCACGGACACCCCTGCGGACACCGCAGAATAGAAATAATCTCCAAGAGCTCCTGCATATCATGCTTTTGCCCTTCCTCATAGGTCTTACCGTTGAATGTGCGCATACTTCCTCCTTGTTCTCCTACTATTTCTCTGCCGTTCCTTCACACGGCACCCCGTTTTATCGGCACACCGAAACAGGTGGCACAAATATTTTGTCAATTATCTATGCTTCCACGTTGTTCTCGTAAAAAGAATCAAAATCGGAAAGATTTCCAATCTGCCAGCCAGCATATCCACAATCAGAACAAGTTTCGATAAAATACCATAACCCGCATAATTTTGCACCGGTCCGACCGCCTCCAGTCCGGGACCAATGTTGTTAAAGCATGCCAAAACTGCCGAAAAGTTAGTGGTAAAAGAAAATCCGTCCAGGGAAACCACAAGTACACTTACAAACAGAATTATAACATAAGCAGCCAGATAAGCGTTAATATTCTGAAGCACTTTTTCTTCCATAGGCCGCCCATTGGAGCGCACCACCTCCACCTTTCGGGGATGCACTACCCGGCGGACACTCCGCAGAAGGCTCTTTATCATCAGCACGGCTCGTCCACACTTAAAACCGCCTCCCGTACTGCCCGCGCAGGCACCTATCACCATCAAGCCCATCAGTATGGTCTTGGAAAAGCTTGGCCACAAGTCAAAATCAGTGGTAGCGTAGCCTGTGGTAGTGATAATACTGGCTACCTGAAATGCCGCGTGGCGGATTGTCTCGCCAAGCGTTTCATAAGTTCCCCGCAGGTTCAGCACAATCAAAAGAATACTACCGGCAACCACACCCAGGTACATTCTAAGTTCTTCGTCTTTAAACACACTCTTTACCTGTTTCAACAACAAGAGATAATAGCAGCTGAAATTCACGCCAAACAGCAGCATAAATATCGTCGTCACATTTTGCAGATAAGGGCTGTAGCTCGCTATACTGTCATTCTTAACCCCGAAACCACCCGTACCCGCAGTTCCGAACGCTGTACATACCGCCTCAAAAAGCGGCATGCCACCCGCCAGAAGAAAAAATATATTTGTAACTGTCAATGCGATATAAAGCACATACAAAATACTTGCCGTATTTCGCATCTTAGGAACCAGCTTCTCCACGTTGGGGCCGGGGCTTTCCGCCCGCAGCAGGTGCATGGTAAAACCACTGTCATTACCGCTCATGGTAGATATCGCAAGAAGAAAGACCAGTACTCCCATTCCTCCCAGCCAGTGACTGAAGCTGCGCCAGTATAAAATTCCTTTCGGGAGTTCTTCCACCGAGGAAAGAATTGAAGCACCTGTGGTCGTAAAGCCCGAAACCATTTCAAAAACCGCATCCACAAAGTCGGGAATGGCACCGGACAGGTAGAACGGAAGACACCCCAAAATACTTATGACAATCCAGCTGATTCCAACACAGGCAAGTCCTTCCTTTGCAAAAAGCTTATTTTTAGAGCTTCTGCCGAAAAGCTGTAGTAAACCTGAAATCACGGCAATTACCGCAAGACTCAACAGAAAGCCCTTCACTGCCGAAGTCTCTCCCATGCACAAACTTATTATCAGGGCAGGTAGCATAAACACCGCTTCCACCATCAATATCTTGCCCAGAATTTTGCTCATCAACTTGTAATTCATACTGCACCTCTGTTATCCGCTTACTCAAATATATCGTTCAGCTGACCGATACCCTTCTCCCGGTTCGTTACAATAATCAGGGTATCGCCTTTTCGGAAAACAGAATTACCGGCGGGAATCTCCAGTTGTGCACCTCTTGTAATGCAAACAATCAGGACGCCCTTTTTCAGTCTGATATCCTTCAGTGCCTCGCCGCAATGCAGGGTTGTGTCATCCACCAGAAATTCCATTGCCTCTGCCTGACCGTCCGCAATGGTATGCATGGTCAGTGCCGCACCGGTCTGGTTCTCCATAGCACGCACATATCGTACAATAGTGTTACAGCAAAGCTCTCTGGGGCTGACAATACTGCCCAGAGAAAGATTTCCCAAAATATTCGTATTTTCAAAATGCCCCAACTTTGTAATCACCTGCGGTACGCCACAGCTGATTCCGTACAGGGAAATAACCATGTTCATTTCGTCCAATCCGGTCATGGTTACCAGTGCATCGCAGGTACCGATACCCTCGCTTTCCAGCAAAAACTGGCTGCTCGCATCCCCCTGAATAATGTGAGCATCCGGCAGCAAGCCCGCCAGCTGTATACATTTTTCAGGATTTTTCTCAATGATCTGTACATCAATATCGCTCTTTTGCAGTTCCTTTGCCAGATAATAGCTGATACGTCCGCCACCGCAAAGAATGACGCGCTTCACCTTATGGGTGATGATTCCCAAATTTTTTAGCAGTACAGTCAGGGTATCCGTGGGCGCAGTTACAAAAATCCGGTCTCCCTCCCGAAGTACAAAGTTACCGTCCGGCATCACTGCTTTTCCGTCCCGCAGTACCGCACATACCAGAATTCTACACTTTACGATACTGTACATATCTATCATCGCCACGTTGCAAAGCTTGCTTTTCTCATCGATACGCAGCTCTACAATTTCCACACGCCCCTTGGCAAAGGTATCTCTCTTTAAAAAGCCGGGATATTTCAACAGCCTTTCTATTTCTGTCGCCGCCTGCTTTTCGGGATTCACCGCCATAGACAGCGCAAACAAATCCCGCATCTCATAAATCTGTTCCGCGTATTCCGGATTTCTTACCCGGGCAATGGTATGCAGATTGGGATTTAAGCCATGAGCCGTAGTACAACAGAGCAGATTAATTTCATCTGCACCCGCCATGGCAATCAGCAAATCCGCCTCCTCCACACCTGCCTGTAACAGCACCTGCATGGACGCGCAGTTTCCCTGCACCGCCATAATATCATACCGCTCCTCGCTGGTCTCCAACACCTCCGAATTAGAATCTATCAGTGTCACATCGTACCCCTCCGCAGACAACTGTCTGGTCAGGGTTGCCCCCATCTTACCGTCTCCGGCAATGATTATCTTCATTGCACCTTATCCTCCGTATCTACACGTAACCGGCGTACGTCATCTGTATTTGGCAACGCTTCAGTCTTCTCATCAAATTTCTTATCTTCCCTATTACGACATACTTCGTAACAAAGCAATCTCTGCCTGATAACCGTCCAGTTCATTCGGCGTTTCCAGATAAAACGGCAGCTCTTTCAGTTTCGGATGATTCACGATATGTCGGAATGCCTCCAAGCCGATATGACCCTGCCCGATTTTTTCATGCCTGTCCTTATGGGCACCGCAAGGATTCATGGAGTCGTTTAAGTGGATAGCGTGCAATCTCTCCAAGCCCACTACCGCGTCAAACTCCTCCAGCACCTCATCCAAATGCTCCACGATATCGTATCCGCCATCCCACACGTGGCATGTATCCAGACAAACACCCAGTTTGTCGGAAAGTTCTACTTTATCTATAATACTGCGAAGCTCCTCAAAGCTTCTGCCTACCTCACTGCCCTTTCCCGCCATGGTTTCCAGTAAAACAGTTGTTTTCTGCTCCGGCCAAAGGGTACGGTTCAGCACATCCGCAATCAGCTCGATGCCCTTCTCCGGTCCCTGGCTTACATGGCTGCCGGGGTGAAAATTATACATCGCCCCGGGAATCATTTCCAAACGCTTCAAATCATCCGCAAAGGTAGCCAGTGCAAACTGTCTTATGGCTTCGTCCTTTGCGCAGGCATTCAGCGTATAGGGCGCATGTGCCAGAGGCTTTGCAATTCCGTTTTCCTCGAAAAAGGCTAACATTGCCTCCACATCCGACGCCACCCACTCCTTTGCCGCGCCGCCTCTGGGGTTTCTTGTAAAAAACTGAAATGTATTTGCATCAATAGACTTTGCCGTCTTTGCCATGGCAAGAAAGCCCTTCGATGTAGATAAGTGACATCCGATTCGTAACATCAGATAATCCTCCTAACCGCTAATATTGTTCTATATCCGGCTTTGCTGACCTTAATTCCCGTCTTCGCACTGCTGGCGTGCACAATCATGCCTCCGCCGATATAAAGTCCCACATGACCGTCGTAACAAATCAAGTCGCCGGGCTGGGCGTCCTCATAATCCACACCGGTTCCCGCACTTCTCTGCTGGAAAGAGGTTCGGGGAAGGCTGTAACCGAATTCCTGATAAATCCGATAGGTAAAGCCGGAGCAGTCCGTTCCGTTGGTAAGGCTGGTTCCGCCGTATACATAAGGATTGCCGATATACTGGCAACCAAAACGGGCAATCTGCTTACCCAGCTCACTGCCTGACGCGTTACTGATTACCTCGGAATAATTTGTAGTTGCATAGGTAGCATTTGCCGCCTTCTGCGCCGCCTCCAGCTGGTTAAGCTTCTTCTGCTCCTGCTGAATCAGCTTCTTTGCCACTGCAGCTTCCTGCTTCGCCTTATTGATTTCCGCCTCAAAATTAGCGGATTCCTGTTTCTTTTTTGCCATCTGGACATCCAGATTTTCCTTTAAGGCTTCCAGTTCTGCCCGATCGGCCTCCAGCTCTGCCTTCGCATTTTCCAATGCGGTTTTTTCTTCTTCCAACCGGTTCCAAAGATCCAGAACCTGATTCTTTACCTCTACATAGTTTTCCAGTCTCGCCTTACTGTATTCGTAAACACGCTCCACATAATCCATGTGATTCAATACATCACCAAAGCCATCGCCGGACATCAGTGCATTCAGATAGGACATATCCCCGTTCTCATACATCATACGAGTGCTTGCCGCCATGCTGGCTCGCTGCTCCTCCTCCCGCACAACTGCCGCATCATACTCCTTCTGCGTCTCGCCAATCTGCACCTTTTTATCGGAAATCTCCGTCTCTTTCCCGGCAATTTCATCTTCCTTCAGACCGATACTGGTAAGGGTATTGACAATTTCTGCGTTCAGATCATCGATTTCCTCTGCAATCAGATCCTGTTCATCCTCCAAATCGGACAAACGGTTATTGATATCCTCCAGCTGATTCTGGTGCTGTTGCAGCTGATTCTTCAAATCGGAAATAGAGGTCGCTTCCGCCACCAGCGCCCCCGCCAACTCGGAACCGGGAAGCCCTACCGCCAGACTTGCAATCAGTACTGCCAATATGAAATTATGTCTTCTTTTTCCTTCGTTCCTCATTGTCCTCACCGCATTTATAACAGCCACCCCGACCACATTCCTGGAACAGCATCGCATACTACAGAGTAATCATATCACATTCCTCTATTTTTTTCATTATTATTCACGTAAAAAACAAAAAATCATTGTCCGACAAGGCAGGGAAATTCAACCAGCGGTTTATGGTCATTCAGGCGAAAAGCAGATACAATCATATCAGATTAGGGACATGGTACCTTGACAACCGAATAAGAGTCACAAACAATTCAAAAAACGGAGGATATAACCATGAGCAATCAGGCAAAGCAGAAAGCATTGGATTACGTTATGTACATGATTCTGGGAAGTTATTTTACTAAGTCGGTTTGTAAATCCCCCTTTCGCGAAAAGCAACTCCTGCTCTACTATAAGGACTTGAGGCCTACCGAACAGGTGGACATGGAAAACCTGTGCATCCGATATGTGGAGAAGTTTAAGAAGGCTGTTCCGGAAGACTTCTGGAATCAGGAAATGGAGGTGCACTTCGAAGGACGCCTTACCAATTTCATCAGATGGCAAAGCGACCGAAACATTCTGTATGTCAAAACAGAATATAAAGGCAATAAATCCACATTTCGGCTCAGACTTCTTACAAAGAGGGCATTAAATTAAATCCTGTGTCCTTTCACCGAAACACGCTCCCGCCATTTGTCCGCCCGGAGTATGCTGTAATGTTGTCGGAAGACAAATGTGAGAATTTTTTATGTGCGCAACTTTGGAATTTACGATAGTTCGAGCCTTTTATGAACCGGTAAAAAAATAAGAGTCGTGTTCGCAGTCGGACACGACTCAATTTTTGTTCAAGCACATAAAAACACGAACCTTATTTCAAAGCACATCTGCTTACAGTTCACAGTTATTTACGGTTCTGGGGAAGGGTACAACATCACGGATGTTACCCATACCGGTCAGATACATAACGCATCTTTCAAAGCCAAGACCAAAGCCCGCGTGTCTTACGGAGCCGTATCTTCTCAAATCCAGATAGAAGTCGTAGTCCTTCTTATTCAGACCAAGCTCCTCCATTCTCTGCTCCAACAGCTCCAGCTTATCCTCACGCTGGCTGCCGCCGATAATCTCACCGATACCGGGAACCAGGCAGTCCATCGCCGCAACGGTCTTGCCATCCTCGTTCAGCTTCATGTAGAAAGCCTTAATCTCCTTAGGATAGTCGGTTACGAATACAGGACGCTTAAAGATTTCCTCCGTCAGGAAACGCTCATGCTCTGTCTGCAAATCGCAACCCCAGAATACCTTGTAATCGAATTTATCGTTATGCTTCTCCAAAAGCTCGATTGCTTCGGTATAGGTTACGTGACCGAAATCGGAATTTGCCACATGCTCCAATCTCTCAATCAATCCCTTATCTACGAACTGGTTAAAGAATGCCATCTCCTCCGGCGCATTCTCCAATACATAACGAATCACATACTTTAACATTGCCTCTGCCAGCATCATATCGTCCTTCAAGTCCGCAAACGCCATCTCCGGCTCAATCATCCAGAATTCAGCCGCATGACGGGTAGTGTTGGAGTTCTCCGCGCGGAAGGTAGGTCCAAAGGTATATACGTTCTTAAACGCAAAAGCGTAGGTTTCCACATTCAGCTGTCCGCTTACGGTCAGGTTAGTTGCCTTGCCGAAGAAATCCTGTGAGAAATCGGTCTTGCCGTCCTCGGTCTTAGGCAGATTTTCCAAATCCATGGTAGTTACCTGGAACATCTCGCCTGCGCCCTCACAGTCACTTCCGGTGATGATGGGCGTATGCACATATACAAAGCCTCTCTCCATAAAAAAGCTGTGAATTGCATAAGCAATCAGGGAGCGTACTCTGAATACAGCCTGAAATGTATTTGTTCTGGGACGTAGGTGGGAAATGGTACGCAGATACTCGAAGGTGTGACGCTTCTTCTGCAGGGGATAATCCGCTGTGGAAGGTCCCTCTACCAAAACCTCCTTTGCCTGCATCTCAAAGGGCTGCTTTGCATTAGGCGTTTCCACAACCGTACCGGTAATCACCAGTGCCGCGCCTACGTTCATCTTGCACAGCTCCTGAAAGTTGGAAAGACCGTCGCCGTAAACCACCTGCAAAGGCTCAAAGAAGGTACCGTCATTGATTACCAGAAAACCGAAATTCTTGGAGTCTCTGTTACTTCTAACCCATCCGCCGACCGTTATTTCCTTGCCTATATACGCTTCCTTGTTGCGATAAAGCTCTTTAATATCTGTCAAATCCATATTGCCCTCATTTCCGCACTGACGTGCCCTTAGATTTTCTTTCTGCAAAATGCCTACTTCATTAAGAATTCATATACCTTCTCACTCATAAGCTGAGTACGATAGTCTTCTCTGGTGCTGACACCTAAGAATTCCTCTACGCTGGCATAACCACCTTCCTCCGTAACCTGCTGCAGGGATGCTTCCAGTTCTTCATCGCTTACAGTCAGACCTTCACGGTTAGCGATTGCCTGTAATGCCAAATCACGCTTAATGATGTTTGTCAGGTACTTACTCATATACTGTTCAAGTGTCAGACCGTGGAAGTACAGGGTATATCCCTCCGGCGTTACTTCATGAAGTGCCGCCGCTCTGTCCAAATCACGCTGTACAATCTTCGTATAATTATCTACCAGTTCATCCGGGAATTCTGTAAAGGTATTATCCAGCACCAATCTGTTTGCCAGCAAATTAATATATTCATAATTACCGTCCTGTGCCAACAGGTCATACAGATACTGCTTCAGCTCAGCCACGGTAGAAACATCCACCTGGTCAATCTCCATGGCTGCAACCACTTCATCCTTCATATCCTCTTCATTTCCGGGAATCACATAATTCACGGTTACGGTAAATACAACTGCCTGTCCCGCAAGCTCCTTATTATCGTAGCCCACAGGGAAAGTCAAGTCCAAATCCACGGTCTCACCGGGTTTCACGCCCACAAGTCCCTCTTCAAAGCCCGCGATATACATACCGCTTCCAATGGTCAAATCTGCGCCGTCTGCGGTACCGCCCTCAAAAGCAACGCCATCCTTCTTACCCACGTAGCTGATATTCGCTGTATCACCGTTCTGTACGGGACGGTTTACCTTCGCAAGCTCAGGATCGGCATAATCAAAATAAACCGTAGCCAGCCATTCTTCCCATTCTGCCTCATCTACCTCAGGCGGAGTAACACTATCTGCCATCGCCTGATAATCACATAAAGTCACATACTTTTCCACATTCATTTCATGCAGAGGCTTGCCCGCATTTCCGCAACCGGCAAGCAGTCCCATCGACAGCAAAACCGCTGCCACCGTTAATACTTTCTTTTTCATAAGCTCCTCGTTTCTGTTGTTTGGAATAAATTTACACGAAGAACATTATAGCACAGAGCAAAAATTTTTACAACAGCGGAGAAAGCAATCTGCACAGCTGTTCCTTACAGCGAATCCCTATGGATCGATGCCCGTAGGCTTCTCTTGTAATCCGGATACAATTTTTTATATCCT
The DNA here is from genome assembly GCA_045546495.1 of Acetatifactor sp. Lineage (GTDB taxonomy): Bacteria > Bacillota > Clostridia > Lachnospirales > Lachnospiraceae > Acetatifactor. Next base: position 78,757 of record JAZQCX010000093.1, on the reverse strand, counting down.
CTCGAAAAATCTGCTCCATCTGTCGTGCCATCCGTTCGCTGTATACCACCATATTGGTCTCAAAGTTCAGGGCAAAACTGCGAATGTCCATATTGGCGGTTCCGTAGCAAAACACCTCCCCGTCCGCTATCAGTCCCTTACAATGAATAAAGCCTTTTTTATAGGCATAACAGTTTGCCCCCGCGTTTACCAGCTGTCCGGCGTAGGAATAGGTAGCCCAGTAGACGAATGGATGATCCGGCTTACTGGGAATCATCAGGTTCACCTCCACCCCGGAATGCACCGCCATAAGCAACGCATTTAAGGTGATTTCATCCGGAATGAAGTAGGGTGTCTGAATACAGATACTGCGCTTTGCTCCGGAAATCAGTCTCACATAATTATCCCTGATTAAAGCAAGCGGCGTATCGGGACCACTGCTGATAATCTGCACCCTGCAATCCCCCAATGCCACCTGCGGTTCCCGGAAAATTCCCTCCTCCCGAAACAGATTTTCCTTGGATGCGTAATTCCAATCCAGCACAAAGCGCAGTTGGAGCCCCAGCACGCCCCGCCCTGTAATTCTCAGGTGCGTATCTCTCCAATATCCGTACTTTTCCTCCAACCCGATGTATTCCTTTCCCACGTTAAAACCGCCAACGTAAGCAACCCGGTTATCAATCACCACGATTTTCCGATGGTTCCTGTAATTCAGCCGTAGCTGGAGTCGCCCCAAAAAGGCCGGAAAGAACGCGAAAACGGAAATTCCTTCTCCGCGGAGCCGCTTCCAGAGGTTTTCCCGTGTACTACGACAACCCATACTGTCGTATAAGACCCGCACTCTTACACCCTGGGCCACCTTTCTTTTTAAAATTTCCTCAATCCGCTGAAACAGCACATCATCGCGGATAATGTAATATTGAAAATGAATAAAATGCTCCGCCTGCTCCAAATCCCGTAGCAGGGCGTTAAACTTTTCTTCACCGTCTGCGAAAATTTCTATTTCGTTTTGCGGAAACAGCATTGCACCTGCTGCCTTCATATTATAAAAAATCAAGTCCGTATAATTCCGGATTTCCGCCGGGAGCGAATCGCCGCTCTTTTTCCGTAGCCTCTCATACTGAAGTCTGACCTCTTTTCCAAAATATTTCTCCGGCTCCTTTGCCTTAAACAGCTTCCTTTTTCTCATATCCATCCCAAACAGCAGATACAATACAAAGCCTGCTCCCGGGAGAAAAAACAATACCATCAGCCATGCCCATACGCTTCTTGGCTCCCTATGCTCCAAAAAGACGATTGTCAAAGCAAACAGTATGTTAAAAAACAGCATCCCGCTCAGAAACAGCGTCGCCACACGCCAAAAGCCTTCCACATTTTCCACTGTTCTCACCTGCCTTTTCTCTCAAGCGCTTCTATTAAGCCTTGCCGCAGATGCCCTGTTGTAAACATTCTCTGCGCTGTTTTGAAATTCCGTTAGGACAAATTGTGAATACTTTCAATGCATCGCATACGTCCCATTGCCCGGTGCATACGGAAAGAAGGATACCGAAAATCCCTTAGAAAACATGTTGCTTATCCGGGCGGGATTGTGTTAGAATGGGAAAAGTAATAAATGTTGTTTAGGAGGCAAGTTGTTTTATGAAACCCTGGCAGGTTGTATTAATTATTGTGGCAGTATTGGCTGTCATTATGATCGTATTATATTTCCTCGGAAAGAAGGCTCAGAAGAAGCAGGCAGAGCAGCAGGAAATGTTGCAGGCAAACAAGCAGACCGTATCCATGCTGATTATCGACAAGAAGCGGATGAAGCTTCGGGATGCAGGCTTACCGCAGATTGTTCTCGACCAGACCCCTAAGGCGCTACGCGGTTCCAAGCTCCCTATTATTAAGGCAAAAGTGGGACCCCAGATTATGTCTTTGATTTGTGACGAGAAGATTTTCGACACCGTTCCCGTTAAGAAAGAGGTCAAAGCAGTTGTCAGCGGCATCTACGTTCTTGAGGTAAAGGGACTTCACGGCAAAGTTGAAATCGCTCCCGTTAAGAAGAGCCGCTTTAAGAAGGCTCTGGAAGCCGCTCAGGAAAAGGCCGGTGCAAAGCCTATTAAGTAAACCATCAGAAATATCATAACACAGAAAAAAGCGTTATGGCGGAAATCCGCAATAACGCTTTTCTAATTTCACTTTTCTATATTCTCCGTTCCGTTTCGCCCTAACGCTATACCGGTTTCCAACAAACCTTCACAGCCAGTTTACATCGGCTGACCGGCTCCTCCTGCGCGGTCAATACATATTCCGTATGCAGTTCAAAGCCCTCCTGCCGTTCTACACAAAACACTCTTTCCGTCTGCACACCAAGCTGTAACAATCCGTATGGAGACGCGTAATCCGTCATATGGGTCTTACCCTGTTCAAATACCATGCGCGCATTGATAAGTCCCTTTCGGGTCAGCTCCAACACACCGTTTTTCCATTTTATCGTATTCTTTGCCGTCCCGCTCTCCCCTTCAAAGGTCTCCTCATACAGCAGGTATATACTATCATCTTTTTTAAAGTATTCTCCCCTGTGGACGGTTTCCGTAACCGTCTTTTCGCCTACCTCATCGGTCTGGATACCGCGGACGGTTATCTTTACTTCTGTTGCCATTTTGCTCTCCATGCTTTTCCAACCTCTGCCGGTCTATCCCCCGGCATAAATACTACTCAGCACACACTTCCTGTCACCGACATGACAAACATTTCCGGTGGCATATCCATTCTTAGTACTCCTCAATATTAATTGCCTTTGCCGACAAAATACCGTATTTAATGATAGAGTTGGCAAACCGGACAAATTTCTCCGCCTTGTCGCTGACATAAAACTGGTATTGGTTGCTTCCAAGCCCCGGCGCCTCATCATTCAATAAATTCATGCTCTCCAACATATTCTTTAATTCCAGCGCTGTTTCGTAAGCCGGATTTACCAGCGTCACCTTATCTCCCATAATTCTTCCCAGCGTGGAACGAATCAGGGGATAATGGGTACAGCCAAGAATCAATGTATCGATATCAATATCAATGAGCTCTGTCAGATACCTGCGTGCAATTTCATCCGTTACGGGGTCCTGCAAAAGTCCCTCCTCCACCAAGGGTACGAACAGCGGGCATGCTTTACCGTAAATTGTCACGTCCTTATTCAATTCCTGTATGTACTTAGAATAAATTTTACTGCCGATGGTGGCCTCGGTTGCAATTACGCCAATCCGCCCGTTACGGGTCGCCTCTGCCGCCACCTTCGCACCGGGCTTTACAACACCGATAATGGGAATGTCAAGCTCCTGCTCCAACGCATCCAACGCATACGCGCTGGCGGTGTTACATGCCACCACGATGGTCTTCACCTGAAAGGTCCGAAGGAAACGGACTATCTGCTCCGAAAAACGGGTAACCGTTTCCTGCGATTTACTTCCGTAGGGCACGCGCGCCGTATCTCCGAAATATATAATTTTCTCATTGGGAATCTGACGCATGATTTCCCTGACTACGGTCAGTCCTCCCACGCCGGAGTCAAACACTCCGATAGGTGCGTCTTTTTGCAGTAGTTTACTGTTAATCTGCATTTTCCACAGCCTCCATAAGTGCGCTAAGCTTCTCCAACAGCCTGCTCCGAACCCGGATGCTTCCCCGTTCTGCCTCCAGCAGCTCCCAAAACAGCTCACTGTCAAGCTCCTGTTCTCCCGCCGCATCCTTTTCCTCGCCATCGGCTTCGGAAACCACCTTTACCGTGTTCGGGGTCAATACAAGCTCCGGGTAAATCAGTCCCCACCACCCGAGCGCAGCGCACATTCCTACTATAATCCGTAATGAAATAAATTTCTTTTTCATGGAATAACCTCTCTTTCACTTAGAGAGGATTTCCAATTTTTTCCTGTTCTAAACGATATCTTTTTTTAGCTTCCGCGCCTTGGTCTACCGCCTTGACCCCTGTCTGTCTAACCGGATCTGGCGGATAATCGCCTTTTCCTGATTATCAATGTGGGTCTTTGCAGCCTGCGCTGCTGTCTTTTTATCCTTTTTCAGGATACTCTCATAAATGATTCTATGCTCCTCCACCAGGGTTGTATGCTGACTGGTGTCCTTAATATATTCAAAACGATAACGGTACATCTGCTCTGCCAGATTATTTACCAGCTGAATCAGTCGCTGGTTGCCCGTAGCCTGCACAATGATATCATGCAGCGCCACATCCGCCTGCGCAATCACCTTTACATCCTTCGTCTTAATTGCCGCCTCAAAATGCTCACAGGCCGCCTTCAGCGCAGCAAGTCCCTCCTCGGTAATCCGCTCACATGCCAGCTCTACGCACAGCGCATCCAGCGCACGCCTCACTTCCAGCACATCATTCATGCTCTTCTCGGTAATCTGCGCCACCTCCGCGCCGCGTCTGGGAATCATGGTAACCAGTCCCTCCAGCTCCAGCTTCCGGATTGCCTCTCTGATGGGCGTCCGGCTCACCCCCAGCTTATCTGCCAGATGAATCTCCATCAAGCGCTCGCCGGGCTTTAACTCTCCCGTTAAAATCGCCTGTCGCAGCGTATTAAACACCACATCCCGCAGGGGAAGAAACTCATTCATATTCGCCTGTAAATAATCCAGCATACCTTCTCTGCCTTTCTGTAAAACCTAAACCAACGTAGTTACAAAAATCTGCTTTGCCAGTGCTTCCTGTTTTAACTGCTCATAAGCTGCCTTTGCGCTCTCCTCATCCGGGAAAACGCCAAACACGGTAGGTCCGCTACCGCTCATCAGAGCATTCAGAGCCCCCAACTCCTTCATCCTCTGCTTAATTGTATCAATCACCGGATACGCAGTAACCGTAACTGTTTCTAACACATTCCCCATACGCTCCAGCACGCCCGTCAGGCTCCCTACCCGAATCGCTTCCACCATACCGTCGATGTCCGGATGCTGCACCACTCCCATGGCATCCAAATGCTCATAAACATATTTCGTAGAAACGTTAATGTCCGGCTTTGCCACCAACAGGTGCATTTCAGGTGCGGGAGAAAGCACCGTCAGCTTTTCCCCGATTCCCTCGGCTAACGCTGTACCGCCTAAAATACAGTAAGGCACATCCGCGCCAATCTTCACTGCCTCTTCCCGCAATTCTGCGGCATCCGCTCCCAATCCAAACAGCGTATTCATACCCTTCATGGTAGCTGCCGCATCCGTACTGCCGCCTGCCATTCCTGCAGCAATGGGAATGTTCTTTTGCAAATGAATCCGCACACCCTCACGGATGCCGTACTTCTCCTGCATCAGCTTTGCCGCTTTATAAATCAGATTATTCTCATCCGTAGGCAGCTCACCGGAATCTGTCGTAACCACAATTCCGCTCTGCGCCTTTTCAAGCGTCAGTTCATCGTAAATCCCCACCGTCTGCATCACCATCTTTACTTCATGATACCCGTTTGGAAGCTTTCCGATAACATCCAGTCCCAAATTCACTTTTGCATAAGCCTTTAAGGTTAGTTGATTCATACCATACTCCGTTCAATGGGATTTTCACATCAAGATGATTTGTATTTTGTATACAAGGATTGTATTAAATTATATACAATCACACTTATTTTGTCAATTCACCCCTAAACCTTTCCCGCTCACTTGCCGATATAAAGAATAGAAATCATGGACGATGCGCCGGAAGGCGTAGCACAAAGGCGAAAAACGCCGGAAAAGAGGGATAATATGAGTGTAAACGGAATTACTTCTACCCAGGCAACTGCCGCTTACAGCTACAGTGCCGAAACTACCAATGTTGATAAGACCGAAGCTGCAAAGACCAACAGCACTGCCGCTACCGAGACCGGCGTTGTCTACGAGCCTTCCAAGGAAGTGGCTACCGACTCTGTGAAGAAAACCTACAAGCCCGACACGAATTTAATTAACAAGCTGAAGGCTGATGCTGATGCACATACCGCACAGTTGCGCAGTCTTGTTGAAAAATTAATTTCCGGACAGGCTGACAGCTACGGAAAAGCAAACGACATCTGGGCTTTCCTGCGGGAAGGAAATTTCACTGTTGACCCTGCCACCAAAGCGCAGGCACAGGCTGACATTGCCGAGGACGGATATTGGGGCGTGAAGGCAACCTCCGAAAGAATTCTGGATTTTGCAACCGCACTGACCGGCGGTGACCCCGATAAGATTGAAGATATGCGCGAAGCCTTCAAGAAGGGTTACGCACAGGCTGAAAAGACCTGGGGCGGTGAGCTTCCCGAGATTTCCGCAAAGACCTACGAAGCGGTTATGAAGGGCTTCGATGATATGGCTGCTGCAAATCAGAAAGCTGCCGAAGAGGTTTCCGGAAAGGCATAATATAAGCATGAACTAAAATAAGGACGCCCGTCTTTTGCCTTCCACAAGGCCGGGCGTCCTTTTCTATTGTTTTTTCAATTTCCAATCTCATAATTCCCATTTTGGAACTTCTGTATCTTAATCTTTTCTTTCCGACTCAGCTTCTTTTGTCACCTGTCAGCTTCCCTTTACAATCATCAGCTTCTGACCGATTGCCAGTTCATCGCTCTCCAGCTGATTTAAGCGGCGCAGAGTTTCCACAGGCACATAATATTTCTTTCCGATATTCCACAGGTTATCCCCTTCTTTTACTACATAAATCACAACTCCGGGCAGATTGTTCAGCTTCACCCTGTCAATCTCGGTCTCGGTTATATCGCTGATTAGTTCCATGGGAATCCGCTTGAATACCGCAGTGGAAAAACATAATACCGCCTTTACATCCATTTCTTCACCGTCCAGCATGGTCACTTGAAGCTGCTCTACTTCCGCATGCACCTTCCCCATATCCTCCGGGGCAATTTCCGGTACATCCAGCGTGTATTCATACGGAATCTGTTCCTGTACGCAGCCGTACGGAGACTGGTCATCTCCCGTAATATACATTACCTTTACAAGCATGCTTCCCTGTAATAAAATTCCGTTTTCCACAATGCTCTGCTGCTCCTGATTCACTGTTCCCTCGCTGTGCAGGAGCTGTAACACGCTACCTGCAGGTACATGAATCCGACTGGTCAGCTTTGTCTTTCCGGTCACTCTGGAAAGCATTCTGCGCAAATCCGTTTTCTTTGTAACAGTACTGATTTCCTTGGAAACGCCGTACACATCAGAAATAATTTCAGGATTATCCTCTTCATAAATGCGGATGTTGATATCCATTACCACTTCAATCCCGACGCTTCTCTCCTCACCGTCAAAGTCCGGGCGCACGGTCAGTTCTCTCTGGGTCAGGCGATAACGGATATCGGGAATCATGCCTTCTCTGCAGCCGTGACATTCGATCACTCCGCTGAAGGGCACTGCGGTTTCAAAGGTGCGCACCGGGTGCTCCTCGCCTTCCCCCTCATACAGCACAAACACATGCACATCCCCGGACACCGTCATCTTTTCTTCCAGAATCTTAAATTCCACATCCCCCAGCGATACGTTGTCCCACAGAATCTGGTAAATGTTGGGATAGTTGGAGGGTAACGTAACTTCCTCCTTCAACCGGAACACATCATTTTTGCAAATGGCAATTTGCGCAATATTCAGCTTTCTTCTCCGGTACTCACATATCTCTCCGCCATGTAACTCCACCGGAATTTCCTCATCATACAGCTCCTCTATCTGTGCCGTTAGGGTAATCAGGGACTGGATATTCAGCTTACGGGAATTGATAATTCCGGTGGTTAAGTCCTCCACCTCTCCCTCTATGGCAACCGTATCCGCCGCCGTTGCTCCTCGCAGATTTATTTTTTCTTCAAAGGGCAGTCTCCCCTCCAGTACCACAAGACTGCTGCCCTCCTCCATGGTATGATACAAAATTACATACTTCAGACTTCCCCGCACCGTTACCGCATCCGTTCCCGGTCTGATTTCCTCAATCACAAGCTCACCCTTTTCCAGATTCAGGGTATTTACATCCGGCTTGCTGTCCGGGATATTCACATCATCTTCCAATGTAAACTGTGTAACCGCCCGGGCTTTCATACGGTCCATATGTACATTTTTCTTTATCAGCTCCACAAAAATACCTCCATATATATACTGGTCTAAGTATATATATGAAGGTATCTGCTTACTTATTCATCTCTTTCCGTGACGCCATCTTACTCGTTTACCGCACCGATTAAATCCGTTACATTCTCAATGCCGTACTGCTTCATGTAGGCTTCAATTCCCTCCGCTACCTCAACGGTGGTATAAGGATTTACAAAATTCATGGCACCTACGCTGACTGCGCTTGCACCCGCCAGCATAAACTCGATGGCATCCTCCGCAGTTGCAATACCGCCCATACCGATAATGGGAATCTTCACCGCATGCGCCGTCTGATATACCATGCGTACAGCAACCGGCTTGATAGCAGGACCGCTCATACCGCCGGTCTTATTGGCGATGGCAAATTTGCGTCTGTGAATATCAATCTTCATACCGGTGATGGTATTAATCAGGGACAAAGCATCCGCACCCGCCGCCTCGGCAGCTCTCGCCATCTCCGTAATATCCGTCACATTAGGGCTAAGCTTCATAACAATGGGCTGTTTTGCCTTTGCCTTAATCGCCTTTGTAATATCAAACAGGGCATCTGCCTTCTGTCCGAAAGCGATAGCACCCTCCTTTACGTTAGGACAGGACACATTGATTTCCAGCATGGAAACTGCCGGCTCCTCGCCCAGACGCTCCACTACCTCAACATAATCCTCAACGGTCTTACCGCATACATTTACAATAATATTGGTATCGTACTGCTTCAAAAAGGGAATGTCTCTTTCCATGAAAACATCGATTCCCGGGTTCTGCAAACCGATTGCATTCAGCATACCTCCGTAAACCTCTGCCACTCTGGGCGTAGGATTTCCGGGCCAGGGCACGTTTGCCACACCCTTTGTCACTACCGCGCCCAGCTTATTCAAATCTACAAATTCCGAATATTCCATACCGGAGCCAAAGGTTCCGGATGCCGTCATAACGGGATTCTTAAAAGTCACTCCCGCAATTGTTACCTGTGTATTCATCTTTTTATCCACCATGTCCTTCCGCGTGCCGCCTTCACGCTCAAGTCTTTTTTCCGCCCGCGCCGCCTTCACATTCAAGTTCTCTTTTCTGCGAACGCCGGTCTTCTTTCCACCGATATCGTTGCTCCCTTAAATTTCCACATCCTCTGCGTCAAACACAGGACCGTCCGTACAAATGCGCGCATTGTGTACATGGGAATGGTGGTCAACTTCCTTCGTCTTTACCACACATCCAAGGCATGCACCCACTCCGCAGGCCATATGCTCCTCCAAGGAGATATATGCCTTAATCTGATGCTCCTCAGCGTACTTCTTAATAGCGCGAAGCATAGGCATGGGGCCGCAGGCGTAAATCACATCTGCCGTAAGGGCGTTTGCCTCGATTGCATTCATGACATTTCCCTTTGTGCCCACGCTACCGTCTTCGGTAGCCACGTATACTGCGCCGTTCTTCTCAAATTCATCCTGCAAGAATGTATTGGCATCCCGGTATCCTACCACAATCTGCTTCTCTGCCTCCAGCTGCTTAGACAGCTCCAGAATCGGCGGTACGCCAATGCCGCCGCCCATGAGAAACACCTTTTTTCCCTTTCCTGCTTCCAGTGGGAAGCCGTTTCCGAGAGTTCCCAATACAGCGATGGAATCTCCTGCCTTGTAGCCGGAAAACTCCGTCGTTCCTGCACCTGCAACACGATATACTACGCGGAGAGCCGTCTTGTCCTCTTTCACCTCGCAAATACTGATTGGTCTTGGTAAAAGAGTACTCTTGTCCTTGGGATAGATACAGATAAACTGTCCCGGCTTCGCCTGCCCTGCGAGACCGGTTTCAATCCACATATCATAAATTCCCGGTGCCAGCATTTTCTGGGAAAGCACCGATGCTGTCTGCTTTTCTTTCATGGTCGTTCCTTCCTTCTTGTGTATTTATGTTCTATTATTCTGCAGTTTCTTCTGCTACGCTTTCTTTCACTTCCAAATGCATCTTTCTTTCAGCACTATCCGATTGTCCGTAGCCCGTTCAGCCTATGGGACAACCGATTCCTGCAAAGGTAGCTTACCCGTATATTACCTTACCGTCGCAGATGGTCTTTACCACCTTACCCTTTAGCGTCCACCCGGTAAACGGTGTATTCGCTGACTTCGAGGCATAGGTTTCCGGCGTCCACTCTGCCGCTGCATCCACCAGAATCATATCCGCGGGGCCACCCTCTGCCAGATAGCCTGCATCCAATCCGTACAGCGTTGCCGGATTTGTACTCATCAGCGTCAAAAGCTGCTTCATGGAAAGATGTCCCTTTTCCACAAGCTCTGTAATGCCCAGTGCCAGAGATGTTTCCAATCCCGTGATACCGCTGGGAGCCTCCGTAATGGGCTTTGCCTTCTCCTCTGCCGCATGCGGCGCGTGATCCGTTGCAATGATGTCAATGGTACCGTCCGTAAGCCCAGCAATAATCGCCTGCCTGTCAGCTTCCTCTCTAAGAGGGGGATTCATCTTCGCCAGAGTGCCGTAGCGGATAGCCGCCTCCTCTGTCAGTGTAAAATGATGGGGGGTCGCCTCCGCATGGATGTTGCTGCCCTTTTTCTTCGCCTGACGCACCAGCTCTACCGCTTCCTTGGCACTGATATGCTGGATTTCTATCTCCGCACCGGTCTCCAAGGCAAGCCGTAAGTCCCGCTCCACCATGGTAATCTCAGCCTCTCTGGAGGAGCCGCCGATCCCGTAATGGGCACTCGCCTTCCCCCGGTTAATACCGTTATTCTCAATATATTTCGGGTCTTCTTCATGGAAGCTTACGGGTAGATTCAACGCCGCCGCTACTTTCATTGCCTCCCGCGCCGTTTCCTCGCTTAACAGCGGAATTCCGTCATCCGTAAAGCCTACTGCTCCCGCCTCCGCAAGTTGCTCCATAGGGGTCAGCTCCTGTCCCTTCATTCCCATGGTCACGTTCGCGCAGCTGTAAACATGAATTCCCGTACCACGCCCTCTCTCCAACACATAGGAGAGCGTCTCCACGTTATCTACCGCCGGATTCGTATTCGCCATCAGTACAACGGAGGTAAAGCCACCCTTCGCTGCTGCCGCCGCGCCGGTATCAATATCCTCCTTATGAGTAAAGCCCGGCTCTCTGAAATGGACATGTACGTCCACAAGCCCGGGAACCACCAGAAGCCCCGTTGCATCCAGCACACGGCATTCCGAATTTTCCCCGGATTCGGAGCTTTTTAAATTTTCGAATTCCGAACCGGAGAGTTCCAGATTTTCACCGATTTTTACAATCCGTCCGCCGTCTGTGAGAATATCATAAACGCCTTCCTTCCCCGATTTCGGGTCTATCATATATCCGCCCTTTATCAGTAGCATAATTTCCTCCTCGCAAAGACGCGCTTTCCGCCCGCTTCGCAGTCGCTTTCCTTCCGCATCTTCAACTCGCAAAGGCGCGCTTCGCGCTCGCTTTCCCTACGCAACCTTAACTCGCAAAGGCGCGCTTCGCGCTCGCGGCTGCTTTCGCAGCCCTTTGCTCGTTATCGCGTGGAAAAACAAATGCCTGCTTCGCAGTCGCTTGTTTTTCCTTACGCGTATTTTATCACATAACGCGGGAAAAGGGAACGAAAAAAAGCGACGTATACAGACAAGTTGTATACGCCGCCGCACTTTATTCAAATGTAACCGTCTGCTCCAAAAGCTCTGTTTTCAAGACAATGTACGGATAAGATGGGGTTTTACTCACCTTCTCTTCCGTTCCCGGTCCCAACAGGCTTGTATTCACATGAATATTCTGCTCCGTGAGATACAGCTCGTTTACCGCAATACTGTACCCGCCGGTTCCCTGCTGTCCGTAGCCCACACATATGTATAAATATTCCTTATCCCTGTAAGTGAGCTGAAACGGCGCACTCTTTAGTTCCTCCGTCTTTGCCTTCAGCTCATCCGGTATTTTCCCCTCACTCAGCACCGTAAAATCCAAATCCCGCAGTTTCAATGTCTCATCACTTTGTAACGCACATCCCGTAAACAGTACGCTGCAAAGCACCCCCATAAGCACCACCGCAAAAAACGCAATCCAACGCTTCCCTTTCATTTTTCCTCCCTGCGCTTATCATCTTTTTGCTGTATTCTATGTACACTTTGGGAAAAATATGCTATGATGCAGGGGAAGTAAATTTATGTTGAGGCAGTCTGCCCTTTCGCAAAAACACTGCTTCGGAACGGAGATTTTATGATTCGTATTTTTCTATGCCTGCTCTATCTGGCGCTTTATCTGATACTTTTTATTCCTGTATTACTCATTCTTTGGATTGTGGGGAAATTCAATCCCAACGCCAAAAACAGGATTTCCCGGGCTATGGTAAGCTGGGCGTTCCGTTGCGTCCGCGTTCTTGCCGGAACGAAGCTTATCGTAAAAGGAGTGGAAAACATTCCTAAGGACACCGCAGTTCTTTATGTGGGTAATCACAGAAGCTACTTTGATATCATTCTTTCCTACCCGCTGTTCCCCGGTCTCACCGGCTATGTTGCAAAAGCGGAAATGAATAAATTCCCTCTTCTGCGCGATTGGATGCGCTACATCCACTGTCTGTTCCTTGACCGCGAGAATATCAAGGAGGGCCTAAAGACCATTCTGGAGGGCGTTGAAAAGGTGAAAAGCGGTATTTCCCTTTGTATTTTCCCCGAGGGAACCCGTAACAAGGTAAATGACACTTTCCTTCCCTTCCATGAGGGCAGCTTTAAAATCGCCGATAAGGGTAAGGTTCCCGTCATTCCCATGACCATCGTAAATTCCGCGGCAGTATTCGAGGACCAGTTCCCCCGGGTGAAGAAAACAAAGGTTGTAATTTCCTTCGGTGAGCCTATCTACATCGACAAGCTGGAAAAAGAGAACCGCAAAAGCCTCGCCACCTACGTTGGCAACATCATTTCAGAAGAGTACTTTGCACTGAAGAAAGAATACTTCAACTAAGGATTTCAGAAAACAAAAAGGGCTGTCACCCGGCTAAAATTTCTCAGTCGGTTCGACAGCCCCTCTTTATATCCATGGAATTATGCTTCTACACATTCCTTCTTTAAAAACTCCAGCACCTCGTCAAATTTCATTCCGTGGGAAGCCTTAATCAAAACCGTGCTTCCATCCGGAATATATTCCTCTCTTTCCTGTGCAAGGCAGGAAAACAACGACTCTCTTGTAGGAAAATGTACTGCGTGTACCGTCTCCTCCGCATAGTCGGTAGCTGCAAAAAAGCCCTGCTCAGACAGCTCACCCACAAAAAGGATTCTGTCAATCCCTTTCTTCGCCGCGTAGGCACCCACTTCTCCATGAAGCATTCCGGCATTCTCTCCAAGCTCGAACATGTCTCCCAGAATTGCCACCTTCTCCGTATCCGCCATCGTCAGCAGATCAATAGCCGCTTTCATGGATGCGGGATTTGCGTTGTAGCAATCGTCTATCAGGGTATATTTTTCCAAGGGTATCAGATTATTCCGTCCGCTTACCGGCCGAATCCCTGCGATACCTGCCGCAATCTGTTCCTCACTCAGCTGAAACAGCCTCGCAACACAGGCTGCCGCCGCCGCATTTAATACCATGTGCTTTCCGGGGAGGGGAACGCGTGGCTCAACCTTTCCCACCGCAACGCCTTTCTTGTTCAAGTCATACAGCAGCGTTGCATCGCTGCCGAAAAGCCCCCGGCTTTTTATGTCCGTTGCCTTTACTTCCAGTTTGACACCTCTGTCATTTTTGTTTTGTTTTTCCTCTGCTGGCGCACATCCGGTCTTTTCATCTTCCGCACACTTCGCCATGCTTTCTCCCAGTCCGAAGAAATGAGGCCTCTTTCCTTTTATTTCACCGATGCCGCACAGCTTGTCGTCATCCCCGTTCAAACAGATTTCTCCGTCCTCTGCCATAAAGTCAAAGATTTCCGACTTTGCCTGTAGAATACCGTCTCTTGTTTTCAGGTTCTCCAGATGGCACTGTCCGATATTGGTAATCACACAAACATTAGGGCGTACCATTTTACTCAGACGATGCATTTCTCCGAAATCACTGATACCCATTTCCACAACTGCCACCTGATGTTCCTGGCGAATACGCAGCAGGGTCAGCGGTACACCTACCTCATTATTGAAATTGCCTTCCGTCTTCAACACATTATACTTCTGCGCTAATACGCCGGCAATAAACTCCTTGGTGCTGGTTTTACCCACGCTTCCGGTAATCCCCACAATTTTCACGGAAAGCTTCTTTCGATACGCCTCCGCAATATCCTTCAACGCCTGAAAGCTGTCCTTCACCAATACATAGCTTCCCCAGTTGCCGCAATCCACTCCCGTTTCCTGCTGCACCTGCTCCGGTGTCTTTTCCGTCACTGCCAGCACGGCTCCCGCCGCAAATACCTGACTGATAAATTTATGACCGTCTACCCGCTCGCCCACCGTAGCAAGGAACGCACCGCCCTGCTCCGCCTTCCGGGAATCAATCACCAAGGAAGTGACACAAGTGTCATTGATATTCTGTTCACCGCAAACCACAAGCTCGCCGCCACAGGCTGCTGCAATCTCTCCGATTGTCAAATTCATCATGCTAAGCTCCATTCCGAGAACACCCTATATTTCATATGATTTTTCAAGCTAGCGCCCTCTGCAAAATCCTTTCGCAAAGTGCATTAAAGTCCATTCCTACCGCTGCTGCCTCCTGCGGCAATAATGACATAGGTGTCATTCCTGGCAACGTATTTGCTTCAAGGCAGAAAATATCCCCTGACGCATTCATTCTGAAATCCATGCGGGCATAGCTCTTTAAGCGCAGTGCCGCAAATACCTGCTCCGCCGCCTTCTGCATGGCTTCTGTTCTGTCCGCAGGCAAATCTGCAGGACAGGTCTCCACTGTACTGCCTGCCTGATATTTATTCTTATAATCGTAAAAGCCTACCTTAGGTGCAATCTCGATTACAGGCAATGCCTTTCCGTCCATAACGCCAACAGAAAACTCTCTGCCGTCTATGTACTGCTCGATTACCACCTCATCATCATAGAGAAATGCCTCTGCTTTTGCCGCCTCATATTCCGCTTCGTCATGAGCGATGCAGACGCCTACACTGGAGCCGCCGCAACACGCCTTCACAATACAGGGGAAGGGAACCTTTTCGCATTCCGTTTCACCCTTTTTCAAGCGGATACCCGCAGGAGTAGGAATGTTGTATGCTTTAAAAATATCCTTTGTAATTCCCTTATCCATTGCCATAGCGGAGCTTACAAAATCCGTTCCCGTATAAGGGATGCCCATCAGTTCAAAGCACGCCTGAATCTTTCCGTCCTCACCGTTTGCGCCGTGCAGCGCCATAAATACGCAATCCGCCTCTCCGCAGATAGTAAGTACATTGGGACCGAAAAAGCTTTTTCCGCCGTCCTTGCGCATTGCTTTCACGGCTTCCAAATCCGGGTTCTCCTCGCTGATCCCGCCTACTGCTGCCGCCCAGTCGGTATCCTTGTCAAAAATCCCCTCCGGATTTCCCTCGTAGCCTAAGTAAACATCCAGCAAAATTGCCTTATGTCCGTTCTGCTTCAATGCTTTATAAATCATGCTGCCGGAGCAAAGGGACACATCCCGCTCCGTACTGGTTCCACCTGCTAAAACTACAACCTTCATACTCTCTATCCTCTCCTTATTCCGCATCTGCCGCCAGTCCCGCCAACAGCAGTAAATACCTGACTCTTTCCTCGTCACTTGCATAGAAGTTCACAGATTCCCGATTTCTTCCCATGAGGTAGTGCAGAAATTCCTCACAGATATTCGTGTATTGATAGTTATTCATGCAAAAGTTTGCACATGACACTATCATTGCATTTTTTAATAAATCAGCAGAACCGTTATTCTTTGCATTCACGGGTCGAAGCATCTCTTCGTATCGCCCGGAAATCTCCTCCGCCTTATCCATCAGCGTCCCCATAAAATCGCTGCACAAATCCATATTCACGGACTGTCTCGTTACCAGATAGGTCATCACACCGTAAAGGTATTCCTGCTCCTCCAGATAACTGGTATTATTTTCAAAAAAGCTCACATAATCCGCAATCTGGTTACGATAAGTTGCAAGTCCCGTAGCACGGTAAAGCTCCGTCAGCGCAAAGAAGGTATCTGCATCCTTGCTCAGGGTATTCTGCACCTGTCCGAACACGGTAGACGCTCTCTGCAGACATTCCGTAGCGTATTTCAAATCATACTTCTGATATGTATAGCTGAACTTTGCAAGCATTGCCGCATACAGAGCCTCGTCTTCAGGCTGTATACCGTTGCTCTCCTGATGGGAAATCCACCCCTTGAGCGCTACAAGCATGTCGGGAATCTTATCTCCATCCTCATCCGGGAACAGCTTCCCGTACCATTCAAAGGTTTCCAACAGAGCAACCGCCTCCGCGGGCTCCAACGTCCTCTCACTGCACTTTACCATAAGCAGGTCATAGGTTTCCTCGAAGAGCCTGTCATACAGTGCTTCCTCTATCTGAAAGGAATAGGACTGACCGATGGTGTCACATCGGAGGTAATAGCTTCCCGCTTCGGTAAATTCACTGAAATCTGCGCAACCGCTGTACAGCCCTAAGTCTTCATGATATACCGTATCCTCAACCTGCCCCGTATAGACTACCTCGCCGGTCTCTGCGCAAACCAGGGAAAACTCCTCCGGTATGGTTTTCCCCTTCAGAAAAGCATACTGCTTTTCCCCCTGACAATATCCCTGTAAATCCACAAGAATATTGGGAAGGTAAACCGGAACGGTATAATCAATCACCGGAGTGGTCTCCATGCTGATAACCTCTGCATATGGACTTTTCACTTCAACTGACGTGGTCTGCTCGCCGCAACCTGCCAAAGCACTCAGGCTCAGGCAACAGCAGACCGCCAGACTTATTATCTTACGTTTCTTCAATGGAACCTCCACCCTTTTACGCCTGAATCAATCATACCACATTTTCAGCATAAGGCAACGCTATTTCTCTGCTTCATACACAATTTCTCCATCAATAATCGTGTAAAGCGTCTTCGTAAAAACCTCCATGGGATTACCGGAAAAGATGGCGATATCCGCATCCTTTCCCACCTCCAGACTTCCCATTCTGTCCGAAACTCCGCAAATTTCCGCCGGGTAAAGGGTGATGGCACGGTACGCTTCCTCCAAGGGTAACCCCGCTTTCGTTGCAAGTCCGGCACACAGGGGAAGAGAATTAATAAGGGAGACCGGATGGTCTGTTGTAATCGCAATCTTCACCCCTGCCTCACTGAGCACTCCTGCGGTTTTGAACGCCATGTTTTGCACTTCTATCTTGCTTCTGCTTGCAAGGTCCGGTCCCACAATGGCAGGATAGCCTTCCGCCGCCAGCTCCTGCGCAATCAGATGTCCCTCGGAACAGTGGTCAAGAGTCATCTTCAACCCAAACTCTTTGGCAATCCGAATGGCTGTAAAAATATCATCTACTCTGTGAACATGAGCCTTTAAAGGAATTTCCCCCTTTAACACGGGAAGCCAGCACTCCAGTTCAAAATCCTCTTCAAAGAATTCACCCTCACCATTTGCCTTATCTTTCCGTGTAGCATACTGCGCCGCTCTCGTCAACTCCTTTCGCAGCATTCCCGCAATCGCCATTCTGGTAGAGGGACTTTTTCCCTGACCCGAATAGTTTACCTTAGGGTTTTCTCCAAACGCTACCTTCATGGCTGCCGGAGCTTTTACCATCAGGTCATCCACCCTGCGGCCCTTTGTCTTCAAAAATGCAAACTGACCGCCCACAACATTAGAGCTGCCCGGTCCTATCATAGCCGACGTAATTCCCGCCCGAACCGCATCATCAAAGGCTGCATCCATGGTATTGATGGCATCTATTGCCCGAAGATACGGAGTTATCGGGTCAACCGTTTCGTTACAGTCATCTCCCTCCATACCTTTCTTCTCCTCGGTGATTCCCATGTGACAATGGGCCTCAATAATCCCCGGCATAATAATACCGTTTTTCACTTCTATTATCCGTTCATGGATAGCGGGATGAATTTTTATTTCATCCCGCCTGCCGATTTCCTTTATTTTTCCGTCTGCAATGCGGATACAGCCGTCAGCAATATCCTCTCCGGACATGGTCTTTATGATTCCGCCTGTTATATACATTCCGTCACCTGCCTGCTACCGTCGATTTTAGCGGAATAGCTTTTCAGGGTCTACGGGAACATCCCCTGCCATCAGCTTCAGGTACAGGTTCGCGCCTTCTACGCTGAAATACTTAGTAGGTGCTGCCACCACACCGATAGCATCTCCCGCCTTTACGTGACTGCCGACGGAAACTGCAATTTCCGTAAGCTGCCCGTAGGTAAGCTGATATCCGTCGCCCAAATTCACGGTAACCGCATGTCCGATTTCCGCATCCTCAAAAACCTCGATAACCTCACCCTCTGCACAGGCTGTAACAGGGGTACCCTGCTCCGCCTTCAGCATCAGTGCCGGATTGTATTTATATTGCTCCAAAGTTGCAAAGTAAGTGCCGCTTTCCATGGAAAAAGGAATCAGCACCTCTCCCTGAAGGGGACGCTGTAAGCCGTCTGTCTCCGCAAAATGAAGCTCCTTTACCACTACCGCTTTATTCGCGGAGGCTGCCTTAGTATCCTTTTGCGCGGTGTCAGCTTCTGCAACCGCCTCCGATTGTTCTGCAAGCAGACTATCCTGGGCGCCGTCGGTAATGCCTGCCATAGCACCTCCGTCCAGTCCTACATTTACATCCGTCTGACCCAAAACACCGTCAGTAAGTCCGGGGATTTCCACCAGACCGGAGCCTGCCTCCAGAGGCATATAGTCCAGTTCTCCCTCTATTACAGGCTCGCCCTTCGCCTGCTGCGGCTGTTCGTCCTTTTCTGCCGGGAGCTGTGCAATCTGCTCTGTCTGCTTATTTTGCGCAATTTCCTGATTTTTCTTTTCCGCATTGCTTTCCAGCGCGGCAAAGTCTATTGTATAGCCGTCATCCTTAGACTCGCTCTCCCGTGACTGCATATACACTCCCGTCATGGTCAGCGCCGCCAGCACAAAGACCGACGAAGCAATCATGACAATGCGCTCTTTTTTTCCGCTACTTCTTCTATTTCTTCTCATGACCGATTTTCCTTCCTTCAATACAAGCTGTTAGATGTTTCTTCGCTAACAGTTTTGCCGGAAAGAAAATTTTTATTCAGCCTTGTCTTAATCAGACTACCTTCTCGTGTAGCCATTTACCGCTCTTAAAGCGGCAGAAAAATACAACACCGCGCACCGCCCAGTCTGCAAACATTCCGTACCATACCGCCATGGGACCCATGTGGAAGGTCTTCACCAGGAAAATACAGAGCGCCACTCGCAAACACCACATGGTAATGGTAGAGGTCATCATGGAAAATTTTACATCCCCCGCCGCCCGCATACCGTAAGCCGGAATAAACGATAGTGCCCAAAACAGCGGTTTTGCAATGGTGATTGCCACAACCATTTCAAAGCAGAGCGTCGCGCTTTCCGCTTCCATACCCGCAAGCCAGAGTACCGGCTTTGTAATTAACAGTACCAGCAGGCACGACACGGCAATACCCACAAAGCCAATCTTTGTGCATTTCACCATGTAATACTTTGCTTCCTCGTTCCTGCCTGCACCGATTGCCTGCCCTACCATGGTCATCAGTCCGATTCCTACACCGATACCGAAAATACCGTTCACCATCTCCATGATATTTGCCATTGCCTGTGCCGCGATTGCCGCGGTTCCCATGGTAGACACCGTGGATTGGATTGCCAGCTTACCGAATTGAAACATGCCGTTTTCGATTCCCGCCGGAACACCGATCGCCAATATCTTTCCGATCAGAGACATATCCGGACGAATTTTTACATAGTCCCGCACTACAATATCCTGTTTGGGCTTTCTAAGGCAAACAAATATGGTAATCGTGCAGAACACTCTTGAAATCAGCGTTGCCACAGCCGCTCCCACTACACCCATGCCGAATCCGAATATAAACACCGCATTCAGGGATATATTCATCAGGTTAGAAATAACCGAAACAACCATGGGCAATCTGGAATTCCCGCTGGCCCGAAACAGTGCGGAACCCGCATTAAACAGTGCCAGAAACGGATATGACATAACTGTCACAAAGAAATACTTTTGCGCGTTACTCATTACTCCGGGCTCAATTTGACCGAAAATCAGACGAAGCAACGGGTTTCTGAACATCAGCGCCAAGAGCATGATTGCCGTAGAAATCACAGACACTGCAAGCACCACCTGCCTTGCCGCCCGATTGCTTCCCTGCTTATCCCGATTTCCCAAATACTGGGAACAGATGATGGTTGCACCGGTTGCCATTGCGGAAAAAACCTGTACTACCAGATGGTTCACGGAATCTACCAGCGACACCGCCGAAATTGCTTCGCTGCCTACATTGCTTACCATCATGGTATCCGCCATACCCATGAAGGAATTCAAAAGCTGCTCTACTACGATGGGAATCAGTAATGCCACCATCGCCTTTCCCGGATAAAGCATCTCTTCAAAATTGATTTTACTTTTGTCATATAATTTCCCGATTCTCGCCATACTATGTAAAATCCTTCCTTGTAAAAACCTTTCCCTTGCTGCATCTTCTTACAATACATTTTTATTCAATTAAAACTATAAATCGAATCCAGCACGATATTCAAACATAGACTTTCATATGGTCAAAACAGCAGGGAGACTTTCGTCTCCCTGCTATCAGTCTACGCTTCCTTCTCGTATTTTGCAACATCTACATGCTGAACGGTTCCCACATTTCCATTTTCGTACAGAAAAATTCCCGTGTTACGGATTGCTCCCAAGGTCTGTCCCTGCTGTCCCTTCTGGGTATAATCCGTAGCTGCATTTTGCAGGCAGATGGCGCCGACTCCCTTTTCGGAAAGGCGATACAAAACATCCCTGCCCTCCGCATCCTTCGTCCAGATTTTCAGCTTATTCCAAACCTCGTCATTTTCGTCAATCCAGCCGTTGCCGTCCTCATCATATTCTGCCAAATCTGCAAAACCGTTACCGCTGGCTGTACCAAACAGTTCTTTACCGTCGTTAATCACACCGTCACCGCTCTTATCCAGCGCAAGATAACCGCTTCCTGCACCAAGCTGTGAAATTTCGTCCTTTTCCCCGTCCGCATCAATATCAAAGTAAAATGTCTGGTCGGAAAGGCTTGCCGCATCCGTATCCATGTTAATCACAAGCGGATCGCACATGGTAAAGGATGCCAGATCCAGCTCCTGACTGAACCGCTCCTGAAACTGGCGGCTCATTCCCACATTTACCTGAAATGATATCTCTCTGCCGTCTGCAGTTTTCACCGTTCCCGTTGTGGAAAACGAGGTGCTTTCCTTTTCCGCGAAAATAGTCTCTTCGCTGTAGCGGAAAACCTGCATGGACGTGGTAAATGCTCCCTGCTGACCTACCGGTTGCAGGGAACCTTGGACCGAATTCTGCACCGGGCTTCCCGTCTCCGCTGTTTTTCCGGTTGCCTCTTCCAGCCACCTGCTTAACCGATCCCTCATCTCTCCGAACAATAAATCGAAGATATATCGAATCGTATGCTGCTGGATTTCCACATATGTCTGGCTTGATGCGCTTCTGATGGAAATATTTGTCCCGGTTGCCTGAAATCTGGTCTTCCACTCCTCCATGGTCGTAAGCTTCTGTTCACCTGTTTCCGCAGTTTTTTCCTCATCCTCCTGCGTCCGGCTCCAGTTCTCTCCCGCCGCATTTCCCGTACCGCTGTCTATGGCAGCGTTCAGGGCATGGCTTCCCTGACCGGTTTCCCGGTAGTCCGCCAGTACAAATCGACGCACGGATGTAGAAGTGCTTTTGTAGCTCCTTTCGGATTCCATTGCTATGGTAGCGGAATCAATTCTCAATATTCCTCTCTCCTTTAGGCACACCCATTCCAAATCACCTTCCGCCTTTCCCCATCCGTGGTGTCACAGCATGAGTGCCTCGGAACTTTTTGTCGGTTCCCCTCCTGTTCCCACATAATACAAAAAAAGATGGTATTCATACGAAGATTTCCTTTCTCCGAATCAATACCATCCGTGGTGTCCACTTTTACTTGGGTTACAATTGGCCAAATCGCATCCCCTGTACCAAGTATATCGACACAATTTAAATTTACTTTAGTCCTGCAGCAATTTAGTTTTCTTCCAGATTCGCCATGTTCATCTGCACGCGCTGATTGAAGCCGGGAATACGCATGGAAGTCAAGCCTGCCACCATGGGCTTCGGAACAATTACATTTGCGCCCAAAGGATTAATTACCAGACCAATCGCTGCATTTTCTCCCGCCATCGCCTCCGAGCGGAACAGCATATCTGCATATTCATCCAGCTTCAGCGTAAAGGTAGGCAGCTTGTGTCCGTTCTTCTCCACCCACTTCTCATACTCCATACGGTCAGAAAAAGCCATGAAAAATCTCTTTCCGTCCTGTGTGGCAATGGTGGGGAACTGAACCTTTGTATTAGGCAGGGGACGAAGCTTGCCCTCCTCATCTTCTACCGGTGCGGGCTCCATAAGCGCAGGCGAAATAAAACGCGCCTTTGCAAGCTCCTGCAAGAACATATCTCTATGCTCCGGGGTATTCTCCTCTCTCATCAGTTCGATGCACCCCATCAGCATAGGGTTCGTCACAGCTTTATCGAATTCCATTTTCATCTCCATTCCGAGAACGCCCATTAATCGGGGAATTGCGCAACAGAAATACACACAAACAATTTCTGTCAGGTGAAAACTTATTTTCACCTTGCATATACAAGGCAAATTTGTGGCGTCCTCAGCACAAATTACCGGATAGTTTTCTTACACGCGGTTATAGTTAATCAGACAACCCTTCAAGATAATCTGTCTCTCTTCATCGGTCAGTTCACCTAAGGTCATGGTAAACTCCTTCAGTGCGCCGTCCTTTACCGCATATGCCTTAATTACATCCGTCTTTTCCTCCACAGCCTTCTTGATGCCGGGAACGAACAGATAATCCAGGTTTGTAAAGGGAAGCTCACCCTCCTCGATGATGAAAGGAAGCATACCCCAGTTAATCAAATTAGAGCGATAACGCTTCGTTGCATACTCATTTGCAATATTAGCCCAACCGCCGAGAACCTTCTGACAGGAAGCTGCCTGTTCTCTTGCGGAGCCGTCACCGGGCTTCACCGCGAAGATGGTGGAACCGAAGCCTGTATTCTCACAGCTTACCTCTGCAAACTGCGCACGGATAGGAGACATTACGCTCTCCAGCTCAGGGAACGTCTCGCAGGGATTTCCACCGTTGGAACGTGCCTCTTCAAAAGCACGCACTGCCTTTGCCCTGCCTACATATTCGGGGTCCTTACGGCTTAACGCAAACTCTGCAAGTCCCAGAGGATTCGAGCGATAGGATGAAGTCTCACCGGAAGGAATCAGCTCGTCCGTAGTGGTTACGGGATCATGAATCTCGCTGACTACACGAAGCACCAGATTCTCCGGAAGCGCACCCATTGCGGGCCAATCCTTAATATTGGGACCAAACTGGATTTCCGTATCGGGGTCTGCAACACCCTTGGAATCAAATACGCGGTTTGCGTAAATCTTGCTGTCAAAATGATACTTATACTTTCCGAATTCACCGTCAAAGTCGGTTGCAGGAGTCAGCACACCCTTATTGGCTGCCGTTGCCGCGATAGAGCGGGCATCCATCAGTGCTACGGAAGAAATCTGACCGTTCTGCAGCTTACTTCCCTCTCGGTTGGGGAAGTTTCTTGTGGAATGACGGATACTGAACGCATTGTTCGCAGGCGTATCACCCGCACCGAAGCAGGGACCGCAGAAAGCAGTCTTCAGCACTGCGCCGGTCTCCAGAATGGTTGCGGCACAGCCGTTGCGAATCAGCTCCATATATACAGGCATGGATGCCGGGTAAACGCTTAAAGTAAAGCCGTCGGAGCCTGTATAGCGTCCCTTTAAGATATCTGCTGCTGCACAAATATTCTCGAAGCCGCCGCCCGCACAGCCTGCGATGATACCCTGATCCACCATGAATTTACCGTTCTTAACTTTATTCTTCAAATTAAACTCTACCGCACCGTCAAGGCTTACCAGCGCACGCTTTTCGGTCTCATCCAAAATATCCATGAGATTTGCGTTCAGTTCCTCGATGGTGTAGGTATTGCTGGGATGGAAGGGCATCGCAATCATAGGGCGAATCCTAGAAATATCCACTACCATCATGCCGTCATAATATGCAACCTGACCGGGTGCAAGCTCGCTGTACTCTTCCTTACGACCGTGAATCTCGTAGAATTCCTCAATCTCCTTATCAGTCTGCCAGATAGAGGACAGACAGGTAGTTTCGGTAGTCATAACGTCAATACCGATACGGAAGTCTGCGCTCAGGGATGCCACACCGGGACCTACAAACTCCATCACCTTATTCTTAACAAAACCGTTCTTAAACACTGCACCGATGATGGCAAGGGCAACGTCCTGAGGGCCTACTCCCTTTACCGGTGCTCCCTTCAGATATACACCCACAACACCGGGCATATTGATATCGTAAGTCTGGTTCAGCAGCTGTTTCACAAGCTCGGGACCACCCTCGCCCACTGCCATGGTACCCAGAGCACCGTAGCGGGTATGAGAGTCGGAACCAAGAATCATCTTGCCGCCGCCTGCCAGCATTTCTCTCGCATACTGATGGATGACTGCCTGATGAGGAGGCACATAAACGCCACCGTACTTCTTTGCACAGGTCAGTCCAAACATGTGGTCATCCTCGTTGATGGTACCGCCTACCGCACACAGGGAGTTGTGGCAGTTGGTAAGTACGTAGGGCATGGGGAACTTCTGCAGTCCCGAAGCTCTCGCTGTCTGGATAATTCCCACAAAGGTAATATCGTGACTGGTTAATTTATCAAATCTGATTTTCAGCTTCTCCATGCTACCGGAGGTATTATGATTCTTCAAGATACCGTACGCGATGGTGTTCTCGGAAGCTTCCTTCTTTGTTATTTCTTTTCCTGTTTTTGCTTTAATGGCAGCCGCAGCCTGTGCATCCTCCGCCACGATTTCCGTGCCGTTTAACAGATATGCGCCACCCTGTAACAATTCAACCATGATTTTCCTCCTCGCAATCAAGCAGGCTCGTCCGTTTCATTTGCCCGACTAACTATTCATTATAAAGGAATCCAAACGTTTATGCAATGTTTAATTGCTATCTGCGTACCTGCGCAGTTTCCTTTCGGGCGTTTCCCCGCCCCCTCATTACGGTGCCTCCCCGGAAATATGGAGCAACATACCCCGTCGCCGAAAGCCTGCATCCCCCACAAGCTGGAGCACCGGCTTCTCACCGCTTATATAATCCTTGTCATAAAAGTGTACATGTCCCGCCAGAACCGCTACCACAGGACTGTCCTCCCTTGTTATCAGTTCCAGAAAAGCGTTCAATTCTTCCCCCGGATAAATTCCGCCAAAATTCTCTGCCCCGATTACTACCGGAGAAGACCACACCTCTTTTGCTTTTGTCAGTACGGAATCCGTGGCAAAGGGTACATGCACAACCACAATCGTGGGCCTGCCTTCCGCCATAATCTCCTCAAATTTCTCCAAAGTTTCCCGGCTGATAACGTCCATACTGTTATCCATTGCCACGCAGGTCAATTCTCCGATATCCATCCGGTGAAGCTCTGCATCTCCCTGCATCATAGGCTCCAACAGCGGCACATATTCCGTCCTTGCCGTTTCCGTCATATACTCCCATGGATACGTCCAATCATGGTTGCCCATCGTATACAAATAGGGCATATCTAACGTATCTACATTCTCTTTTAAGTACGTCACCGCCGTATCCGAGGGGAAATCAATCATATCACCGCCGAACAACACGCCGTCTACCTGTTTTTCCCCGGCATACTCCATCCACGCCGGAAACTGTTCTGCCGAAAACCATCCGTTCTCATCCGCAAATTGCGGCTTACGGACATCTGCATTTTCCTTGATTTGTTCCGAATCCTCTTCCGAATTCAGCACCATATGGGTGTCCGTCAGAAACAACAGCTCATATTCTCCCTCTAATCCCTCCACCACCAGAGATTCTTTGATTACATCACTTTCCTTTATCTGCCTAGGCTCTTCTCTGTCCGCACACCCTGCCAGCAGACCTGCACACACCAGTCCCCAGCATGCCAGCCAACCTGTTATTTTCCTCATTTTCATTCTCTCCCGTCGGGTTTCATTCCTTCCCTTATCACTATACCCTGTTACCGCGTTTACTTCAAGCAAAAGAGTCCGCTTGCAGACTCTCGCGCCGCCAAAGCATCGCATTTGCGACATCTGCATCTGCTTTGTTTTCCATAAAGCAAAAGCACCCTTGCTGCCAAAGGCAAGGATGCTTTTACCACATTCATATTTAAAGATTACAGTACAACCTTTTCCAGCTTCCAGATTTCGTCCACGTACTGCTGGATCGTTCTGTCGGAAGTAAACTTACCGGAGCATGCCACATTCAGGATTGCACTCTTTGCCCAGCTCTTCTCGTCTCTGTATGCAGCCTCCACCTTTTTCTGTGCCTCCGCATAGGAACGGAAATCCTTCAGGATAAAGTAAGTATCTGCCTTTGCAGTACTGAAGGTATTCAAAAGAGAGTTATACAGCGGGCGGAACAGCTCTCTGTCCTCGGAAAAACTTCCGTCAATCAGCTGCTCTACCACTCTCCGCACGTCTGCATCGCTGTTATAAACATCTCCGGGATAGTAGCCGCCGTTACGCTCAAAGTTTATAACCTCTTCGGAAGAAAGTCCGAAAATAAAGGCATTCTCCTTTCCTACCTCCTCTACGATTTCCACATTTGCGCCATCCATGGTTCCAAGGGTCAGTGCACCGTTAATCATAAACTTCATGTTACCGGTACCGGAAGCCTCTTTGCTGGCGGTGGAAATCTGCTCGGATACATCCGCAGCCGCAAAGATAATCTCTGCGTTGGACACGTTATAGTTCTCAATAAATACCACTTTCAGCTTACCCTGAATGGAAGCGTCATTGTTGACCACATCCGCTACGGAGTTAATCAGCTTAATGGTCAGCTTCGCGTTATGGTAGCCTGCTGCCGCCTTTGCTCCGAAAATAAAGGTTCTGGGATAAAACTCCATCTGAGGGTTTGTTTTCAGTTCATTGTACAAATGCATCACATGCAGAATATTTAACAGCTGTCGCTTATACTCATGCAGTCTCTTTACCTGTACATCAAAGATGGAATCGGGATCCACCTCCACACCGTTGTGCTCCAGAATATACTTTGCCAGACGCTCCTTATTCTTCCGCTTAATGCTTCTGAATTCGTTCTGCTCCGTCTCATCTCCTGCCAGCTCCTTGAGACCGGCAATCTGGGACAGGTCGGTAATCCAGCCGTTACCGATTTTCGAGGTTACCCAGTTTGCCAACAGAGGATTTCCGTGCAACAGGAAACGTCTCTGGGTAATACCGTTTGTCTTATTGTTAAAACGCTCGGGATAGAGCTCATAAAAGTCCTTCAGCTCCTGATTTTTCAAAATCTCCGTATGCAGTCTGGCAACTCCGTTTACGGAATAACCCGCTACGATTGCCATATGCGCCATCTTCACCTGGCCGTCATACAGAATCGCCATCTTGCGAACCTTCTCACCTACATCTACGCCGAAATCATCTCTGTACTTATCCTCAATTTCC
Source organism: Acetatifactor sp. (assembly GCA_045546495.1). Classification (GTDB taxonomy): domain Bacteria; phylum Bacillota; class Clostridia; order Lachnospirales; family Lachnospiraceae; genus Acetatifactor. The sequence goes on along the minus strand of JAZQCX010000093.1, from coordinate 50,989 downwards.
TGTACAAAGCGGCGGTTGATCTCCTCCACAATCTGGTAGATTCTGGGAAGCAGGCGGGAAAACAAATCGATAGGCCACTTCTCCAATGCCTCAGACATAATGGTATGATTGGTATATGCGCAGGTTCTGATGGTAATATCCCACGCCTCATCCCACTCCAGATTGTACTCATCCAGCAGAATACGCATCAGCTCGGGGATAGCTACGGTAGGATGGGTATCGTTCAGCTGGAAGCAGACCTTCTCCGGGAATTTACGGATGTCGTCATGCTTTCTCATGTACTTCGCCACAGCCTCCTGTACGGATGCGGAGATAAAGAAATACTGCTGCTTTAAACGAAGCTCCTTACCTGCATAATGGTTATCATTGGGATAAAGCACCTCTACAATATTCCGTGCCAGATTCTCCTGCTCTACCGCCTTACGATAGTCACCCTTATCAAAGGAATCCAGCTGGAAGCCCTCAACCGGCTCCGCATCCCAGATACGCAGGGTATTTACCACACCGTTTCCGTAACCTACCACGGGAACGTCGAAGGGAACTGCCTTAACCGCCTGATAATCCTCCTGAATAAACTGATTTTTCCCGTTCTCATTCGGTACGGTAGCAATCCGTCCGCCGAACTTTACAATCTTCGCATACTCCGGTCTGCGCAGTTCAAAGGGATTACCGTTCTCCAGCCAGTTATCCGGCACCTCCACCTGATAGCCGTTACGAATCTGCTGCTTAAACATACCGTAGCGATAACGGATGCCACAGCCGTATGCGGGATAGCCCAGCGTAGCCAGGGAATCCAAAAAGCAGGCTGCCAGACGACCCAGACCGCCGTTTCCCAGTGCCGCATCCGGCTCCTGGTCCTCCACTACATTTAAATCCAGTCCCAGCTCCAAAAGAGCCTCCTTCACGGTATCATAGGCCTGCAGGTTAATCATGTTATTACCCAGCGCACGTCCCATCAAAAATTCCATGGACATATAGTATACAGTCTTCAAATCCTGCTTTTCATACGCTTTCTGGGTATCCATCCAGTTCTCTACAATCTGATCCTTAATGGCATAGGAAATTGCTTGGAATATCTGCTGGGGAGTTGCCTCCTCCAATGTCTTACGATACAGCGTCCGCACATTGTAATGCACGCTTCTCTTAAACAGTTCCTTGTCAAAATTGTGATTCATATGTTACCTTTGTTACACCTTTCTTTGGGTTATCAATTACCAATACATTATTACATCACACTGTTGTGCTTCACCCCAAAGCTTCACAGTTATACCTTCTCCACCGCAATTACTACAGTCTCGCCGTTTACGTTCCATTCCTTTGTTACGGCAAAGCTCTTCTCAGCAGTCAGCTCCTCTGCCAGAACCTTATCGGCGATAGCTTCCTTGTTGCGCTGCGCAATATCTGCCAGTTTCGCATTTCCGTTTAAGGACACACGGATATGATCCATCACCTCAAAATCAGCTTCCTTACGCATGGTCTGAATCTTACTGATGATTTCATATACGAAGCCTTCCTCAATCAACTCTTCGGTCAGGTTGGTATCCAGTACCACCGTCATCTTGTTGTTTTCCTGAGATACATAACCGTCCTTCTGCACCATGCTGATAAGCAAATCATCCTTAGTCAGCTCTACCTTTACACCGTCCACATCAAAAGAAAGTACACCGGTAGTATTCAGCTCATCCATAGCTGCACTTCCGTCAAGGGAGGCAAGTGTCTTCTGGATGCCGCCCAGCTGCTTACCGTACTTAGGTCCTACTGTACGAAGCTGAGGCTTAAAGGTGTAGGAAGTAAATTCTCTTACATCCTCCGCGAAAACAACTTCCTTAGCGTTCAGCTCCTCCTTGATGATGTTGGTGTAAAACTCATCCAGAGTCGCCTCCGCCTTGATGTACATACGGCTGATGGGCTGACGGTTCTTAATAGCAGCATCCTCACGGCACGCACGTCCCATCTCCACCACTGCCAGAACCTCTTCCATATTTGCTTCCAGCTCTTTATCAATATATGCCTGCTCTACCACAGGGTAGTCACACAGGTGAATACTTTCCGGTGCGTTTGCATCAATGCTTCTCACCAGATTCTGATAGATATCCTCGGTCATAAAGGGAATCATGGGTGCGGATGCCTTGCTGATGGTTACCAGCGCGGTATACAGCGTCATGTAAGCGTTAATCTTATCCTGCTCCATGCCCTTTGCCCAGAAGCGCTCACGGCTTCTTCTGACATACCAGTTACTCATCTCCTCTACGAAATCACGCAGTGCCTTACCTGCCTCGGGGATTCTGTACTTCTCCAGATTCGCATCTACCTCACCCACTACCGTATTCAAGCGTGACAGCAGCCACTTATCCATAACGGGCAGCTTATCGTATTCCAATGTATACTTTGTTGCATCGAAATCGTCAATGTTTGCATACAGAACAAAGAAGGAATAGGTATTCCAGAGCTTGCTCATAAACTTGCTCTGTCCCTCCATTACCGCCTTACCGGAGAAGCGCTTGGGCAACCAGGGTGCGGAGCTTGTATAGAAATACCATCTGATGGCATCTGCACCGTACTCTTCCAACGCATCGAAGGGGTCTACCGCGTTACCCTTACTCTTACTCATCTTCTGGCCGTTCTCATCCTGTACATGTCCCAGAACGATAACGTTCTCGTAGGGTGCCTTGTTGAAAAGCAGAGTGGACTCTGCCAACAGGGAATAGAACCAGCCTCTCGTCTGGTCTACCGCCTCGGAAATAAACTGCGCCGGGAACTGACTCTCGAACAGTTCTTTATTCTCAAAAGGATAATGATGCTGTGCGAAGGGCATTGCACCGGAATCAAACCAGCAGTCAATTACCTCAGGCACACGGTTCATGCGCTTACCGCACTCAGGGCAGACGATAGTGATTTCATCGATATAAGGACGATGGAATTCTACAGTCTTCGCCTTCTCGTCGCCGCTCATCTTATACAACTCCTCACGGCTTCCGACAGAATGCAGATGTCCGCACTCACATTCCCAGATATTTAAGGGAGTTCCCCAGTAACGGTTACGGGAAATACCCCAGTCCTGAATATTCTCCAGCCAGTCACCGAAGCGCCCCTTACCAATGCTCTCAGGAATCCAGTTGATGGTGTTGTTATTGCGAATCAAGTCCTCTTTCACCGCGGTCATCTTAATAAACCAGCTCTCACGAGCGTAGTAAATCAAGGGAGTATCACATCTCCAGCAGTGAGGATAGCTATGTTCAAATTTAGGTGCATCAAACAGCAGTCCCTTTTTCTCCAAATCAGTGAGTACCATCGGGTCTGCCTTCTTGCAGAATACGCCCTCGTAGGCGGTTTCCTTCGTCATTTCACCCTTGCCGTCCACAAACTGAACAAAGGGCAGGTCATACTTGCGTCCCACATTTGCATCATCTTCACCGAAGGCGGGTGCAATATGAACCACACCGGTACCGTCAGTCAGGGTAACATAGGTATCGCAGGTTACATAGAACGCCTTCTTGTGCTGCTTTTCGCAGGTCTCGTTCGCCCAATCAAACAAGGGCTCGTATTCCTTGTATTCCAAATCCTTACCGGTACAGGTTTCCAGCACCTCATAAGCTGCAATGCCGTTTTCCTTATCCGCAAGCTTACCCAACACCGTATCCAGTAATGCTTCCGCCATATAATAGGTATAGCCGTCTGCCGCCTTTACCTTCGCATACTTTTCCTCAGGATTTACACACAGTGCAACGTTGGAGGGCAATGTCCAGGGGGTTGTTGTCCATGCAAGAATATAAGCATCCTCCCCTGCCACCTTAAAGCGTGCCACCGCAGAGCGTTCCTTTACATCCTTATAGCCCTGAGCAACCTCATGGCTAGACAGAGGAGTTCCGCAACGGGGACAGTAGGGTACAATCTTAAAGCCCTTGTACAAAAGTCCCTTGTCCCAGATGGTCTTTAACGCCCACCACTCGGACTCGATGAAATTATCGTCATAGGTTACATAAGGGTCATCCATGTCTGCCCAGAAGCCGACCGTACCGGAGAAATCCTCCCACATTCCCTTATATTTCCAAACACTTTCCTTACATTTTGTAATAAAGGGATCAAGACCGTACTCTTCAATCTGCTCCTTACCGTCCAGTCCCAGCATCTTCTCCACTTCCAGCTCTACAGGCAGTCCGTGGGTATCCCAGCCTGCCTTACGGGGAACCATATACCCCTTCATGGTGCGGTATCTGGGGATCATATCCTTAATGGTTCTTGTCTCCACATGACCGATATGGGGCTTACCGTTTGCGGTAGGCGGTCCGTCATAAAAGGTATAGGTCTCGCCCTGCTTGCGCTGCTCCATACTTTTCCTGAAAATATCGTTGTCGTTCCAGAATTTTTCAACCTGTTTTTCGCGTTCCACGAAATTCAAATCCTTTGATACCTGCTTGTACATGCTCTTTTCCTTTCTTCCTTTCCTGCATTAAAGCATCCGCTTATGTGTCATCCGAAGTCATTCTGACTTCATAGAATTCCCTCGCGGAATCAAAAAACCCCGTCCTGTAAAAGGACGAGGTCTGATTACCTTGCGTTTACCACCTGTTACACTCATACGTTCCGCTGCCTTGCACCGGAGTTATATGACTTCCCGTAACGGGGGAATGCCGTTCAGGGCTACCGGGCAAGCTCCGCTTTCCTTTTGTCCTGACTGCTCGGAAGTGATTTTCATTGTCTCCCTACTTGTACCGGTCTCACACCCTCACCGGCTCGCTGACACGTTCCTAAGACAACTACTCTCTTCGTCATTGCATTTTCCTGTAGATTTTAAGCCATTATAGTCTACAAGGCTTTTATTGTCAAGTTTTTATTGCCTACGCACTGCCGGTCGAAGCTCCTTCTTACAGCTCCTCCCGCAACAAAACAGCGTTCAGTACCTGACAGATATGTTTGAACTGTGTGAGAACCGCTTCCGAAAGTTCGGGCATAGCCCCCTTCTCCTCCAGCGTTACAATTCCCGCCACATTTCCCTCTGCATCGCGAAGCCGATACTGCAACAGGCTTAACGCATCGTTGTCATGAAGCGCCGCATAAGCATCCGATAGCGTAAATTCTATCCTGCTGGTATTTCGGAGCAATAGTACGTCTCCTTCAAACAACGCCTGATACTCCGGTGTGTCAAAGGCCGTCAGGTTGTACGCATTCACATCATACCCGGGCATATAAGCACTGACGATGGCTCTGGGCTGTCCCCAAACCACAAGCGCCTTTCCCACACCGAAGGTGACTGCAATCTGCTTCAACAGCTCAGGAAGCTTCGCTGTTCCGTGTATTACCAAATCCGTCAGACAGTTGTTGCACAGGCTCAGATTTTTCTCCGAGCAGAAGCTGTTGAGAATCTCCTGCATGTCCTGCTCATCTCCTGCGATGTTGAATTTACTGTGCATTTCCGGTTTATAAATAACGTAACGGTTCTTACCCTTTTGCTTTGCAATATAAAGCGCCTTATCCGCAACATGATACAAATCCTTAAAGTTATCGGCATCAATGCCGCTTCTGGAAACACCGATGGAACAGGAAATCCGGTTGTTCTCCAGCTTTTCCTGGAATAAGCTTTCCACGTTGGTACGGATACCTCTCAGGAAGTTTCTCAGGGTAAGCTCATCATTACAACCCCTCAAAACCACCATAAACTCATCGCCACCCACACGTCCTGCAACACCGTGATCGCCGACTACCTTCTTAATCACATCCGCTACCGCAACGATGACCTGGTCGCCGAATGGATGACCGTAAGTATCATTAATACTCTTAAAGTAGTCGATGTCCACCATGACAATGGAAACCTCTTCCCCCTGCTCCACAACCATCTCCGCATAGCTGCTGATTGCCTTTTTATGCAACGTCTTTGTCTGGGAATCCAGATTCATCCACTTGGTGTAGTCTTCCATCACCTCACCGGTCTGCTCGTTAATGATAGACAGCACACCCACTACAGTCGGTTCCCCCACAAGATTTCTGGGCTGGAACTTTACCCGGTAGGCTTCCTTTTCACTCTTTTGTGCAAAAATACTTCCTCTGAAAGTATAAACCTGCTCTCCGCTGGCTTTTTTCACCGCCTTGCAGAACACTTTAAAGACATCGGCGTCCTTATCGGTCACCCGATTCTCCGATAGCATCTTTTCTTCCCACTCGGCAAGGGGCATGGAAAACACTTCAACCTTCTGCTCATAATCCATCCAGAACATGGTGAACATATCAGTCTCAGGCTTATATACGAAATAATGACCGCCCAGAATCGTAAGGAATGTTCTCTGAAGCTCTGCCTCATTCTCCGCTTCCTTCAACAGTTTTTCGGTCAATGCCAAATTTTTCAGCTTAATATAGAAATTCTTACAGTCCAGACACGGCAGTACGCTCATGACATAAGTGTCATAATTACCCTCTTCATCCGAAACGCGGACATATTCCTCGACCGCATTCTCCGGATCCTGTTTGCACCGCTCCAACGCCTTCTCTACGCGCGGAATATCCTCTTCATGCAACACCTTATAAAGGGGCGAAATTACTCTCGTCCCCAACAGTTCAAACATCTGACTGTTGCACTCTGCCGGCATCAGCATCAAATCGAATCTGCCCGCAGGACACCCCACTTGAATACACACTCTCTCTGCCAAAGTTGCCTCCATAATGTGCTATCCTCCCAATATAAAATTATTTTATCAAATCTCATACAAAAAGTAAAGGACTGTTGCTTTCTATCTGCAAAATTAGTATACTTATTCTGTAGATTCTGAATTTTTCAGACATATTCCGACAGGAGGAAACCGATGAAATCCAAAAGCAGAGGAAAGCTTTCCTACGCATTACAGGCTCTGAATATCATCCCGCTTCTTTTTCTGGGCTTTTTAATTCTCATTTTAGGCTCTCACTGGTTCAAAAAATCCATGTATGCGGAAGTGGAAACCGAGCTGTCCAACATGGTTGTTTCCTTATCCGCCATGATAGATGAATTGCACCCCGGTGACTATAAGCTTGTAGGCGAAAACGCTTATTATCTGTACAAAGGTGAGGACAACATCACCACCGACTATGCCCTTATTGACCGCATCAAAAAGGAAACCGGCCTGGAAATTACTCTGTTTTATAAGAACACCCGTATTTTGACCACCATTACGGACGGCGACAGTGTCCGCATTGTCGGTTCGGGGGCTCCCGACACCGTAATTCGTGAGGTCCTCGAAACAGGGATGCCGCGTTTTTACGAAAAAACCGTTATTTACGGAAAAAGCTACTTTTCCTATTATGTACCGCTATTTAATCAGGATGGGTCTGTTGTCGGTATGTTGTTCGCGGGGAAACCCAGCTTTAAGGTAAACAACGCCGTTCAGGAAGCGCTCTATCCTCTGGTTATTGCTGATATATTATTGATGATTCTGGTATCCTTCTTTACCTTCCGCTACACCGGCAAGATTGCTTCTGCCCTGATGCAGCTCCACACCTTTTTGAAATCGGTGGCAGGAGGTAACCTGAAGGCAAAGCTTGATATGAAGCTGCTGGGCCGCTCCGATGAAATCGGCGAAATTGCGCACTGTGCCTTAGATATGCAGAGGTCTCTCTACAACCTCGTGGAGCAGGATGCGCTGACCGCCCTTGCCAACCGCCGTTCCGGCGACAAGCAGCTGCGCCAGCTAACCGCCGAGTGCTACGCTAAGAAAATTCCTTTTTGTGTGGTTTTGGGCGACATAGATTTTTTCAAGAAAGTCAACGATACCTACGGACATGACTGCGGTGATGCGGTGTTAAAACGTGTCTCCTCCATCCTTCGCCAGCACATGCGCGGCAAAGGCTTCGCATCCCGTTGGGGCGGCGAGGAATTTCTGTTGGTATTCCAAAACGCCACCTCCGACGAAGCATACGCATTACTTCAGACCATTTTGGAAGCAGTCCGAAATTCCGAAATTGTCTATGATGACCAGACCATATCCGTCACCATGACCTTCGGGCTGGTATCCGGCTTCACCTCCGATGTAAAGCAGCTTCTCTGCAGTGCCGACGAAAAGCTTTACGAAGGAAAAACTGCCGGAAGAAACCGGATTGTTATTTAAGCCTTTATTGCTCCATTTGCCGTCCAAGGAAGCCTGCTGCCGAGAGAAGAAGCTTTTGCTCTACTTCTCCCATTCGTTGTTTTACATCGTTTTGGAGTAGCACAATGCTTCCGATAATATCTCCGGCGCACAGAATCGGCACAATTGCTTCATGCTGATATGCCTCACCCGCATCCTCGGAAACGGAAACAAAATTCCTGTCACCGCGAGTTGCAATAATGGTTTCTCTATTATGCACCCTTTCGTCCAACAGTCTGCCTACGCTTTTACCCAGCAGCTGCTTATAACCGCCTGCTGCCGCAATAAACTGATCCCTGTCCGCAATCAGTACCGCGTGCCCGGAAACCTGCGCCAGGCTTTCTGCATACTGTTTTGCAAAGGTTGCCATCTCCCCGATAGGGGAGTATTTTTTTAGAATAATCTGTCCTTCTCTGTCCGTATAAATCTCTAATGGGTCCGTTTCCCGGATATGAAGCGTACGTCGAATTTCCTTGGGAATTACAATACGCCCCAAATCATCGATTCGACGGACAATGCCTGTTGCTTTCATAAGTTCTCCTTTCAGCGCCAAAACGCCTTCTCTTACATTTACTGGATTTAAGTCTAGTATCTGTAAAAGAAGGCATTTTATACCTAAAATTATTGCAAAAAGCAACTGCTCACACAGTTCTTACATCCCCGTGGATTTTCTCAAATATTCCGCCGTAATGGTATCAGCAGATTTTATCATCTCCCCCGGCGTTCCCGTAAAAACAATCTCCCCGCCTGCGGTTCCGCCGTCCGGCCCCACATCAATAATGTAATCTGCCTGCTTCATCACATCCGGGTTATGCTCGATGACAATTACCGTATTTCCCTTCCTTACGAGGCTGTCAAGCAGTTCCATCACCGTTTCCACGTCCGAAGCATGCAGCCCGGTAGTAGGCTCATCCAGCACATATATGTTACCCTTTTTATCCAGATATTTTGCAAGCTTAACTCTCTGGCGCTCGCCGCCGGACAGGGTGGAAAGGGGCTGACCGAGAGAAAGATAAGGTAATCCCACCTCAATCATGGCCTCCAGGCTCTTACGAATCTTCTTGTTGTCCCCAAAGAAGTTTCTTGCCTCCGCGGCCGACATTTCTAAAATATCCACAATATTCTTTCCCTTGTATTCGTAAGAAAGCGCCTCTTTACTGTAGCGCTTTCCCTCACAGGCTTCACAAACCGTAGTTACCGGGTCCATAAATACAAGCTCTGTAATAATAATACCTCTGCCGCCGCATGCCGGGCAACCGCCCTTACTGTTAAAGGAAAACAGTGCCGCATCCACACCGTTTTCTGCCGCCATCACCTTACGGATTTCATCAAAGAAGCCCAAGAAAGTCGCCGGCGTAGAGCGTCCTGTCGCTGTTACGGGTGATTGATCCACCAAAATCACCTTGTCCTCATACTGCTTCGCAAATACATCACGAATCAGAGAGCTTTTTCCGGAACCGGCCACTCCCGTTACCACCGTCAGCACATCCAGCGGTATGTCCACGGACACGTTTTTCAGATTATGCATATGGGCATCCCTTACGGGCAAAAACTGCTTGGGGCTTCGCGGACTTTCCTTTACCGGTATCACGCGCTTCATCGCCTCTCCCGTTTTTGTTCCCGAAAGCAACAATGCTTCGTAGCTTCCCTGAAACAGAATTTGTCCTCCGTTCTTTCCCGCCAACGGTCCTACATCCACGATTTCATCCGCAATGGATATAATGTCCTTATCATGCTCCACCACCAAAACCGTATTCCCCTTATCCCGCAGGCTTCTCAGGAGCTTTGTCATACGGTATACATCCCGCGGGTGCATGCCCGTACTGGGTTCATCAAAAATATACGTCATTCCCGTTAAGGAGCTTCCCATATAACGCACCAGCTTCAGCCTCTGTGCCTCACCGCCGGAAAGCGTTGAGGATTCTCTGTCCATGGACAAATAATGAAGTCCCACCTCTATCATTCTGTTTAAGGACGCCGCCAGTGCTTCCACAATCGTCTGGGCACGCGGGTCTTCAATGCTCTCCAATACTCTTACCAGTTCGGAAAATTCCATTCCGCACATTTCATCAATGCTGTAGCCTTGCACCTTACACTCCAGACTTTTTGGATTCAGTCTTCTTCCTCCGCAATCCGGGCAGGTTTTCTCCTGCATGAATCTGCCGAGCTTTTTCAGAGTGGCATCTGTTTGTTCTTCCTCCCCCTTCATCAGACAAAGTCTCTGAAACTGGTTTTTAATTCCTTCCATCTTCTTATATTCTCTCTCGCCACCCGGAACAAGGCTTCCGTACAATAGAAGGTTTTTCTCTTCCTCGGTATAATCCTTATACTTTTTATCCAAATCAAATAATCCCGACCCGGTATACAGCTTCCAATAATAATTCCCCACGCGGAATGCCGGCAGACTCAGCATGCTCTCATTCCATGATTTTTCCTTATCTATCGTCTGCTCCACATCCAGATCCAGGATTTTCCCGATACCGGCACAGGTCTTACACATCCCGTTCGGATTATTAAAAGAAAAGTACGAAGCCGTACCCGCATAAGGCGTTCCGATACGCGCATAAAGCAACCGCAATGCCGCATACATATCACTGATGGTTCCCACTGTTGACCTTATATTGCCGCCCAGTCTGGTCTGGTCTACAATTACGGACGCCGACAGATTATCAATATAATCCACCTTCGGCTTTTCAAACTTAGGCAGTCTTCCCCGCATAAAGGCAGTATAGGTTTCATTCATCTGGCGCTGGCTCTCTGCCGCGACCGTGTCAAATACAATACTGGATTTCCCTGAGCCGGACACTCCCGTAAACACAACTATTTTCCCCTTTGGAATATCCAACGATACATTTTTTAAATTATTCTGGCGCAGCCCCCGTATCACAATTGATTCCCGCTTCATAAATCATCCTCCCTTTCTCATAAGTTTTTAGGTTTCGGTTTCACCGGCTCACATCCAATCGTTTTCACCCTTTACAAATCAAAATCCCCACCGGCTATCCTCGTCCCGATTCTTTTAAGGATACACCGATGGGGAAATATTTTCTTGACATTTTTTGCTCTGTTTTGTCAGGCTTTCCAATCGTCTTAATTTTTACTGCCAAGCAGGCTGATTCCCGCGCACGCGAGCCCGATTCCCAGCATGGTAACAGCGGAATTTATATCCACCTCTCCCAATACAGAGGAAACAATTACTGCCACACCCATGGCTACGGGAATCGCTTTCAGCACCAGATTTACATAATCCTTTACCTTACTCCGCTCCGGAGCAGGGGCCGTCTTCGCATTCAAAAGTTCTTCTACCGACACACCCAGAATCTCCGCAAGCTTAGGTATGGTCTGGGTCTCCGGGCAGGCGATGTCACGCTCCCACTTGGAAACTGCCTTATCCGTAATGTAGAGCATTTCCGCAAGCTCTTTCTGGGTCATACCCTTTTCCTTACGAAGGGTACTGATGATTTCTCCCATTGATTTGTTTGTCATAATTCATAATCTCCATTCCGAGAACTGTTTCATTAAGGATTTTCCCTTGCCGTTCTCTTTTCCCCAGCATAGATTTTTCATCCAAAGAAGTAAACCGAAGGGAGGTAGAGTTTACGAAACCGCAGGTTTCCCTGGGGTAGACATACTGTATTTCCGCTATTTTCCGCTCTTTTCATAATCTACGCACAAGGAATCCTTGCCAAAAAATTTAGCCGCTTTCACACATGTAGGTTCCTGCGGGTCATCCGAAAAATCCCCCACATAAAGCATATCCGGCCGGTTTACATAAGGGGTCAGTACAACCTCTCTCAAACCCTCATCCGTCAGCAGACGATATCGCTCCCTATACTCCTGCTCATAAGCCTTTGCCTCACCGCTTACCAGTAATCTCATCGCCCGCACTGTCGTAAAGTCGCTCACACAGCCTGTAGCAAACATAAGAGCCACCAACACCACGCCACATGCACCCACCGCGCACGTCCACCGGCAATGCAGCTCTTTCCGCGTCTCCCGCCTCTTTCGCAGCAAATACCCGATGAAGTACACATATGCTGCCAGAGAAAAAAGCATAAACCCGTAATACACCGCAGCTGCCGCCCGCGCAGGTCCGGTGGAATTCATGGTATAAAAGGTAGGGCAGGACATAGAGCAGAATATTCCGTATAAAAGCCCGATTACAATCACAGGGCAGGGAAAACGGAACTCACATTTTTTCAAATATTTCCACAGAACAATCGTTACCACAAGTGCTGCTGCCAGCCAGCACACGCCAACCCATGCACCGGTGTAGTGAATACCCTGAAGCAAGGACTTCGCAATCGCTTTCCACGCAGGAATTTTCCACATTCCGTCCTGTCTGACCCGGTTACCGGGTGCCATTGCACTGATTAAAAGCCCGGCAAGCATTGCAAGACTCACTGCCACACAGCCTATCGCACCGCGCTTTTTACGCCACAGCAACCAGCTGCTCAAAAGCACCATAATCAAAAGGCTCGGAAGCAACGTCACATAATTTCCTCCTGCTAAAAACAGCGCTATTGCAATCAGGGCCGTAAGCTTACCTGCTCCCGGCTTTTGTAAATAACGCAAAACCAGTCCGAAGAAGAAAAAAGTTGCCGCCAGATATCCCGTATAATACATGGAACCGTTATACCAGAAAAAGCTCTCTCCCCGAAAGGGAACTGTTTCCACGCAAAGAAGTGTTATACAGGCAGAAACCGTCACCCATACAGGCACCGACGCTTTCAGCCCACCACACAAAACCGGCTTCAGCAACCAGAATATCCCTGCCGTGAAGAACGACAACACAACAGTCGTCACCAAATGATACGCCCAATTCCCGAATATATTAGGCGGTAAATACATCAAAAACAAGGCAGAGTAGGTACCCTGCCATTGTTCGTATTCTCTCGCCACGCCACGCGCAGCCTCTGCAATTGTTTCTGTAATACTGCCTGTCTCCTGCCAAACCACACGGGTCTCCGCCCCGTAATAGTAGTCGTCTCCGGTGGGATGATTGTACCGTCCCAGATACATCACAGGAAGCAACGCCACCAGCAGCAGAATAAATGCAATCCATGCTGCGGTCTTTTCCGTTCTGAAAGTCATTTCAAATTTTCCGCCCTCAACACTTATCTATCCATCTCTGCAATTCGTCCGGTGGACTTATGCTCCTTAATGATACCCTCGATTTCCTTTAAATCCGTACTTAAAAGGTCTCCGGGGATGGTATTCTTCAGGGCGCTGACTGCATTACCGTACTCAAGCGCTCTCTGGTAGTCATTTTCTCCGGTAAGCAATCCGTACAATACACCGGATATGTAAGCGTCACCGCTTCCGATACGATCTACTACTTCGATATCCTCGTAGGGCTCCTCCTCGTAGAAGGTATCCTCCTTCGCACTGTAAATAATGGAACCGAAGGAATGACGCTTCGGGCTGTGAACCACTCTCTGGGTGGAGGCCACGATAGACAACGGATATTCCTTAGCAAAGCTGCGCATAATCGTCTTAACATCGCCCTCCTTTAAGAAGGTAAGGCGCGCCGTATCCTCGGAACAGAAGAAAATATCCACATAAGGCAAAATGGATTCGATGCATTCCTTCGCTTCAGGGCCCGTCCAAAGGTTACCGCGGAAGTTTACATCAAAGGAAATCAGAGTCCCCTGCGCTTTAAAGCGCTTAATCATCTCGATTGCCGTCTCTCTCACCTGCGGACTGAGAGCCAAAGTAATACCACTGGTATGGAAACAACGGGCTGCCTTAAAAAGGCTCTCGTCGAAATCGTCCACGGAAATCTTATTCACGGACGTATTCTTACGATCATATACAATTCGGGGCTTTCTGGGATATGCACCGTTCTCGTAATAGTATACGCCAAGTCTTGCATCCTTATCGCTGTCATATACAAGATAATCATCGCTGACGCCGCAAAGACGCACACGGTTCTTAATATACATTCCAAGGTCATTGGAAGGAAGCTTAGAGATAATACCGCATCTAAGACCCAACATTGCCGCACCCGTAGCGGAATTCAGCTCTGCACCGCCTGCCTGCTTGCTGAAGTTATCTCCTCTGGTAATACGCTCATTATCCGGCGGAGATAATCTAAGCATGATTTCTCCAAGTGAAAGTAAATCGAATTCTCTCTTCATATGCCTGTTCTCCCTTGCTGGTTGGTATTTTTACTATACCACATTTCCCTAATCAAGGTAAAGATACAGACCATTAGTTAATTATTTAACCAATTCCGGCAGCACTTCCGTGCGCCTCGCACCAACCGGCAGCATATTGTCTGCCTTAGTCCTCCATATACTCCCGATACTCGCCCTCGCTGGCAAACAGAATATACCCGTCTCCCACAAATCCCATATAGCCGCCTGCCGTATAATATCCTTTCATAAAAATACCATCCTTTCAAAAACACTGACTTCCTGTTTCTGAAAGAATGGTATCAATTTTAGAGTCCCATAAACCCACCTCAAAATCACATCCCGCACCGCTATCGCGATGACGGTGCACGGAACGGAGACCGGTCTTGAGCTAACTTTTTTACAACACCAGCTCCTGCATCTGCGCGAGGAGCTCCTCGGTTTTATTCAGAAGCAGCTCCGCATCCTTTTCCACCAGTCCGGTTTTCCTGTACTTATAGGTAAAAAAGGGCGTTCCATAGGCTGTAAAGGAAAGCTCTTGGGAATGACGCTTTACAAATTCCGGGATTTTAACGGCGTCAATCGCTGCATCCGGGCGGAAGGTAAAGGTAATACGCTGATTTTTTCCTTTCACCTCTGTCATATACAGCTTGTGGGCATTCACCCGAATCAGGGCAATTCTCAGCAAATTGTCTACCGACTTCGGGATTTCGCCGAAGCGGTCCAACAGTTCATCCTTCATATCATCCCGTTCCTTTTCATTCTCAATGCCCGCGATTCTCTTGTAAATATCCAGCTTCTGCACTTCATTTACAATATAGCTGGGAGGAATAAACGCATCCACATCCAAATCAATTATGGTGTCGAAATCCGTAGTGACCTTGACCCCTTTTAAGGTCAACACCGCCTCGTTCAACATCTTACAGTAAAGGTCGTATCCTACCGCCTCCATATGACCGTGCTGTCTTACACCCAGCAAATTGCCCGCACCGCGGATT
This sequence comes from Acetatifactor sp., assembly GCA_045546495.1. Lineage (GTDB taxonomy): Bacteria > Bacillota > Clostridia > Lachnospirales > Lachnospiraceae > Acetatifactor. The sequence continues at coordinate 35,764 of JAZQCX010000093.1, read as the reverse complement.
TCCAAATCGCGCATGGCAATCTTGAAGCCGCTGCCCAAATCCGTAAATTCCCGGATCGCCGCGAGACGTTTCTCCGCAACCTCCTTTAGCATCTTATCCCGCTTATACATCAGGAACGCATAGGCAGTCCGGTTGGAACGCCCCACGCGTCCGCGCAGCTGATAAAGCTGGGATAGTCCCATGTTATCGGAATCGTGGATAATCATGGTATTTACGTTAGAAATATCCAGGCCGGTCTCGATGATGGTGGTAGATACCAGCACATCAATTTCGCCGTTCACAAAGTCCAGCATGATTTTTTCCAGCTCATGCTCCTTCATCTGCCCGTGGGCATAGGCAACTGTCGCCTCAGGAACAAGCAACCCGATTTGGGAAGCCACATCCGCGATATTATTCACCCGGTTATATACATAATAAACCTGACCGCCCCTTGCCAGTTCTCTTGCAATAGCCTCCCGCACAAGCTCCTCGTTATATTCGCAAACAAAGGTCTGGATGGGCAGTCTGTCCTCCGGCGCCTCCTCCAGTACGCTCATATCACGGATTCCGATTAAGCTCATATGCAGGGTACGGGGAATGGGCGTTGCCGTTAGGGTAAGCACATCCACGTTTTCCTTCAGCTTCTTAATCTTCTCCTTATGGGCTACCCCAAAGCGCTGTTCCTCATCAATAATCAAAAGTCCCAAATCCTTAAATTTCACATCATCTGAAAGCACTCTGTGGGTTCCGATGACAATGTCCACCATACCCTTTTGCAAATCCGTCACCGTCTTTTTGATTTGCGCCGGGGAACGGAATCTGCTCATCAACTCTATCCGTACAGGGAAGTCCTTCATACGCTGCTGGAAGGTGTTATAATGCTGCTGCGCAAGGATTGTGGTCGGCACAAGGTAAACTACCTGCTTTCCCTCCTGTACCGCTTTAAACGCCGCACGGATGGCAATTTCCGTCTTGCCGTAGCCTACATCACCGCAAATCAGGCGATCCATGATTTTCGTGCTTTCCATGTCTGCCTTGGTTTCCGCAATGGCATTCAGCTGATCCTCCGTTTCCTCGAAAGGAAACATTTCCTCAAACTCCTTCTGCCAAACTGTATCCGGTCCGTAAGGAAATCCTTCCCCCGCCTGCCTCGCCGCATAAAGCTCTACCAAATCCTTCGCCACCTCACCCACAGCACTGCGGACACGGGTCTTTGTTTTCTCCCATTCCTTGCTGCCCAGTTTATTCAGCTTAGGCTTCTTCGCCTCGGAGGAAGCATATTTTTGAATCACATCTAAGCCCGTGGCAAGCACATACAAGTTGCCGCCGTCCCGGTATTCTATCTTGATATAGTCCTTGATTACTCCGGACATCTCTACCTTTTCAATTCCCCGATAGATGCCCAATCCGTGGCTTTCATGTACCACGTAGTCTCCGATTTTGAGCTCGTTAAAGTCCTTTATCTTCTGACCCTGATAAAGCTTTTTCGCCTTCTTCTTTTTCTTCTCCGCACCAAAAATATCCGTCTCGGAAAGCACTACGAACTTTAACATCGGGTACTCGAAGCCCTTGTTTACATGACCATAGTAGGTCACCACCTCACCGGGCTGTACCTCGCGCTGCGGGTTTTCCGTATATACGGCAGTCAGCTCCTGATCGCGCAAGTCCTCTGCCAGACGCTTCGCTCTCGTACGGGAGCCGGACAGCAAAAGTACCCGGTACCCCTTCCGCTTAAACTGCTTTAAGTCTTTCACTAAGGCTTCGAAACTGTTATTATAGGGAGCCACGTTGCGCGCCGACACATCCACTCGGATTTCCGGCTTAAAATACCCGCCTCTTGTATCCATGGTGGAAACGGTAACCACTCTTCCCGCAGACAAAAGCTTCGCCGCAATCTCCTCACCGCTGTAAAGCAGGTTCATCTGTCCCGGCAGAATATAACCCTTCTCTGCACGTTGGGTCATGCTTTCCCGAAATTCCAATTCCACCGCGGCGGCCTGCTCCTTAATCCTGGCCGGCTCCTCCAAAAACACCACCGGTCCCGCATTTACCGCTCTGCTTTTCTCCGCCATATTCTTTAAAAGCTGAGGCATAGTAACGGTATCCTCATAGAAATAACGGATATACCCCTCCAGATTCACCTTGCTCTTAAACTCTACCAGCTGCTCCCGCAGCTCCTTCATCTGTATGGAAATCCGATGAGCTTCCTCCGTCCGGAAGGAATCGCGGAACAGCTTTTCCTGCTTTGCCGCTTCCTCTTCCAGCTTCTTCAGACCGTTTCTCAGACGCGCCTCATCCAGCACAAATTCCGTGGCCGGAAATACCGAAATACTCTCCAGCTTTTCAATGGAGCGCTGACTGAGCACATCAAAGCTTCGGATAGATTCGATTTCATCTCCCCAAAGCTCGATCCGATACGGGTTCTCCTCCGTCAGGTCGAAAATATCCACAATACCGCCCCGCACGGAAAATTGTCCGGGACTTTCCACCTGATAGGTTTTCTCATAGCCGAAATCCACCAGCCTGCGGGCAAGCTCCGTTTCATCTATCGTACCACCCCTGTCCATATATATGACATCTCTGTCACTATCCCACAAAGCCATGGGACTCATCAATGCAGCATAGGTTGTAACAATTGTAACCGGCTTTCCCTCCAGCAGTCTCCGCAAGGTCTTTACCCGCTCCTTTACCAGCTGGTTTCCGTGAATATCTGCCTGAAAAAAGATTAAATCCTTTGCAGGATATAACATGACATTTCTGTCATAAAATTTGTATTCCTCATATAATTCTTTTGCTTTTAAATCATTATAAGTAGCGATGACTTTAATCCTAAAGCCATCGCTAAGTCCGTAAATCATATGAAGCTTTTGGGAGTCCACACATCCCGTCAGGGCAATGGATTCACAGCCCTTTTTCAGTGTCTCCCTCAGATGTTCAAATTCCGCCAGCTCACCAAGCGGCGACAACAGCACCTGCATTTATTTTTCCTCGCTTTTTGCACTGTTAAACTCGTTCATTGCCGTGTCCGCATCCGAGGTAATAATCATGCGAATGGCATCCGCCGCACGCTTCGCAGCCTCCTCCATCATTTTGCCCTCCGGCCCAGAAAAGCGGCCCAATACATAGTCCGCCAGATCCCAGCCCTTCGGCTTTTCTCCCACGCCCATCTTAATACGGATAAAATTATCATGTCCCAGATGAGCAATAATGTTTTTCAGTCCGTTATGACCGCCGGCACTTCCCTTTTTCCGAATACGCAACCGTCCTACGTCCAAGCTCACATCATCGGAAATCACAATCAGCTCCGTCGTTTCGTCCGACTTATAGTAATCTATCAGTTCCCGGACGCACTCACCGCTGAGATTCATGTAAGTGGTAGGTTTCGCCAGAATACATTTCTGCCCTGCCACAATTCCCTTTCCGATAACGGCCTTATGCTTTTTCTCCAAAACTGCAATATTTTCCTGCTCAGCCAGCATATCAATGGTGACAAAGCCTACATTGTGCCTTGTATTATCATATTGCTTTCCAAAGTTTCCCAGACCTACAATAATATACATGTGTTTAAAATTTCCTCCAACACAGGGTAAACATTCTCCGCCATCCGCATAAAGCCTAACGCGTTGGGATGGGTTCCGTCTACGGTGCACTCACTTCTTCCGGTCTTGCCGAAGTGTGTCCGTCCGTCAATAAACCATACCCTGTCGTCACCTGCTGCCTTGGCGTTTTCGTAGGTACGGCGAATTACTTCCACCCGCTTCTCGGAATCCACCGGATTCTTATCCGTATCCGGTTTCGATATCATCAGTATAGGCAGAGTGGGAAACTTCTCACGAATCACCTGAAAAAAAGGCTCATGGGTCTCCGCCAGATGCTCCGGCGAAGGAGAATTATGGTCGTAATCATAAATAAATACGCTCATATCCTCAAGAGTCGTAATATACTCTGCAAAATCAAGCTCCCCTCTTGCACTTCCGGAAAAGCCCAGATTAATGTAGTTGGCGTCCAACCACCTGCTGACGATGCTGGTATAGGCGTTACCCGCTCTGGAAGCGCAGCCTCCCTCCGTGATGGAGGAGCCATAAAACACCATAGGTTTTTCTAGCCGGTACGCCGGAGCTTCCTTGATATCCGCACCCTCATCTACTCCGATTTCCATAGACAATAAATGGTCATTCCGTGGAAGGTTCACGGTAACCACCTGCATTTCTGCCTTCTTGCGAAAATTCTTTTCTACAGAAATCTCTTCCTTTTGATGCTCGCCGGGCGCAATATAACCGATAAATTCGCTGTCCCGTCCGGTTCCCACGTACACATCAGCTCCCGCAGAGCCGGACAGAGGAATGTTAATATCCTCCTTCGTCTCCGCCAGAGTCATTCGAATGGTAATGTTTTCGGAATTGGTCGCAAAGCGTACTCTGCCGCCTGCGGTTCTTCTTCCCAGATAGCTGTAGCCGGGAAATTTTTCCAGAGCTTCAGCCGGAAGTTTCCAGAACTGCCTCTTCTCCCTGTCTGCCACAGCCAGACCATAGATTTTTAAAGGGCTCTCGGTGATATGATAAAATTTCATTTTTCTTTACTTTCCGCTTTCCTCGATTTCCACGTTCTTCATGATAATATTCTCGGCATACTTTTCCACATAACCGATTTCTGCCTTGAAATAGGAGTCCTCAATGCTGATATCATGGATAGGCAGCTGCTTCAAGCCTTCAATCTTGATGGCACGCTTTGCGCCCATACAGTTGATATTCTTCAAACGGATATCCTTGAACTCCGGAATATCTTCCCTGTCAAAGTCCTCCGGATTCTTTTCATCCGTACCGTCGGAGTTATTCAGAACATAACCCATGGTAAAAATAACCGCATCATCCACAATATCCGTCATATAAATATCCCGGATGTCGATATCCTCTACCACACCGCCTCTGCCGATGGCGCTCTTGAAACGGATACCCACATCCGTTCCCACAAAGGTACAATTTTCCACCGTAATACGTCTTACGCCGCGGGACATTTCGCTTCCCACAACGAAGCCGCCGTGACCGTGATACACCACGCAATCATGAATATAAACATCCTCCGTAGGCACGGGAATCTTCCTTGCTACAGCGTTTTTACCGGACTTCATGCAGATACCGTCATCACCCACGTCAAAGGTTACATCATGGATATGCACCTTTGCACAGGATTCCAAATCCAAACCGTCACCGTTCTGTGCATAATAAGGGTTACGGATGGTTGCATTGCGGATAGTCAGGTTTGTACAGAACAGGGGATGTACGTTCCACGCAGGAGAATTCTGTAGGGTAACTCCCTCAATCAGCACCTTATTACACTTTACAAGGCTTACCATAACCGGTCTGTAATAATCATAATGCTCCGAAGCCTTTTTCAAAGCCGCCTCAATATCCGCGTCGGGCGCAAGTACATTCGGCTCTCCCGCCAAAGCACCCTTATAGATACTTTCCGTAGGCATCCAGATGCCGCACTCCTTGCCCTGTAATACATAAGGGCTCTCCTCCAGACACTTTTTCCAATGCTTGGAGGTCACCTTCATTTCCTTTAAGGGGCGCCATTTCTGCCCGTTACCGTCAAAGATTCCCTCGCCGGTAATCGCAATGTTCTCAGCCTCTCTTGCATGAATCGGGGACACTGTACGGATTCTGGGCTGACCCTCATAATCCGCCAGAAATACCGGATATTCCTCAGAATTTTTATCAAACATTACAAGTGCACCGCGGCACGCATGCAGTCTGATATTGGACTTTAATTCAATGGGACCGGTCAGCCATACACCGGCAGGAATTACAACGGTTCCGCCGCCCGCCGCAGACGCAGCCTCAATCGCCGCAGCAATCGCCTTGGTATTGGAAACCTTTCCGTTGCTCACCGCACCATATTCTGTAATCACATACTGCTTCTCCGGAATCTCCGGCAATTTTACATCCACATTTTTCATGGGAATCCTCCGATTTTATTTTTTCATCCTTCTTTTTCCCGTGACCTCACGGTTCCTTTCCCGTTGCTTCACGGCTCTTTCTGTCCACGTCCGCAGGGGGCTTCTTGCACCGAATTTCACCGGTGTTTTCCTCTTTTGCCAGGTCCGCAAGGGGCTTCTTGCACCGAATTTCACCGGTGTTTTTCCCTTTTCGCCATGTCCACAGGAGTGCTTCCTAGGGCAATTTATCGATATTTTCGAATTCTACAGTCCACTGACCATTATCCGGGAAACCGGGAGTCTCTCTGTCACACCCCTCATAGCCTGCCGTCATGGCTGCCGCCGCCAACAGCAGGGAACCGTTTCCGGGCAGATACAGCGGTAAATCCGCTCTGCTGATCTGCATGTTGTTACCGCTCTTTAAGTAACAGTTTTTCAAGGTGTCCTTCAAAATCAGCTCAATGGCCTTTTCAGGCTCGTTCAATCTTACTGCAGTCATCGCCATCACCGCGAAATCCCAGCCCCAAAGAGTGGGATAATTCCAGCATTCCTCTACAAGGTACATGGTCTTACGCATCGCTTCTTTATCGATTCTGTCACTGTCGATTAAGCCGTATGCTCCCAGCATGGAAGGATGATCCTTATTAAACTCCGTAAAGGTGGTCGGACACTTCTCATGTGCCAGATACACACCATTCTCCTGGGTCAGCTCAGCCATGTGCTCCGCCACTTCAAGCCACTTAGGATTAGGAGTCTTGCCAAGACGCTCCGCCCATTTTACAGCCATCTTCAACGTCTCGCGCCAGTATTCAACCTCAAAAGCCGGATTCAGTACATCCATTTCTTTATGGCATTCCTGCACGGGAATTACCGGTGCACAGATATCGTAGCAGCCCTTTTCCTCATTCCAAACAACGAAGTCTACCATGAATTCAGCAGTTTCTTCGATCAGCTGCCAATTCTCCGTAAGCACGGACTCCTCGCCCAAACGACGGTACATCATTTCCAGCATATAAATAATATGAGGCTGCTGCCAAACAAGCAGAGGCGCAATAGGAGAAGGACAATCGATGCCCTCCGTCGCAATCATCTTCGGCCATCTTGCACCCTTATAACCGTTGCGTGCTGCGTTTTCGCTCGCCTCGGGAATATGCTCCCTGTACCACTTCAAGCTTCTTTCCAGCAAATCGCACTGGTTCCAAAGAGGCAGCCATGCACAATGCCACAGATACATCTCCAGATGCATCTTTCCGTACCAGCTGTTACAGGTAAGTCCGGTCTCCTGAGGCGGTGTGGAACCGCTGGAGTTTGCCGCCATAAGGTACTGGGACAGAATAATTCTGCGCTCCAGTTCCCACGCTCTCTCGTCCTTACTTTGGTTCAGACGGATAATTCCGCCCTTCTCCCAGAAATTCTTCCAGCCTGCGCGGCTTGCTTCAAAAACCGCTTCTGTTCCTTCCGTTGCTGCCTTCGCTTCCTCTGTTCCGAAAGCAATCATCAGGTTCAGCACATTACCGGACGCCTTTACCTGCACCTTATGCTCTGCAGGCACTGTCGCAATCGTACCATCAGCTTTTACACCAATAAAATATACATCTTTATCCAACTGTCTGCGCAGGGTACAGCCACCCGCGTTTTCATTGATTACTTCTGTTTTATGTAGTTCGCCACTTTCCCAATCAGATGCGGAAATCTTAGGAGAGCCGTAAGGGAAGCGCATCTCTACTGTCAAATCGCCTGCAGCAAGTGCATCACTTTCCACCACAAAGCCCAGCATATCCTTACCCTGATTATGGCAGGCCGTCTCCACACGACAAGCTACGCCGTTAATCTTAAACTCACTTACCAGCACACCCTCGTACAGCTTCAGCTCCTGTTTGCAATCGGAAAGCTGCGCCTCCGTAATCGTCTCCCCTTTCCAAAGGAATCCGATTGACGCCAGATTCAGCTTATGAGGATTCTCACGCAACCAGTTATACACGTCCTCATTACCTGGCATTTTCTTCTTGGGATATACCACATGTCTGCCGGTGCAATCATCATACTCCGTCATCACCAAATCATCCAGCGTATAAGCATATCGCTCCTCGCTTACGGGCTTTGTGTGCCATGCCCACTGAGCCATGGTACAAAGAGGCAGTACATCATATTCCCCGTAAAGAGTCTGCAATCCGGTAATATCCGCAGTAAACGCAAACTCTCCGTTTCCCACGGTCAGCGCCGATGCCTTATCTGCTTCGGTTAATATAGGATTGTGACCGTCAATCAATTCTTTTCTGTTAATCATACGCATCTCCTGTTTTATTGTTTTATTGTTTTATTGTTTTTTGCTTTATTGTTTTTTGCTTTATTGTTTTGTTGTTTTTTGCTTTACTTTTTTCTTGTTACTTTTTTGTCCCTGACAACGCTCTTACTTTCATTCCGACATTCATTTATGCTTTTGTGCTTGTCTTGGCTCTTGTCGCACTCTTGCCTTAGTCTTCTAATATCCTGCTTTTTTGTTACCGGCATCTGTCGTCTACTTCCCTTTTACGGAAGCACACTCCGCTAAATATAATATCACTTTTCCATGGAATAATCTACCGTTTTGCTTGTGGAATCTGTATAAAAATACTGATTTTTCACATTTCTCCCAAAACACCTAGAATGATTTATTTTCCAAAATATAGACGCCCAATTCGAAGTGCCTTCTATTCAGCATCCAAATTCCTAATTCTGCAAATTTTTAGCTGCCGGGCATTGAGTTTTCCCCCTCTTTCCGGCAGCTAAAAAAGTTTTTTTGTAAGTTTACGATGCCGCAGAGTTTCAAATGGTCGATACTTCCTTATTTTTCTGCAGCGTTCCCGGTCTCTTCCAATGCTGCCGGTCTTCCTGCGATACCTCCGATTTATTGTAACATCTTCAGTCTTCCCATCACACTCCACGCATCAGTACTCCTACGGCCCCCATTTCATTCCGGCATCTTCTGCCTTCCCGTCGCACTCCACGCATCAGCACTCCCATTTCACTCCGGTGTATCAATCTCCCACAGCAGTCCGTTCCCTTACGTATTTTCAATCCCTTCCGTATCTTCGATTCCTTCCGGAAACCAGGAAATAATTTGCTTATCAAAATTCCCCTAAAACTTCAGGTAGCTTTCATCCGGATATGCATATTCGCCCCGGTAGTTGGATGCATTGTAATGAGGGAACTTTATCGGGCGATAGGTCTGGGGCTTAGGATTATCCTCCTGTGTATAAATATACATGCTCTTATAATCCCAGCAAACAAGTTCCTCCCTCTCGTCCCCAAACAGGTTAATCGCCTCACAGCAAAGCGTAGGGTGTCCGTCTTCCGGAAACGCGACTGCACGTACGCCCTCGCCGGTCAATAGTCCGCCCTTCTTCGCGTCCGCATTGGTAAGGATCATTTCCGTTCCGGTTCCGTCCCAGTTCACCGGCGTTACAAGATTGCCGTTCATCTCATTCTCAGTTTCCCATATCTGGTTACCATCCGCATCATACAGATAAATGACACCTTGATGCCCCCAGAAGTTAGTAACTGCAAGCTGGAATTTCTCGCTTCCCTCGCAATAACGTGCAACACTGACTCTCTGTGCATGACCGATGAAATCCCGGGAAATAATATTTCCTTTAAAATCTCCGATAAAAAAGCCCTCCGTACCGGAAACACAGGCAAAATATCCCTCTCCATCGCCGCGGAATTTTCCGGCCACGATTTCATCTGTATGGTCTGCATCAATAGGATAAGTCCAAAGCTTCTCGCCGTCTGCACTGAGCATATTATATCCCACCAAAACCTCGTCTCTGCCGTCACCGTTAATGTCCACGGGTAGCGGACAGTGACCTGTATTTTTATCGCTGCGATACTTCCACAAAAGATTCAAATTCTCATCCAACGCATACACCCTGCAATATCTGTCCTTAATCAGAATATCCGCAGGCCTCTCCTTACCGCGGAAATTACAAATGCGGATGCCGTCCGGGTTGATACGTTCAAAGGCATATGTATTAAAGGGAATGCCGATAATAGCACTGTCCTCATCATCGGAGAAAGGCGTCTTGACGGACTTCTTTACCGCCCCGGTTGCACCATCCAAAATCTGAATTTCAAAATTCCTTCCTACAATAACCTCATCTTTGCCGTCACCGTCAATGTCATACACCTGAAAAGGCATATCTGCGGAAACCTTTCCCAGCTTTCTGCTGTTTTCCGACGGCTCACCCAACTGCCAAAGCACGTTCCCGTCTAAGTCCATCGCAGTCAAGCAGCTGATAAACCCGTATGCATCTCTGCTGACTCTCTTCTGCATCTGCGCCAGCACAACAAACCACTGCTCTGTCCCGGTCAGATGTCCGAAGCGCACCTGACGAGAGGTTCCGAAGTTGCCTAAATCCAGCTTCTTCCAAAGCTTCATCTTAGGGTGCTTTATCATTTCCGCGGTCTCTTTTTCCGCAGCACTCTGCTTTCTGCCCTCCAGAGCCGTCTGTTCTTCCTCGGAAATATACACTGCTACATTCGTAAATCTCGTAGGGCAGTCCGCAGTAATACCAATTTTACCGCCGCGCTGCAAGACCGCGGAAACCTCACGGCACTGCTTCTCGCTCAACGCCTCGCAAAGTCCCAACGCCTCTCCTCGCACCGCACCGTCTTTCGGCTCCTGCGCAGTATCTTTCTGCACGGTCCCATCATCTGAATAGTCGCACACGAAACCTTGCAGTACTGTTGCATCAACATTCAGCACCCTTACGCCGTCCACAAAGCACTCTACACAGGACTCGTTGCAATCCACAGTCAACGTATACAACGCATCACAATCGTGCACAAACTCCGTGGAAGCAATCGGAATGATTTCCTCCTTATGTCTGTAATGAAGCTCCGCACGATTTTTATCCGCTAACGCAAAAACCAACGTATCAATACTATTGTTCATATAGAAGGCAATACCCGCCAAGCCCTTCTGTGACAAGCGTTGAATTTGCACCGAGGCAATATAATTTTTCCAAAGCTTCTCGCCTGTTTCCAAGGTCGGAAACATTCTATGGGGACGATTCTTTTCGATTCGCATGGATTCCATATAATGAACGCCATCCAGTTCTGTAATAATCCAGCTGGGACCTGTTCCGTTATAGGTGTAATTGCAAACCTGATCTACCCAATTGCCGCGATACCCTTCCTCAACAATATAATGATACTCTCCCGTTGCGGTATGCTCCGGATCAAAAGGAAATTCTCCTATCGAAAAATCCTTAAAATCTTCTCTGCAAAGCAAAATCTCCTTATTCATTTCACGCTCCACCTTTCTCTGTATTTTCAAGCCCGATATCTTCCAATTTTATACCTCAGGCTTCTATATTCGCAAGCACAGTATCCTCAATTCCTATATCAACAGGCACTCGCACTCCTACATCAAGTTAGCCTCAATACCAAATATCGATATTTTAGATTTACAGGAAGTCTCATATTTATTTTCACCAATATAACATTTCCTGTCAACCCAAAAACACCTGACATCATACAGCAAAACACCTGACATCACATAACAAAAAGGATTATAGGACAAAACATCTGATATCATGTAAAGACACTCCTTACATGCAACGCATACCTCCACGAAGCATTTTTCATTACGGAAAAGCCTTCACATGAGTGCGACACCGATTTTTCCATAATGCAAAAAACAAAGCACCCGAGTAACCTCAGGTGCCTTGTGATTTTCATGTTTTTTATTAGCCCTTTACAGCACCAACCATAACACCCTTCGTGAAGTATTTCTGCAGGAAAGGATATAATGCCAGGATAGGCACTGTGGAAACGATAATCGTAGCATACTTGATGGTTTCGGAAAGCATTTCCATATCATCACCACCAATACCCGCATCAGACATATCGGACAAAATCAATATCTGTCTCAATACCAGCTGCAGAGGCTGCTTCGTCTTATCTTCCAGGTAAATCATGGAGTTAAACCATGCGTTCCAGTGACCAACACCATAGTACAGAACCAGTACTGCGATAGTTGCCTTTGTCAGAGGAACAAGGATTTTCCACAGAATTGTCATATGACCCGCACCGTCAAGCATCGCAGACTCTGTCAGGGAGTCATCCACGCCGGACATAGCAGTTCTCATGATAATCAGGTTATAAGTACTCAGTGCTCCGGGAATCAAAAGCGCCCAACGGGTATCGTAAAGACCCAACTCCTGAATATTCAGGTAAGCGGGAACCATACCACCGGAGAAGTACATGGTAAACATAATCATGACAGTTACAAAGGTCTTTCCGGGAAGATTCTTTCTGGAAAGGAAGTAAGCAGCAAGCAGCGTCATGAAGATGTTAATTGCGGTACCTACACCAACGTAGATGATGGTATTACCATAACCACGCCAAATAGTAGGGGTATTAAATACATGCTCATATGCGGATGTACTCCATCCCAGAGGCAACATAATCGCAGACTGGTCACCCATCAACAGAGTACTTCTACTGAAGGATGCACAAATTACGTACCAGAAAGGATAAATACATACTATCATGAACAAAATCATGAAGCAGATATTAAATACATTAAAAATACGCTCACCACGGCTCTTTTTTACCTTGGGGCTGGAGTCCAATAAATCTTTATCTTTTTTAGCCATCTTCTTTCCTCCTTACCACAAGCTTGTTTCCGTGGTCTTCTTACTAATCTTGTTAGCAATAATAACCAGGATAAAGTTTACAACCGAGTTAAACAGACCAACCGCAGTCGAAAAAGAAAACTCTCGGCTAATCAGACCCAGACGATAAACGTATGAGGAGATGATATCTGCATCCTCGTAAATACCTTCGTTGTACAACAGAATGGTCTTCTCAGAACCAACACCCATGATCTGACCAACTCTCATGATCAGCATAATAACGATAGTAGGCAGAATTGAAGGGAAGGTTACATGAACCGTCTGCTTCCATCTGTTTGCACCGTCTACCTTAGCCGCATCATACAGCTGGGAGTCAATACTGGTCAGTGCTGCAAGGTATACAATGGAACCCCAACCTGCACCGGTCCAGATATTGGAAATAACGTACATAGGTATCCAGAACTCACCATGGGACAGCATATTATCGCCGTTATAACCAAACAAGGTAAAGAAGTGAGTAATGAAACCGTTAGAACCGATAAACTGACGAATCATGGAACACAGTACGACCATAGATACGAAGTGGGGCATGTATGTAATGGTCTGTACCATCTTGGAAAACTTCTTGTTGTTCAACTCGTTAATAAGAAGCGCCAGTATGATAGGTACCGGGAAACCTATGAGCAAAGTAGCGAAGCTCAGCTTCAACGTATTTCTCAGCAAACGCCAGAAATAGTAACCGCCGAAGAAATCCATGAAATGCTCAAGACCTACCCACTCACTTCCCAAAACACCCTTTCTGGGACTGTAATCCATGAAAGCGATGATAACACCATACATAGGCTTATAATGGAACAAAATGTAATAAATAATAACAGGTAAAATCATCAAATAAATTGCTTTATTCTTCTTCACCTGTTTCCACGCGCGCGCCCGGGCAGCTTTTTTATCAATCTTCACCGGTGCTGAAGCCTTGTTATTCTTCATTTACAATTCCTCCTAGGATATTGAAAGTAAAAAGGTCTGCCACTGCATTTGCAGCAGCAGACCCTTCACTATATATCTCAGTTCTTAATTCAAAGCAGATTATCTAGCGTTGAAACGATCCAGAGCTGCCTGCTCGATAGCGATAGCATCAGCAATGCCCATGCCCTCGATCTGAGCTACGAATGCATCCCAATCAGCATCCAGGTTCTTCTCGCCAGTAAATACTGCAGAGTAGAACTCCTTGGAAGCGGTATCGATGTCAGCCATGATTCTCTTGTAATCATCTGCCTCATCGGGAGTCAGAGTTACAGGAGGCATGATGGTCATCTGTACATCGGTCTCATCATTCCACATATGAAGTGCTCTGGTCTGCTGCTCGGTTGCCCAGTAAGCCTTGATGTAGTTAGGATCCTGGCAGAAAGCACCGGACATGTTAGCACGACCCTTGTTAGCCATTGCAACTGCGATAGCCAGACCATCGGGGTTGTTCATGATCCAATCATCATAGGTCATGTTGCCGTCAGCGTCCATGGTGTAGTCGGTTCCTTCGATACCAAAGTTGATGATCTTGTGACCTTCCTCGCTGTAGCAGAAGTTCAAGAATGCTGCAGCAACCTCAGGGTTCTCACAGTCAGCAGTAATTACTGCGTGAGAAGAAGAGGAGATAGCGTAGTCAGTAGAACCACCAGCGTAGTGAATCTCATCACCAGCCTTCAAAACAGGGAACTGAATACCGGTCAACTCGTACTCAGCGCCGTAAGCATCGGGCTCTTTCCAAGCTGCCTGGTTCCAGGTACCGATCTGTCCACCACCTGCACCATAGGTCATTGCAGAGATAGGCTTCTCGGAAACTTCCTTAGAGGTCAGCATGTTAGCCTGACGAACCTTAGAGTCGTTGGTCAGGATATCCTTATCCAACAGACCTGCATCCTTCCAAGCTACCATCTGAGCCAGCCACTGCTTGTAGCCTTCCTCAATGTTACCATACTTAACCTTACCGGTCTCGAAATCTACATACATACCGCCACGAACGTTATAAGCGCTCAAGCACAGCTGCTGCAGGTTAGCCCAGTTCTGAGTGGTCAGAGGCTTCTCAATACCGTACTCCTTGAACTTGGTCAACATATCTGTCCAATCGTCGATGGTCTTAATCTTATCGATATCCAGACCTACAGCCTTGATGATATCAGCACGAACGATAGGACCGGAAGTGGTCTGCAGGTAAGCATCACCACGGGTGAAGGGGAAAGTGTAGTAATGACCGTCATCAGTCTTAACTGCCTTGTCCAGAGTAGGGTTATCCTGAAGGAACTGCCACAAGTCTGCTGCAGGACCGTCGGGAGTAATAAACTCATCCAGATAAATCAGAACGCCGTCGCTCTCTGCTGCTGCAGGGCCGCCTGCGTATCCGTTGGTCCACTCCCACTCGATGATGTCAGGCAACTTGGTGCTGGTGGTCATCAGGTTGAAAGCGGTAGAAGTATCGGAAGTGGGTCCAATGAACTCAACTTCGATACCGGTCTTCTCCTGCCACAGCTGTGCCCACTGGGTGTTCTGTACGGAGTCTGCAGTTGCGGGGTTCTTAGATACGTTTCCGGGAACTGCCATCCAGTACTGAAGCTTAACGCCTGCACCGTCTGCGTAAGGATACTCAACATAGTTACTTCTGGGAGTGGTCAAGTGAGAGGGCTTACCCTGCTCATCTGCACTCAAAGCGGGAAGCAGATTGCTTTCCGGCTCGGTTGCTGCTGCACTGCTGGAAGCAGTTGCGCTGCTGGAAGCTGCTGCACTGCTGGAAGCGGTGCTAGCAGGAGTCTCGCTACCGCCGCATCCTGCCAACAGCATAGAAGCTGCCAGAGTAGCGGAAGTAACAACAGATAATACTTTGCTCTTCTTCATTTTTTCCTCCTGTTTGCTTTTTAAAAGCGATAGATTTTGTCACTTACACAACGCAAAATATGTAAGTACTTTCACAGTATATACCAATCGCACAAAAAAAGCAAGATTTTTTATTTGATTTTTTATATTTTTACCTCGGGGATGTTTAAAATGCTAAATTTTGGTTAAAATCTGTCCTGTTTTTCCGTTACTTTTTTGACAGATACGCCAATGCACTTTTACTCCTCCGCAAGCTCGGACACAGCCTTTTCATAGCTTTCCAGGATAATCCGCTGGATATTTTCTCGGGCAGCCGGGCTGATGGGATGTACAATATCACGATACTCCCCCTCAGCCGTCTTTCTGCTGGGCATTGCTATAAATAAACCTCTGTCTCCTTCAATTACCTTAATGTCATGCACCGCAAGTTCATCATCGATGGTCACGGACACAACCGCTTTCATCTTCCCCTCTTTGGTGATTTTTCTCACCCGAACATCTGTAATCTGCATTTTTGCAGTCCCCCTTTCACACGACGTTCACCCTTATACATATTGCCGGGACGAAGTCTTCCCGCTTAGAACGAATACCTTTCGTTTTTCTCCACCACAATCTTAATCTGTCCTTCTTCGCCGATATAGGTAGAGTTTGCCCGGAGCGTATCACGGCTCTCCACAATACAGTTTTCAATCCGGGTGTTATCCCCGATGTAGACATCATTCAGAATAATGGAGTTTTTAATCACACAGTTGTTACCAATGTAGCTCTTCTTGAAAATCACGGAATTCTCAACCACACCGTTTACGATACAGCCGCTGGAAACCAGACTGTTCCTTACCTGTGCACCCGGGTTGTACTTTGCAGGCGGCAAATCGTCCACCTTTGAGTACACATCCGGATACTGCTTGAAGAAGTAGTCTCTGACCTCCGGTTTTAAAAATTCCATATTGGTCTTGAAATAATCCTCCGCAGATGCGATATTTCTCCAGAACTCCTGCATCTTGTAGCCGTAAACCCGCTTGATATCCTTATACCGGATGAGAATATCCCGTACGAAATCGTACCTGTCCTCCTCGGCACACTTCTCAATCATCTCAATCAGCTGACGGCGGCGAAGTACATACACGCCGCAGGAAATGGTATTGGTCTTTGCCTGAAGAGGCTTCTCCTCGATTTCCGTAATGCGGCCGTCCTCGTCCATACAAACGGTTCCGAAGCGCTCGATGTTAGTTCCCGGCTCCATATCCCGGCATACCACCGTAATATCAGCCTTTTTCTCAATATGATACTCCAGCACCTTATTGTAGTCCATCTTGTAGATGCCGTCGCCCGACGCAATTACCACATAGGGCTCATGGCTGTTCTTTAAGAAGGTCAGATTCTGGTAGATAGCATCTGCCGTGCCGCGATACCAGTTGGTATTGTCCGCGGTTACGGTAGGCGTCAGCACGAACAGACCACCCTGCTTACGTCCGAAATCCCACCACTTGGAGGAGCTTAAATGCTCATTCAGGCTTCTGGCATTGTACTGAGTCAGCACTGCCACCTTCTGGATATGGGAATTGGACATGTTACTTAATGTAAAATCTATACTGCGGTAGCTTCCTGCCACAGGCATGGCACAGATAGCTCTCTTTTGAGAAAGCTCGCGCATCCTGTGATTGTTACCGCCGGCCAAAACAATTCCGATTGCTCTCACGTCACTCACCTGCCTTAATAATATTTTTACCGCTTGCCAGCACGGAATCAGGATAATCCTCCGCCGTGGTTACTCCTGCTACTACAGAGTTCTTTCCTACGGTAACGCCATCGGGAATCACACTCTTTTCACCCACTGTTACGATACCGTGGTTGTAGATATGCGGCGCCTTCTCGTTTTCCGCTTCCTCACCGATACCCAGGCGGACATTGTTGCCCACAACAACATTCTCCGCAACGATTGCCTTGTACAGCTCACATCCGTCGCCGATTACGGTCTGGTTCATGATGATGGAATCCCGCACCACGGTTCCCTTACCGATGGTAACACCGCAACCGATAACGGAATTATATACCTCGCCGTAGATGTCGCTGCCCTCGCCGATAATACTGCGTTCCACAACACTGTTCTCAGAGAAATACTGAGGCGGCTGAATCTCGCTTCTCGTATAAATCTTCCAATATTCCTCGTACAGATTGAACTCGGGAACAATGTCAATCAGCTCCATGTTTGCTTCCCAGTAGGAGCTTAAAGTTCCCACATCCTTCCAGTAGCCGGTAAACTCGTACGCATACAGCGGTGCGCCCTTTTCGTGGCAATAGGGAATTACATGCTTACCAAAGTCCAAAGCAGGCTGCTCCGCCATGGCAATCAGCGCCTCCTTCAGCGTCTTCCAGTTAAAGATGTAAATACCCATACTTGCCAGATTGCTTCTTGGATGCTCCGGTTTTTCCTCAAACTCCGTAATCCGCTTGTTCTCATCCGTTATCATGATACCGAAACGGCTGGCCTCCTCCATGGGAACAGGCATAACTGCGATGGTAACTTCCGCATTATTCGCCTTATGGAAGTCCAACATCACCTCATAATCCATCTTATAGATGTGGTCACCGGAAAGAATCAGCACATATTCCGCATTAAAGCTTTCCATGTACTCCAGATTCTGATAAATCGCATTCGCAGTTCCTGTATACCATTCACTGTTACTGCTCTTTTCATAGGGCGGCAAAACGGTAACACCGCCTATATTCCGGTCAAGATCCCACGGAATACCGATTCCGATGTGGGTATTCAGACGCAAAGGCTGGTACTGTGTCAGGACACCTACCGTATCCACGCCTGAATTGATACAATTAGAAAGAGGAAAATCAATGATACGATATTTTCCTCCGAAAGCTACGGCAGGTTTTGCCACCTTGGAGGTCAACACACCCAACCGACTTCCCTGTCCGCCCGCCAAAAGCATGGCTATCATTTCTTTCTTAATCATGTCATCACCTCAGCTTGTCTTATCATTTTAGATATTAATGCGCTATTATTATAGCATACAGATATGTAAAAAGAAACAATTATCGACATAATAATTTGATTTTTTACGTTTTTTCTCTCCAAAATTTACATATATTACCGTTTTTATCCTCTTTTTTTGTTAATTTGTGCCATGGATTATTCTTTTTCACTCAATTATTCACCGTGTTTTTGTACAATTCCCCATACAATCTGTACCATATCATAGACACCCTCTTCGCAGCGGCAGTACCCACTGCCGTCTCCCGCCCCGAATAAAGCGACTATGCCATGTTGCTTCGCAATTTATATTTGTTTTTTGTAACGCATCTGTATATAATGAATTATGTAATCACTTTTCCATTATTTGGGCAATACTATTACTTTAGAAATAACATGGCAGAATGAAAGAAGGGAAGCATATGTATCAGATAGACTTTAACACCCCCTGCTCCGTCTACTTTGTAGGCATCGGCGGAGTCAGCATGAGCGGTCTTGCCGAAATTCTTGCGGACGCAGGCTTTAAGGTGTCCGGCTCCGACCGTTCCAGAAGTGCTCTCACCGAGCGGCTGGAAGAGAAGGAAATTACTGTATTCTATGGACAGCGGGCAGAGAATATTACGGATGATTTGGATTTGGTTGTATTCACCAGTGCCATCCATCCCGACAACCCCGAGTATGTGGCAGCCCATGAAAAGCAGATTCCCTGTCTGACCAGAGCCCAGCTTCTGGGACAACTGATGAAGCAGTACGATACTCCTATCGCCGTCAGCGGAACTCACGGCAAAACCACAACCACCTCCATGGTCAGCGAAATACTGCTGGGCGCAGACACAGACCCCACCCTCTCCATCGGAGGTGTACTGAAAAAGATCGGCGGTAACATCCGCATCGGGCACTCCGGCTACTTTGTTACGGAAGCCTGCGAATATACAAACAGCTTCTTGAGCTTTTTCCCGAAAATCGGAATAATCCTCAATATAGAAGAAGACCACCTGGATTTCTTTAAGGATTTATCGGATATCCGCGCCTCCTTTCGGAAGTTTGCCCAACTCCTCCCCGAGGACGGTTGCCTGATTATCGGAAGTGCCGTGGAAAATATCTCCGAGATTACGGAAGGCTTAAAGTGCCGCGTAATCACCTTCGGCATGGATTCCTCCTCCGACTGCTATCCTACGAATTTAGAGTACAATGACTTTGGTCATCCCCGTTTTACCGTACACGGTCACAACGGCTCCGAACGGGAAATTTCTTTAAAGATTCCCGGAGAATATAATATTCTCAATGCCCTTGCAGCCATCGCTCTTGCGGATTATCTGGAAATTTCTCCCGACACTACCGCTGCGGCACTGGCCTCCTTTACCGGAGCAGACCGCCGCTTTGAGTACAAGGGCTGCATCGGCGGCGTAAACGTGATTGATGACTACGCTCACCACCCTTCGGAGATTTCTGCCGCACTGCAGGCCGCGCAGAAATATCCTCACAAAACTCTCTGGTGTGTTTTCCAGCCTCATACCTACACCCGCACCAAGGCCTTTTTGAAAGAATTTGCTCAGGCGCTGACCTATGCCGACAAGGTTGTTTTAGCAGATATCTATGCTGCCCGCGAAACAGATCACCTGGGCATCAGCTCCGAAACTCTGAAGGCCGAAATCGAAGTCCTCGGACAGGAGTGCTATTACTTCCCTACTTTTGATGAAATCGAAAATTTCTTATTGGAAAATTGCATAAACGGAGATTTGTTGATAACTATGGGCGCCGGTGATGTGCTTAAAATCGGAGAAAATCTCCTCGGAATTTAGTTTTCCACAATATCCACAGACAGGGCGGAGAAAATCCCGTTTCCTATCTGTGGATATTTTATTTTTTTCTGTGGATAAGTTTCTGACAAATTATGCCACAAATTCTTGACAGATTCAGGCTTTGTTTTTGGTCCGGTATTTTTATCCACAGTATCCACATTTTTCACATTTTATGCCCATTTTTCCGCCTGTCTTCCTTTCGGGAAAATGCCTATTTCTTTTTCAAAACCCTTATGCTATACTTGGTCTACTGCGCGGGGAGCCCCTGCGCGGATTTATATAGAAGAGGGAAGTGTTACCTATGGCACGTTTGACAATTTACAAGGATAATCATGTGAATTCCACTGTTGTGTCCAATCTTTTTATCGATGAATATATGGGGGATGCTAACGACGCACAGCTCAAGATATATCTGTATCTTCTCCGCATGATGAACGCCCGCCAGGCTACCAGTGTGTCCGATATGGCGGACAAGTTTAATCATACGGAAAAGGATGTGATTCGTGCTTTAAAATATTGGGAAAAGAATCAGCTTCTCGATTTGGATTTCGACCGCAATAAGGCTCTGGTCGGCATCCGGATTCGGGATTTAGAGGAAACCTCCGGCGCAGGGAAATCCGCAAACGCATCTTCTTTTGTGCCCTTGCCCGACCCTGCAGCAGCGTCCATCGCCGTTGCAACCTCGGTTCCCACCGCTGCGGTGGGTTCTGCCGTTTCCCTTTCTCCTGACGCGGAATCTTTTTCCGCAACCACCCGGGAACCCGTAGGGGCTTCTGTGGGATCCGGCGATTCCCGTGCATCTGCCGGATATAACGGATACACCGAACCGCAGGCACCGTCTTTTGAGAAGCCTCAGTACTCTGCCGACCGCCTGCGCGAGTTTAAGAATCACGAGAGTACGGCACAGCTTCTGTTTATCGCCGAAACCTACATCGGCAGACCTTTAACTCCCGGCGAGATGAAGTCCATCCTTTACTTTACCGATGTCCTTCACTTCTCGGACGATTTAATCGACTACCTTCTGCAATACTGCGTTGATCGCGGCAAAAGAGATTTTAAATATATTGAAAAGGTTGCTGTTTCCTGGGCGGAGCAAGGCATCACCACCCCCGAGCAGGCAATGCAGTCTGCCGGAAGATACAGCAAAGATGTCTACGATATTATAAAAGCTCTGGGAAGCAGCAATATGCCTACCGACGCTGAGCTTGGCTACATCACCCGCTGGACCGTGGATTTTTGCTTCTCCAAGGATATTATTCTGGAGGCCTGCCACCGCACTGTATTGGCAGTAAACTCCAACCGCTTTAAATACGCCGATGCGCTCCTGCGCAGCTGGCACGAGCAGCACGTCCAGCAGAAAGCAGATATTTTAAAAATCGATGAGGCACACCGCCTGAAAAAGCGCAATCAGACCGGACAGGCCGGCAGTTCCTCGCCCAGGCAATACACCAACCGCTTCAACCAGTTCACCCAGAACACCTACGACTTTGAAGCATTGGAAAAAGAATTGCTCAGCAATTGACAGAGCAGTTAAGCTCTGCTTAAAACTACCTTTTTAAGGAGAATTACAGTGGCACTCACCAACACGCAATACGAATCTATTATACGCGGATACGAAAGAACGCGGGACATCAACCGACATCTGCTGAACGAGCGCCGCAGTCAGGTCTACGAACAGCTTCCCGAATACAGAGACTTGGAGGATTCCGTTGCTTCTCTTTCCGCAAATGCTGCACGGCAGCTTCTTTCCGGCGATGATACCGCTTCCGAACGGTTACGCGTTCAGCTCGCCGAACTTAGAGAAAGGCGACAGGCGCTCCTTATATCGGCAGGCTTTACTCCCGATTATCTGGAGCCGGTTTATACCTGCCCGGATTGTCGCGATACCGGCTTTGTTTCCTCCGAAAACGGAGCAAAAGAAAAATGCCATTGTTTCCGCAGTCAGGAACTTGATATCCTTTACTCCCAGTCCAACATCCGGGATATGATTGAAAAAGAGAATTTTTCCACTCTTTCCTATGAGTACTATGGCGGGGAAGACTTGCAACGTTTTCAGTCTGCTGTTGCATTGTGCCAAAAATTTGTACAAAACTTCAAACAAGACTACCACAATCTCTTTTTTTATGGTACAGTAGGAACCGGAAAAAGTTTTTTGTCGGGATGTATCGCCAAAGAGCTTCTGCAGAACGGTTGCTCCGTGATTTACTTCAGCGCATCCGCCCTGTTCGATACCCTCGCGCAATATTCCTTCGACCACAAGGCGAAGGATCAGCTTCAGGCCTTTTATGAAGATCTGTACGGCTGTGACCTCCTAATTATTGACGACTTAGGAACCGAAGTCACCAACAGTTTTGTGACCTCGCAATTATTTTCCTGCTTAAACGAACGTGCTTTACGCAGGAATTCCGTGATTATTTCCACAAACCTGAGCCTCGAGGAGCTGCGCGACCGCTATTCCGATCGAATTTTCTCCCGAATTACCACCGGATTTGACCTTTGCAAGCTGACGGGTCCGGATATTCGCATCTATAAAAAACGTCAGTCTAAAATTTAAAAAGTGAGGACATTTTTCATGGGCAATCGTGAAGAAAAAAGAAACTTGGAAACCATTCCCGTCGGTTCGCTGGGAATGATTGCACTGGAAGGCTGTAAGTCTCTCGGTGAAAAAGTGGACCAATACCTCGTAAAGTGGAGAGCCGAAAGAGAAAGCGAGCACAAGGATTCCTTAGCTTTCGCAGGCTATCAGCGTGATTCTTATCTTTTAAACGCTAAGGTTCCCCGTTTTGGTTCCGGCGAGGCGAAAGGTATGATTCTTCAGTCCGTCCGCGGTACGGACCTCTACCTGTTGGTGGATGTATGTAACTACTCTCTCACATACTCCCTCAGCGGTCACGAAAACCACATGTCTCCTGATGACCACTATCAGGATTTAAAGCGTATCATCGCCGCTGTCGGCGGAAAGGCAAGACGTATCACCGTTATTATGCCCTTCCTCTATGAAAGCCGCCAGCACAAGAGAACTGCAAGAGAGTCTCTGGACTGCGCTCTGGCTTTACAGGAACTGGTTCAGATGGGTGTGGACAACATCATCACCTTTGATGCACACGACCCCAGAGTACAGAACGCTATTCCTCTTCACGGCTTCGAGACCGTACAGCCCGCATATCAGTTTATCAAGGGTCTGTTGCGCAACGTGAAGGATTTGAAGATTGATTCCGACCACATGATGGTTATCAGCCCCGACGAAGGCGGTATGAGCCGTGCGATTTACATTGCAAACGTGTTAGGACTGGATATGGGTATGTTCTACAAGAGACGTGACTATACCCGCATCGTAAACGGTCGTAACCCGATTGTCGCTCACGAGTTCCTGGGCACCAGCGTGGAAGGTAAGGATATGATTATCATTGACGATATGATTTCCTCTGGCGAAAGTGTTCTGGAAGTTGCCGCTGCTTTAAAGGAGCGCAAGGCAAACAAAATTTTCGTCTTCTCCACCTTTGGTTTGTTCACCAGCGGATTGGACAAGTTCGATAAGGCATACAAGGAAGGCATCATTGATAAGGTTCTGACTACAAACCTGATTTACCAGACTCCCGAATTGTTACAGCGAGAGTGGTATATCAACTGCGACCTGAGTAAGTATATCGCTTATATCATCGATACCTTGAATCATGATTCCTCCATCAGCGACCTGCTGAACCCCAACGAGAGAATCCAAAACATTGTCGCAAAATATAAAAAGGGTGAGCTGTAAGCTCACCCTTTTTCCACAACCAAACCTAACTCTCTTTTAAAATCCGCTCTGCGTTCTTACAGAAAATCGCCTCTCTGTCAGCGTTTGAAATATCTTCGCCATAAACCGCCTCCACATACATTCGGGGATTACAAATCGGATAATCGGTTCCAAACAACAGTTTCTCCGCGCCCACGCTCTTCACAAGGTATTTCAGCATTCCAAACCGGAACAGCCCTGTTCCCGATAAATCAAGATACAGGTTTTCATACTTTTTCAAATTTT
Source organism: Acetatifactor sp. (assembly GCA_045546495.1). Taxonomy (GTDB): domain Bacteria; phylum Bacillota; class Clostridia; order Lachnospirales; family Lachnospiraceae; genus Acetatifactor. The sequence continues at coordinate 11,553 of JAZQCX010000093.1, read as the reverse complement.
CCACATGTCCCGGTATAAGCTTTCGGTCACCGGGATGCGCCGCAACAAAAGCGATTCCCGGATGACTTTCGATTACTTTTCCCATGTCATATTCAAAGGGCGTATGATAGGAGCAGACCATCCCGTACTGCTGCGCCACATCCAGAATCTCCATCCAATTCCGCTCCTCAAAGTCCCCCCAACCGTGCATATAGGGTACAAGCTCTCCGATGAGACGCACTCCCTGTTTATGCATAAATTCAATTTCGTCGCAGGATTCCTTCACAAATGCCGGGTGAACATGGAAACCGGGGATATAAAAATCTCCAAAAACATCCCGCAGTCTAAGGGCCTCCCGATTGAGGCTGCGCAAACTCTCAAAGCCATCCGCTCTGTAATCCCTGTTCAGAACACTTCCGCAAATCGTTCCGATACCCGTCTCATTCAGCTGCCGCTTCATTCCCTCAGCATCCAAATCATACATGCCGGGATACATATTTAAGCTGTACTCCGCTCTGTCAAAGGGATGTACATGAAAATCTATTATTTTCATTCTGCCGCCCTCAACACCAGCACCCAGTCGTTTGCCTTGTCCTTTCTCGCCACAGGACTTGCCAGCCACTTCTTTACGCCCTGCAGAGTCGTAATGTAACTATAGGTTCCGTCCTGAGGATTCATCCAATAGGCATCCATAGGTCTGTCCATATATTTCTCCAGATTCAAAAGGAACTCGTCACCATTGTAGTCATAGCAAAGCACATAATCCTTGCCCGCAAATACTGCTATTCTGTGGTAACGCTCTTTTTGCCCAAAAAGAAGCATCTTGTCATTCGGCTTACCGTTTACAAAATCCACACTCTCCATCAACTCCTTCAAATAGCGGAGCTGTGCCGAGCCTGCATGGTGCATGGCATCCATCCAGCTTTCCCGAACGCCGTAAGCACCCTTTCCTTCCTTTTCCGTATAAAACTGCATGATAGCGTTGCTACCGTAGGTATGTCCGGCTGCTCCCGCAAACACAGACCAGTAGGCATATCTTCTTACATCCCACTCTTCCCAGTAGGGATTTCTGGGATTATGGAGTCCTTGGGGAATTCCCTCGTAGGAAGGTTCTCCATCCAGTGTAGGCTTCATCAATTCGTAGCTGTGGTCTCGCTCCACATATTTCCAGCTATCCTCGCCAAAGAAGGTTTCCTTTCCCGCATTGTCATCCCACTCACCAAGAGATGCCTGATCATATCTTCTGTGGCCGGACTGATACATGTTAAAATCCAACCACTCTTCCTCATGGAACCAGAGAGAAGAGGAGGTTCTTCCGAAGGGATGATAGGTAATCAGTCGCTCCGGATTATGCTTTCCGAGAATCTCCGCTTCTTTCCTAAACACCTCAGGGCCTGCATCCCCGCGCACATCACCGCCCAGAATCCATATAATGTTTGGATACTCCTCGAAGCGGCTTCCCAAAAACTCAGCGTACTTTTCCACGTTCCCCATGTTCAGAACACCGTCTTTCACAAGAGACCCCCAGGTAGGCAGCAGTCCCAGATAAAGCCCCAGTTCCCGGGCAATGTCTAACGCTTTTTCCACAAATTCCCAATACGCAGGCTCCGTCACATTTTTTACTCCGGGTGCCAGTGAGCATCCGCTTTCCGATACGCCGGGCAGGGTATGCACCAGAACCGTCTGGATTACATTGTAGCCTTTTTCCTTGCGATTCCTAAGATAGGTTCGCACCTCGTCCTCATTCAGTTTCTGTAGCATCAGCCACGCCGTATCACCCAGCCAGAAAAACGGCTTATCGCCCTCGTAAAAATATCTGCCGTTTTCACTGATACGCAACGGTTCTCTTTCCCAACTTTTCATATGCATCCTCTTTTCTGCCGTAAATACGGCGAATTCTGTTTATTTCCGGTTGACATCCGCCGCCCGATTCTTTATCATAACTTCTGTCTATGTAACTTCAAAAAATACGATTGGTTTAACTTACGATGGCAGGAAACGTAAACACGCACACCAAACAGTTAGCACGCATCGGTCTCATGTCCGCAATCATATGCGTGGCAGGCCCGCTTTCCATACCCCTTCCTTTCAGCCCGGTTCCCGTATCCTTATGCACTCTGGCAATCTACTTTTCTGCCATGGTACTGGGAGCGAAGCGCGGAGCCTTGAGCACCGCTATCTATCTTCTTCTGGGCTTGGCCGGACTTCCCGTATTTGCCGGCTTCTCCGGCGGTCCCGGGAAACTTTTGGGTCCTACGGGAGGTTATTTGATTGGGTATCTTTTTCTCGCGGCTATCAGCGGTTTTTTTGCTGAGCGATTCAGCAGATGCCTGCCCTTGTTACTTTTAGGTATGCTGCTCGCTACCGCTGTCTGTTACTTAATCGGAACACTCTGGCTGGCAAGGCAGCTTGAAACAACTTTTTTGCAAGCGTTGCTTCTGGGTACAATCCCCTATCTGCCCTTCGATTTTTTCAAACTGATTGTTGCCGCTGTTATAGGCTTCCACGTGCGAAAACGAATTTGCAGAGCAGGACTGTAAGGCTTACCATAGCCATACAACATATACTCACGGTGAGTTCGAAACCTTCCTCACCTAAAACAAAACTAAAGGAGACTAAAAAAATGAACAAAAAACTGCTTTTCCTTGTCCACGCCGCAGTCATTGCGGCTCTCTATGTGGTGCTGACCTTTCTTGCTAACCTTTTCGGTCTGGCCAATTACGCCATTCAGGTTCGTTTCTCAGAGGCACTCACAATCCTACCGCTTTTTACACCCGCCGCAGTACCGGGGCTTACCGCCGGTTGCCTTCTGGCAAACATCCTGACCGGTTGCGCTCTTCCGGATATTCTGCTGGGCACTCTGGCAACTCTATTGGGCGCCGTTATTACCCGGTTACTTCGCAAGCATAAATGGCTTGCACCCATCCCGCCCATCGTAGCAAATACATTGATTGTACCCTTTGTTCTCCGGTATGTCTACGGAATTCAGCCTCTTTGGCTTTCCTTTGTCACAGTATGCATCGGCGAGCTTATTTCCTGCGGGCTTATGGGTCTACTGCTGATAAAGCTTCTTTGGAAATATCGCGGCGTACTGTTTAATCAGCCCTCCTCGTATAAGTGATAAAGCTGTTCCCGTTTTCTTCAAACCATTCCGTGGAGTCATTCATGCCTTTTTTATAAAGGGTACCCTTGGATGGCTCCATAATCACTACATTGTACTCGTTAAATCCGGTAACCAGAACCGCCTCCCCGTCTTCCAGCAGAGCCAGCACGGGAATATCCTGATTCACATAATACAGCATCGCTTCCAGACTGCATCCGGTCAAATCCAATATCTGCGCATTTTCCAGATTATCCTCCAGAATTTCCGTCACCGTCATTCCCTGTCCCAAAAGATATTCCGAATTTCGCACCAAACCTTCAAAGGTGAAAATTGTGTCCAGGCAAACCGCAAGACTGTTTTTCTCTTCTGTAACAGACGCTTCCTTGATTGCCATAATCTGATTTTTCGCTACGCGGTTGCCCCTCAGCCAGATACAGGCTCCCGTTTCGTCCACCACGACACCGGCCTCCTCATCTGCCAGATTTACCGCTTTCGCAGGGGATGTAAAAATACCGTCCACCCCATAAGGCCCGTACACGTAGTAGCGCTCCGCTACGCTTTCTCCCGAAAGTGCAAGCTCTCTGCCACCCTCATACACAATTTCCTTAGGCGTCAGTATCTTAATTGTTTTCCCATCGATGGTTGCTCTGGTTTTTATCTGAACATACCGCTCGTAGGTGTCAATATCCGCGGTCACAACCACATTCTTACCGGATTTTACTTCCATATTGTTCGTAATCTGATCCGGCAGTATTTCCCTATATTCGCCCTCCTGCGTCCGCTCCAGACGACTCAGTGTAATCTGGTTTGCCTCCACCTGACAGGACTCTATATAGATATCCGGCTGGCTGTATTCCTTCAAAAGCTCACCCGAAGAATTACAGATACAAATCTTGTACATCGGAAAGAACACTCTGCCGGAGCGCTCCCGCACAATGTCCTCTTCTTTGGCAACGCCATATATAATGTCCTCATCAATAAAGCCCAACGGACGAATCGCTTCCTCATCAGACACCGCAACGTAATTTACTCTGTCATTGTTCAGATTCCGAATATTCAACACCGTACTGCGATAATTATCCTCTGCCTCTGACCAGACAAGAATTTTATGGCTGTCGGACACCTGTAAATTTTCATCCTGCGTCATCTGAATCAGCGGCGCATAGGTTCTCTCTACAAGGTCAATACCGTAAACAGAATTATCCAGCTCCAGATAGAGCTTTCTATCCCTGTTCATGTACAGTAACTGCTCCATCTCTGCCGCCAGAACGGAATATGTCTTCTTATACGGAATATACAACAGTTCCTCCGTAGTATTCAGCGAACTGTTATAGGTATAAAGCTGGATACCAACCTCTCCCTCGTGCCGCCCGCGGTTCATGTAACCATACAGTGCAAACTGAACATTTCCGCCCTCGTCCACATCCAATATTTTAATACTGTGCTGTCCGTAAAGGGTTCTTTCATCCGTATTTTCATCATCATAAAAACTGAAAATAACGGTCAGCTTATTCGCCGTCACATCATAGCTGAACAGTCTGTTTGCCACCTCAAACACTACGATATTACCGTCTTCGCTCTCCAACATTGGAATGTCCGTTTCCGTAATACCCAGCAAAATCTTGTCGTTGGCATACATTTCATCCTCGTTGGGTATCTGGGTCATGGTTCTCTCATAATCCAGTAGGTACATTCTTTCCGCTGTGTAACGGATACGATAGTGTTCCTGCACCATATAGTAAACCGTATCCTTACCCTCCGATGTGGATACCGCATAATCCATCAGGAAAGATGCCGTCTGGCTGGCAATCTCCGTTAGGGAAATCGCCGGAGGGGTTACTTCCGTCACATTCAAATCTCCCCATGTAATCTGGCGAAAGCTGCTGTGAATGTTGACCTTATGGAAAGAGGTGTTATCCTCCAGTTTCGCATTGGTCTCCAGATATTTTGTCAGCTCCCTTGCGGCAATTTTATCGTACAGCCGCTCATGAAAATCCGTTACATACGCAAGCTTTTCCTCTACATGCAACGCATCGCTCCAGATAACCCGCGTATAATAGTAAATTTCACGCGCACCGTTCAGTTCCAGCCGGAAAGTAAGGGAATAATCCTCGTCCCTCTCAATCAAATCCTTCAGCGCAATCGTTCCCAGAATTTCATCCTTTTCCCGGTGAAGGTTAGTCACCTCCGTACTTTCTATCAAACGGCTTCCGTCCGCACTTCTGACATCAATGGTTACCTTCGTTACATCCTGCCCAAAGGTTTCAATCCTAAAATCCGCCTCACGATTCTCCCCCAACACCGTTACGGTATCCCGCTGGAAGGCAATCTCCATCGGTTTACTGTAACCGTGCAGCTGATTATACTCTGTACCATTCAGCTCCATTGACATAAGGGGAAAAGTAGCCGATGCCATTTCCATGGTCAGATTATCGTGATCCTTATTCATAATTCCGCCGATGATAAACAGTGATGCCACAAACACAGCCAGAAACACCACCATCTTAATCATGCCTTTTTTCATAAATTATCCACCAGTTCCTTCAACGTAGGATTCACATGCAAAAATTCCGTGAGACCATCCACAGATGTCACTCGCGCCGCAGGCTTCATCCCCGGACGCTTTACAGCACGAATCAGAAGATTTTTCGGCGTGTGCTGCATATCAATAAATTCCAAAATCTGCGTATCATACCCTTGTTGCTCTAAAAGATTCGCACGCAAGGCATCTGTAAAAAGTGCCGCCATACGCTCCTTAATCAGTCCGTATTTCAACACAGGCGCCAACGTCTCGCATTTTATCTGTCCGTTCAATTCATGCTGACAACAGGGAACCGCCATAATCACCCGTGCGCCCCACCGGATTGCCTTTTCCAAGGCGTAGTCTGTTGCCTTGTCGCAGGCATGCAGTGACACCACCATATCCACCGCATCTGCGCCCTCGTAGCTTTGGATGTCGCCCTGTTCAAAATGAAGCTTATCATACCCCAGCTTTTCCGCCAGCTTATTACAGTTTGCAATAACATCGGTCTTCAGGTCCAATCCCGTAACCTGTATATCTCTTCCCTGCAGCTTTCGCAGGTAATAATACAAGGCAAAGGTCAAATAGGATTTCCCACAGCCGAAATCAATGATTCGTATGGTTCTGTCTGCAGGCAATTCCTCCAAAACATCCTCGATAAATTCAAGGTAACGGTTAATCTGGCGGAATTTATCGTAGCGCGCCTTGGTAATCCTGCCATCCGGGGTCTGCACCCCGAGCTCTATCAGGAAGTCCACCGGGGCACCCTCCTGTAAAATGTACTGCTTTGTCCGGTTATGCGCAAGGCTGCGCTCCTCCCCGGCTTCCTGCGAAACCGCCTGTTTCTTCTTCCGCTTCACGGTAACAGTTCCCTTCTTACTTACCAGAATGGTTACACCTTCCGTCTCACAAGAGATTTCTGCCTGCCGGAACAGATTTTCCATGTATTCCGCAAGACGCTCCCTCATTTCTTCCACAGAAAAATTACCGTGGAACACCTGTGTCCCCCGATAGATTGTCTCCTGAAATTTCAGCTCGTCCTTTATAAACACAGGGCGGACCTTTATCTTTGCCGCCCTGCCGGCATCCCGCGTATTGCTGAGAACCATTTGTATCAGCCTCTCATTCAACACCTGTTCGAACGTTTCGCACAATTTCTCCATACTGCTTTCCACCTGCTGTAATCGTACTTAGAAAAGCCTACCGTAGCTTCCCCTTTTTCCGCCGTGTCTCCGTTGATATATTTCATGATACAGAAGAATCAACACCAATTCCTCCGTAAGCTTGTTTTCTCCCTGATTTTCCTTTTCCAATATCCCGAATGTGCTCTGTGCCAGACGGTACAGACTGTATTTGTCAGGATATTCATCATAAATCATACTGCCTTCATAATCTGTCTTATCCAGAATCTCCGCAATTCTCACGCGGTATCGCTTTATCTCATCAGGATACAGTTGCTGCAGGTATTCCATGTCCCGCAGCCATGCGGCTTCGCGGCTTTGCTCCTGATAGCCGGGGTATGACATATAAAAAGGAAGGGGCCCATTCCAGCCCCTTACTCTCGTTTCCGGCAGCGGCTGTAACAGTTTAGAATGAAATTCCATATGACTCCTGATAATCTCTCTTTTTTTTACAGCATATGCTACTTTCAATCTGATTGTTACAACCGCTGACTTTTCTTATCTATTGGTGCCTCATTCACATCTTATCTTAAAATCTGAATACGGGCAATCGCTCTTTGCAGCGCGGTTTCGGCTCTCGCCAAATCTGTTTCGGGGGTTCTGCTGCGCAGTCTCTCCTCAGCACGTTCCTTTGCTGCTTCCGCACGCTCCACATCAATCTCCTCCGGCCATTCTATAATTTCTGCCAGAATGGTTACCTGCTCGGGAAGAATTTCCGCAAATCCCGCGTGGAGCGCCGCAACCTTGTCGCCCTCCGCCTCTGTTATGTCCAGAATACCGGGCTTCACAATAACCGTCAGCGGAATGTGTCCCGGCAGTACGCCGATTTCTCCCTCGGTGGTATTAAATTCCACCATCTGCACCTGATTCTCATAGAAGATTCTGTCCGGCGTGATAATTCGCAGAAGAAAGCTGTTGTTATCTGCCATGAGCCTTCCTCCTTACTTCGCGCACTTTGCAACGACATCATCGATGCTTCCCACATTCAGGAAATAGCTTTCCGGCACATCATCATGCTTACCGTCCAGAATCTCCCTAAATCCGCGGATTGTCTCGCTGATGGGCACATATTTACCTTCCAAACCGGTAAACTGACCTGCCACAAAGAACGGCTGGGAAAGAAATCTCTGTACCTTACGCGCACGGGAAACCACCAGCTTATCCTCCTCGGAAAGCTCGTCCATACCAAGGATTGCAATGATATCCTGCAGTTCCTTATATCTCTGCAGAATTTCCTGCACACCGCGGGCAGTCCTGTAATGCTCCTCACCTACGATTCTGGGATCCAGAATACGGGAGGTAGACTCCAGCGGATCTACTGCGGGATAAATACCAAGCTCCACGATGGAACGGGACAAAACGGTTGTCGCATCCAAGTGAGCAAAGGTTGTCGCAGGTGCCGGGTCAGTCAAGTCGTCCGCAGGCACATAAACTGCCTGTACGGAGGTAATGGAACCATTCTTTGTAGAGGTGATACGCTCCTGAAGAGCACCCATCTCTGTCTGCAATGTAGGCTGATAGCCTACCGCAGAGGGCATACGTCCCAAAAGCGCGGAAACTTCACTACCTGCCTGTGTAAATCGGAAAATATTATCAATGAACAGCAGTACGTCTTTGCCGCCCTTATCACGGAAGTACTCCGCCATGGTCAGACCTGTCAGGCCCACTCTCATTCTTGCTCCGGGAGGCTCATTCATCTGTCCGAACACCATGGTTGTCTTATCGATAACGCCGGATTCCGTCATTTCATGGTACAGGTCATTACCCTCACGGGTACGCTCACCTACACCGGTGAATACGGAGTAACCGCCGTGCTCGGTTGCAATATTACGAATCAGCTCCTGAATCAAAACGGTCTTACCTACACCTGCACCGCCGAACAAACCGATTTTTCCACCCTTCTGGTAAGGGCAAAGCAGGTCAACGACCTTGATACCGGTCTCCAAAAGCTCTGTCTCAGTGGACTGCTCCTCAAATTTAGGCGCAGGTCTGTGAATCGGCTCAAAGGATACTCCTTCGGGCGCCGGCTTATTATCTATGGGCTGTCCCAAAACGTTGAAGATACGTCCCAGCGTCATTTCACCTACCGGAACGGAAATGGGAGCGCCTGTTGCAACTGCTTCCATACCTCTTACAAGACCGTCGGTGCTGCCCATTGCAATACATCTTACGGTATCGTCACCCAGATGCTGGGAAACCTCTACCGTCAGCTCACCGCCGTCGTTGGTAGGAATACGAATCGCTTCGTTAATCTCGGGCAGCTTACCTTCATCAAAGCGGATATCAAGTACCGCACCGATAACCTGAGTAACCTTACCCCTGTTCTCTCCTGCCATTTCTACCTCTTTCCTGCCTGCACTATACAGACATTTTTTACTCAAAAAGAACCACTTCCAAGCATTCGCTTTCAGCATACTCTTCCCGAAGGCTTCCAAAAAACATTTCCAAACGCATTTCCCGAATCCTTCGGGAGAATTGCTCTGCAATTCTCCTAAGGGAAACTTAGATTTTCTTAGGCGGCGTCCTCTGACGCCTTAGAAAATCTTTTCCCTTTTTCCTTTTTTAGCCCAGCGCTTCCGCTCCGGCTATAATCTCCGTCAGTTCCTGTGTAATGGAACCCTGACGGGCTCTGTTATACTTCAGTGCCAAATCGCCTATCATTTCTTCCGCGTTTCTGGTCGCGTTGTCCATCGCCTGCATACGGGCACCGTTTTCACTGGCAACGGCTTCCATCATAGCACCGTAAATCAGACTGGTGACATATTTCGGAATAATCATATCCAACGCTTCCGTCTCTTCCGGCTCAAAGTTCATAATCGCCTCAGCCGTACCGGAGGATTCCTGCGCCGCAGGTGCCTCCACGGGAAGAAGCTTCAATAAAGTAGGCGCATGGCTCACCACATTTTTAAATGCCGTATATGCCAAGTGGATTTCCTCCACTTCACCGTCCGCAAAAGACTTTAACAGCTGTGCCGAAAGTGTCATCGCATCCGTGTAATTAGGGCTTTCCGCAATTTCACTGTCGCATTCCCTTACCTCATAGCCATATCGGCTAAAGGCCTCACGACCCTTGTTACCGATTGCATAGATAACCAGTTCTTCCTTTTTCCATTCCGGGTGTCTTGTGATAAGCTTTATCACATTCGCATTGTAGCCGCCTGCCAGTCCTCTGTTAGAGGTGATGACAACCACCGCTTTTTTACCGGAACCGGAAGCCCCCTGCTCTCCCGTTGCCCCCAAATATCTGTGTTCGATGTGTCCCACGCGCTGCAGGATACTCGTCACGGTATTGTACATACAGGAAAAGTAGTCTCTGGAATGCTCTGCGTTTGCTCTGGCACGTTGCAACTTCACGGTGGAAACCAGCTTCATGGCTTTTGTAATCTGCTGGGTTCCCTGGATGCTGCTCTTACGGCGTTTGATATCACGCATTGATGCCATAATTTAGCCTCCCAACCTTATGCCTTGTTCCACACTTCCAAAAATTCCCCGATTGCCTTCTTTAACTGTTCCTCGGTACTGTCGGAGATTACCTTCTCCGCAGCGATTGCTGCAGGAATCTCCGCGTACTTGGTATCCAAAAACTCGAAGAAGTCCTCCTCAAATTTCGTAATGTCTTCTGTGGGCACATTCAGCAGATACTTGTGTGTTACCGCATAGATGATAATAACCTGATACTGTACGGGCATAGGCTTGTACTGGGGCTGCTTTAAAACCTCTTTAATACGCTCGCCCTGTGCCAGTTTTTCCTTGGTATCCGCATCCAGCTCGGAACCAAACTGCGCAAAACTTGCCAGCTCTCTGTACTGCGCCAGCTCGGTACGGATAGGCGCTGCAATCTTCTTCATCGCCTTAATCTGTGCCGCACCACCTACTCGGGATACGGAAAGTCCCGCATTTACCGCAGGACGGAAGCCCGCGTTAAACATTTCGGTTTCCAGATAAATCTGTCCGTCCGTGATGGAAATTACATTGGTCGGAATATACGCGGACACATCGCCCGCCTGGGTCTCGATGATGGGAAGCGCGGTCAGAGAGCCTCCGCCGTACTCATCATTCATTCTTGCCGCACGCTCCAGCAGTCTGGAATGCAGATAGAATACATCACCGGGATACGCCTCACGTCCGGGGGGACGACGAAGCAACAGGGAAAGTGTACGGTATGCCGCCGCATGCTTACTCAAGTCATCGTAAACCACCAATACATCCTGTCCGTTCTCCATCCACTCCTCACCGATTGCACAACCGGAATAAGGAGCAATATACTGCAGGGGAGCCAAATCGCTGGCAGTAGAAACAACTACCGTTGTATACGCCATTGCGCCGTGCTCCTCCAGAGTTTTTACAATATTGGCAATGGTAGAAGCCTTCTGACCGATTGCCACATAAATACATTTAACATTCTGACCCTTCTGGTTAATGATGGTATCGATTGCAATTGCCGTCTTTCCGGTCTGACGGTCACCGATAATGAGCTCACGCTGACCTCTTCCGATGGGAACCATGGCGTCAATCGCCTTAATACCCGTCTGCAAAGGGGTATCTACACTCTTTCTTGTAATTACACCGCTTGCCACACGCTCGATTCTGCGGTAGGTGTTGGTCTGAATGGGCCCCTTACCGTCGATGGGCTGACCCAGCGCATTTACAACACGTCCCAAAAGTGCGTCGCCTACGGGAACCTCAACCACTCGGCCGGTGGTCTTAACAATATCGCCCTCATTGATGTTACGTGCATTACCAAGAAGAACAGCACCTAAGTCGGAGGC
>JAZQCX010000092.1:0-4491 GCA_045546495.1 Acetatifactor sp. | reverse complement strand
CGTTGTGGGAGCAGTTGTCCATACTTACCATGGCAAGGGGGCATGCACCGTTTGTATAGCGATGGTAAAGCAGGGAAACTACTTTACCGAGGTAGCTGTCGGGAGTTTCGGGTCCCTTTTCGAAATCAGCCGCTACAGCGGGCAAAATATTACCTCTTGCATCGGAGACTGCATAGCCCTTTTCCGTAATGGTAAAGCTTACCATCTGGAGCGAGGGGGCGGCAAAGATTTCTTTCAGCCGGGAATACTGGGAATCGTTTTTACTATCCAGAACAAGTGCTTCCATGATGCTGGAAACTACGGTCTTTTCGATGGTGTTATCAGCCTTCAGGGTAGCCAGAACAGTCAGGTTATCGTGCTGCTTATCAATCGCTACGATTTCGTAGTCGTAGCCTTCTGCTGCAATCAGTCCCTTGTCCAGAATGCCGCGGTTTAGCAGGGTTTGAACTACGTTTGCCTGAAAGGCGCGAAAAATGTTTCCAACGCCTAAATGAAGCCAGAAAGGTGCTTCCAGCGTATTTTTCTTTACAGTATCGTAATCAAAGCCGGGAAGCTGGTATCCGGCAGCTTCCAGTGCGGCGCGTTCAGACTGAATGGAATTCAAATTTAGTTTCATGTCCGTTACCTCGTTTTTGAAAAATTTCAGTTCTTATTATTGTGCTTACAATCTTTCTTTTTTATGCCTTTTTATGCTGTTTTTCAATAGCTTCCCAGAGACCGTTCAAATAAGTTGCACCGAGGGCTCTGTCGTAAAGACCGTAGCCGGGCATGGCAACCTCATCCCAAATCATACGTCCGTGGTCGGGGCGGATAGGACCGTCAAAGCCGATGTCGTACAGAGCCAGCATAAGCTCGTACATATCAAAGGTGCCGTCCGAGGAAAGATGAGCGGACTCTTCGAAATCGGTAGGGGAATTAAATTTCAGGTTGCGCACATGTGCAAAATGAATTCTTCCCTTTAAGGAACGGATCATGTCGGGCAAATCGTTTTCCAGATTGGTGCCGTAGGAACCGGAGCAGAAAGTTACGCCGTTGTGCGGGTTATCTACCATCTTCATCATCCGCAGGATGTTTTCTTTGTTAATAATGATGCGGGGCAGACCGAACACGCTCCATGCGGGATCGTCCGGGTGAATTGCCATGTTGATGTCGTATTTATCGCAGGTGGGCATGATACGCTCAAGGAAGTATTTCAAATTTGCAAACAGCTTTTCATCGTCTACGTCCTTGTACATTTCAAAAAGCTCTTTAATACGAGCCATACGCTCAGGCTCCCAGCCGGGCAGGATGGCTCCGTTTGCATCGCCGCTGATGGAGGCAAACATGTCCTCGGGATTCAGCGCGTCAACAGCTTCCTGGGTATAAGCGAGCACCGTGGAACCATCGGGACGTACTCTTGCAAGCTCTGTTCTGGTCCAGTCAAATACGGGCATGAAGTTGTAGCAAACCATATGCACACCGGCCTGTCCCAAACGCTCCAGGGTGGTGATATAGTTGTCAATATATTGTTCGCGGTCAGGAGTACCTACCTTGATTGCATCGTGAATGTTTACGCTTTCGATTCCCGCCAGTGTCAATCCGGCATCCTCGATTTCCTTTTTGAGCGCAAGGATGTCTTCCATTTCCCATGCTTCGCCGGGCTTGGAGCCGTGGAGTGTGGAAATGATTCCGGTTACACCGGGAACCTGACGAATCTGCTTTAAGGTTACTGTGTCGTACTTGCTGCCATACCAGCGCATTGTCATCTGCATAATGAAACCCTCCGTTGTTTTGCCCTTTTGGGATCCTGTTCTGAACTCAGAGCAGAAATGCTTCTCGAAAAGGGGAATGATTGTTTAGTGTCTAAAAATCTAATACACCTGTATTATAATAGATAAAGAAATGCAGTAAAAGAACAAATATTGCTTGAAATAGTGCAAAAAGTGCCATAAAATAGAGCGAAAGAGTGAAGGAGGAGCAATGGTTATGAGAGCAGCCTCGAAAACGGTAGGTATCCGGGTACTGGAAGCCACGGATGAACGGCAGTATATGATGGATGAGGAATATGAGGTATATGAAAAGCAGGGAGCTCCGGTGGGGGCGATGTCTTTTCATTATCATAATTTCTATGAGATTCTGTATGTGATGGAGGGGGAATATTCCTCCATGCTGGAGAACCGTACCTATCACATGAAAAAGGGGGACTTTTTGCTCATTGACCAGAACATCATGCACAAATATCATCATATAGAAAAGAAGCATGATTCCTCCAAGCGGATTATCCTGTGGATTACGCCGAAGATGCTGGCGGAGCTTTCCGGCGGAGATATGGATTTTACGCGGTGTTTTCAGGGAAACGAATCCTGTGCTTTTCACTTTCCGATTTACTATCAGGAGATGCTGCAGGGGTATCTGCTGAAGCTTGCCATGACGGGCATGCAGGAATCCGGGGATGCAGCAGCAAAGCGCGTTATGGACCGGGGATGTCTGACGCTGTTTTTCCTGTATCTGAATCTGCTTTGCAGCAGAAAAGAGTATCTGTTTGCCAAGGAGGAGCTGGTGACGCATCCGTTGGTGGAACAGGTTTCTGCTTATATTGACAGTCATCTTTCGGATAAAATTACGGTTGAGCTGCTGGCAGAGCAGGCCCATATGAGCAAGTACTATTTCCTGCGGAAATTTAAAGAACTGACGGGAGTTACGGTACACAGCTTTTTGGTCAATAAGCGTTTGATTGCAGCCTGCGGTCTGTTACAGGAAGGAATGAGCGTGACGGAGGTGTATCAAAGCTGCGGGTTTGCAGACTATACCTCTTTTTTGCGAAATTTCAAGGCGGGATTCGGAATGTCGCCGGGGCGGTATGTAAAGGAATTTCCTAGGGAGGATTTAGGGGAGTGACGGAACATGGTGCGGAAGTATGGCAGAACTGTAAGTGCGGAATAGGGAAGTGCCGGCGGGGCAGGTGCGAGGAACAAAAGAACATGACGGAGTGCGAGAAGATATACGAGAAAAGAACGTTGAAGCGGATGGGAGAGAGCGATAGATGAAAAAAGCAACATGGAAAAATCCCGTAATGCTATTGCTTACGGCAGCTATATGGGGGTCGGCTTTTGTGGCCCAGAGCGTTGGAATGGAATATGTGCAGTGTTTTACCTTTAACTGTGTCAGGAGTTTAATCGGAGGACTGGTTCTGATTCCCTGTATTTCCTTTTTGGATTGGCTGAAGGGGAAGGAACTAAGGGCGGCTTCAAAGGAGAAAACAGGAGAACCCGAAGGCGAAAGAGGGAAGCAAGGACAGGAGGTCAAAGCGGAAGCCGATTCCAATGGGAGCGTGCGGTGGAGGGATAAAACACTTCTCATCGGCGGAATATCCTGCGGCGTGGTTTTATTTCTGGCGTCCAATATGCAGCAGCTGGGTATTCAGTATACTACGGTGGGAAAGGCGGGCTTTATTACGGCTCTTTACATAGTGATAGTGCCGGTGATGGGGATTTTTCTTCGCCGTAGGTGCGGTATACAGGTTTGGACCAGCGTGTTGATTGCGCTGGCAGGCTTTTATCTGCTCAGCATAAAAGAGGATTTCAGTCTGGAAAAAGCGGACTGCTACCTTTTGATTTCCGCACTGCTGTTTTCCGTTCATATTCTGGTTATTGACCATTTTTCCGTAAAGACGGATTGCGTGAAGATGTCCTGCATCCAGTTTTTTGTGTGCGGCGTCTTGTCCGGTATTGTGATGGCAGTGGCGGAGCAACCCTCTTTGGAGCGGATTCTGGATGCAAAGCTGCCGATATTGTACGCCGGTGTGTTGTCCTGCGGCGTGGCATATACGCTGCAAATCGTAGGACAGAAAAACTATAATCCCACCATCGCCTCTCTGATTTTAAGTCTGGAATCGGTTTTCTCGGTACTGGCAGGCTGGGTGATTTTAAAACAGGTACTTTCCCAAAGAGAACTGTTGGGATGCTTTATGATTTTCTGTGCGGTGATTCTGGCGCAGATTCCGATTAAACGCAGAAAGCGCGGCGAGGCATGACTGTGAGAAGAGCAAATCATCGTAACGTGCGAATCAAAAACAGGCAGGGAAGAATAGCCGGTATGCATAAGTGACGATTGCATTTTTCTCTCTAAAATGTTATATTATGCAGGAATCATGTAAAAACATGAATCAGAGGAGGAAGAATTATGAAAAAGAAATTATCGGCAATTGTACTGGCTGCTGTTATGGCAGTAGCTGCATTGGCAGGCTGCGGCGAGAAGGCAGCAACCGGTGGTGCATCCGAGGGTGCAAAAATTACCGCAAAGGTAATTGATGTTGAGCTTACCAGCGAAGAGTATGCATTCGGTGTTGACAAGGATCAGCCCGAGCTGCTGGAATCCGTAAATAAGTTTATTGCGGAAATCAAAGAAAACGGAACCTTTGACGAGATTTGTAACCATTATTTCGGCGACGGTACCCCTGTGGCTGTAAAGTCTGCGGTTTATGATGAGAGTAAGGATCAGCTTGTGGTTGCT
>JAZQCX010000091.1:0-2642 GCA_045546495.1 Acetatifactor sp. | reverse complement strand
CTTCCCGCCTTTGAAGCATGTGTAAAGGAAGCTAAGGTCGAATCCGTTATGGGTGCCTACAACCGGACGAACGGAGAACCCTGCTGTGCCCACGACCGCCTGATGAACGACATCCTGCGCCAAAAGTGGCAGTTTGAGGGGCATTACGTTTCCGACTGTTGGGCTATCCGGGATTTCCACGAGCACCATATGGTTACAAAAACCCCCGAAGCATCCGCTGCTTTGGCTTTAAAGATGGGCTGTGATGTAAACTGCGGCTGCACCTACGCACATCTGATGAACGCATATGAGAAAAAGAAAATCACAAAGGAAGAAATCAAGCGAAGTGCCGTACGTCTTTTTACCACAAGATTTTTGCTGGGTATGTTTGATAAGTCCTCACTGGATGACATTCCCTATGATGTGGTGGGCTGTAAGGAACATTTGGATTTGGCATATGAGACTGCGGTAAAGAGTACCGTCTTACTGAAGAACGACGGCATCCTACCTTTAAAGAAAGAAAACTATAAATCCATTGCAGTCATGGGGCCCAATGCGGACAGTGTCGCTGCCCTTCTTGGCAACTACAGCGGTACTCCCGCAAGAACCATCACGCTTTTAGAGGGCATCCGCAGTTACTGCGAAAACGCCGGTATCCGTGTCAATTACGCTCACGGAAGCCAGCTGATTAAGGAGCCCAGACCGGGAAGACCTCAGGAAAACTACCGTGTTGTGGAAGCTCAATTTGTTGCGAAAAATTCCGATTTGGTCATTCTATGCGTTGGTCTGGATGCCTCCCTTGAAGGTGAACAGGGTGACACCGGAAATGAATTTTCCAGTGGCGACAAACCTGACCTTCTGCTTCCCAGAATCCAGCGGGAACTGGTTTCCACCGTACTGGCTACCGGTAAGCCCGTTATTTTAGTAAATGCCACCGGAAGCCCCGTTGATTTGTCTGCATATGAGGCGCAGGCAAAGGCAATTTTACAGGTCTGGTATCCCGGCGGCGAAGGCGGTCGTGCCCTTGCAAACATCCTTTTCGGTGAAATATCTCCTGCCGGAAAGCTGCCTATCACCTTCTACTACAATGATAACATTCTGCCGGATATAACAGATTACTCCATGAAGGAGCGTACCTACCGCTATATGAGCGGTACCCCTTGGCGCTGCTTCGGCTACGGATTGACCTACAGCAACATCGATATTACCTCCTTACAGCTGCCCGCCTCCGCTTCCTATGCAGACGCATGCGGTGAAGGCATCGTCTGTGAGGTCACCTGTAAAAACACGGGCACCTTTGATGTCAGCGACGTATTACAGGTTTATGTACATGTAAACGGAACTCAAAACGAAGTACCGAATAAAAAGCTGGCAGCTTTTCAGCGAATTACACTGAATGCCGGAGAAAGCGACACCTTCCGGCTGACTGTTCCCGCCTCAGTCTTCGGTATAATTAACGAAAACGGCGAGCGGGTATTTGACGGAACCGGTGCCACCATCTCCGTTGGCTTCTCCTCCGATACGCTTTTGCAGCACACCATCTGATTCCTCCGGGATGCGGAAGCGTGGCACTCCGCTGTTTCTCCGAGGAGCTTTTGGATTGCCCCAGCCCTCCCAGGGAGGGTTGGATGTGCAAAAGCACCTTACTGAGACAGTGCCCCGCTTTCTGCGTCCCGATCTTTATTTTTCAGATATCGGTTTATACAAGCTCCTACCATAACAATATACATACAAACGTACAGCCACAGCATCACCAGCGTAACGAGAGATAATCTTCCATAGATACCGTACCTTCCGGGACGGCTTACATATAAGGAAAAGCCCCAGGAAAACACACTCCACGCCACAGCTGAAAACATAGCTCCCGTCAACTGTTCTCTGAATTTCAGCTTTTCATTCGGAATATACGCATACATCATCGCAAACAACACTGTCAGAACCAGCCACACAAAAACAAACCGAAAGTTCATCAGGAAGGAAACGGAAGCCTTTAGCTCCGGAACATGATATACCGCAAACTCTGCCAGCTGGTTCCCGAACACCGCAAAAAGCAGAGAAACCACCAGTATCAATAGCATCATCAGTGTATAAAAGGAAGACACAAGACGCACCGTAAAATAATTTCTGTTCTCTTCCACCTGCGAAATCACATTCAGTCCCCTCATCAGTGCCATCACGCCCTTCCCTGCGGACCAGGCAGTTGCAACAATGGCAACAGACAAGATACCTGCTGACTTTTCATAAACTTCCCCAATCAGCACCTCTACCAAGTCATCCACCGCGTCCGGCGTCAGCCCCGTAATTGCCCTTACAAAATCCCTCTCCGTCAGGGGCGTAAACGGAATTATGGTACACACCATTATCAGCATCGGCACAATGGACAGAAAAAAGAAAAAGGCTGTGCTGGAAGCATATGCACTGATATTCAGTTTATTCAGGCGATGGATTATTTCCTTCATATACGTTGTCTATATAACACTTCTCATAGAAAAACAGCAAAATCTGTTTTGAGTCATATCCTTTTTTTGCCATACTTCTGGCGCCGTTCTGGCTCATTCCGACACCATGGCCAAAGCCGCCTCCTGTCAGGGTATATCCTGTCACGCGACCGTCTTCACCGCTGGTTTCCACTATAAAGAATCCGCTGGGAAGCAGATTCGGAC
>JAZQCX010000090.1:0-8981 GCA_045546495.1 Acetatifactor sp. | reverse complement strand
AACAGACGGTCACGGATGTGGCGGCTGGTTACATATTTGCCCTCCTGACCTGCGAGAGGAGAGTCATTTACCATAAACTGCATGGCAATGGTAGGCTCGCTGATTTTCTGGAAGGGAATGGGCTCGACATTCTCTAAGGCGCAAAGGGTATCGCCGATATGGATTTCGCTGATACCGGATATTGCAACGATAGAGCCGATTCCGGCTTCTTTTACTTCTACTTTATTCAGGCCGTCAAACTCGTAAAGCTTACTTACTTTTACCCGCAGGTGCTTTTCGGAATCGTGGTGGTTACAGATGATAACCTCCTGATTTACCTTAATGGAGCCGTTATCGACTTTTCCGACGCCGATTCGGCCCACATATTCGTTGTAATCAATGGTGCTGATAAGCACCTGGGTACCTGCGTCCGGGTCACCTTCGGGAGCGGGAATGTAGTTTACAATGGTTTCAAACAGGGGCTCCATATCGGAGCCGGGAGTTGCGGCATCCATGGAGGCGATACCGGCTTTTGCGGAAGCGAAGACAAAGGGACAATCTAACTGTGCATCGTCCGCATCCAGCTCCAGAAACAGCTCCAGCACCTCGTCTACAACCTCATCGGGACGTGCTTCGGGACGGTCAATCTTATTGATGCAGACAATAACAGGCAGCTTCATTTCCAGTGCTTTACGCAATACGAACTTAGTCTGGGGCATAGCTCCCTCAAAGGCGTCTACAACCAGAATAACGCCGTCCACCATCTTCAGAACACGTTCCACTTCGCCGCCGAAGTCTGCGTGTCCGGGGGTATCGATGATGTTAATCTTTGTATTCTTATACATAACAGCCGTGTTCTTGGCAAGGATGGTGATTCCACGCTCTCGCTCAATATCGTTGGAATCCATTACGCGTTCGGCAACCTCCTGACCCTCGCGAAATACACCGCTTTGCTTTAACAGCTCGTCCACCAGAGTGGTTTTACCGTGATCTACGTGGGCGATAATGGCAACGTTTCTGACATCTTCTCTTTTCTGCTTCATTTTCTTCTCCGTTCGAATACGTCAGCTTTGAGGCGCTGACAGTATCTTTTACATCAATATTTATTCAACATTAACAAACTGATACAGTATAGCACTTTTCCTAAGGCGGCGCAAGACCGAAAAACCGCATAAACAGCGGGAAAGAGGGCACTGTGCGCGATATGTGACGAAATTATACGATGAGAAAAAGTACTAACCTGACGTATTTTGATGTATATATAGTAATAGCTTCATACGAGAATTTTTACCTTTGAAACAGGCGGATGAAGACATTACCGGAAAAAGTCTTAGAACAAGAAGGGAGAACAGAAAATGACAGATAAGGTAATTGAAAACAATCAGGTAACGGTGATGGGGGAAATTGTAAGCGGTTTTTCCTACAGCCATGAAATTTTCGGAGAAGGGTTTTACATGGTGGACGTAAGATGTAAGCGACTCAGTGAGAGCTTTGATGTGATTCCTGTTATGGTGTCCGAGCGTCTGATGGATGTGACGGCAGATTATACGGGAGAGCTGATCTGTGTAAACGGACAGTTCCGCTCCTATAACCGACATGAAGAGCGCAAGAACAGACTGGTACTTTCTGTGTTCGCAAGGGAAGTAAGCTTTATTGAGGAAATGGAAGAGAGTTCAAAAACAAACCAGATTTTTCTGGATGGATATATCTGTAAGGAGCCTATTTACCGTAAGACGCCTCTGGGAAGGGAAATCGCAGATTTGCTGCTTGCCGTAAACCGTCCCTACGGAAAATCTGATTACATACCTTGTATCTGCTGGGGCAGAAATGCCCGTTATGCAAATAACTTTAAGGTAGGAGAGCGTTGTGCGGTTTGGGGACGCATCCAGAGCCGTGAGTATGTGAAGAAGCTGGATGAAGAGAATATGGAAAAAAGAGTTGCATTCGAGGTTTCTGTCAGCAAGCTGGAGCTGGTTGAGGAAGAGTCATAAAAAAAGAAAATCCAAAATTTGCTATTTTTCTTAAAATATGTTATTCTTGCAATGTATTTCGCTAATGTGACTACATAGAAGAATGAGGTGTGTGATGGCAAAGGGTATGCTTTATGTATATACCGGAGACGGCAGAGGAAAATCGCCGGCGGCAATCGGGCGTGCAGTTCAGGCTGCGGTTGAAGGAAAGCGCGTGATGCTCATCCAGTTTTTGAAAGGCAAAGGGCTTGGTGAATCGGATATTTTACGCAGATTGGAACCGGAAATCAGGCTGTTCCGTTTCGAAAAGTCTGACGAGAATTTCGAGGAACTTTCCGAGGAACGAAAGCAGGAGGAGAGTGTCAATATCCGCAACGGCATGAATTTTGCCAAAAAGGTTCTGACTACCGGAGAGTGTGATTTGTTGATCCTGGACGAGGTTCTCGGACTGGTGGAGAAGGAAATCATCTCTGTGACGGATTTAAAGAATCTGTTGGGAAGCCGTGGGGAGACGGATGTGATATTGACCGGAATCAACCTGTCGGATGATATTTGTGTGCTGGCAGATGAGGTTTCCAGAATCGAAACCGTCAAATTTAAGGTATGGGATTGACATTTACACAGCGGAATGCTATGATGCGAGTATGAATATTGTAATGATAGAGGTTGCGTTTTTAATGAGTAGCTTTCTTGATGCGGCAGGCGCAGGAGAGAGAAAGAGGAAAGGGAAAGACGCCGAAAGAGGAGATGTCCTGTCAGTCGAGTCTTGGGCATGCAGTTAAGAACTGTATGACTGTCATCCGTTTTTACGGATGGGGCGCTATCGGAGAAACCTTAGTGGTGTTTACGCCGGCGCTGTACGTGTCGGCGTTTTTGCATGATAGGAAAGGCTTTGGCCGCTGATTCCGAGGAGCAATTACATATTTAAACATTTCAGAAAAAGCAGGAGGAAGAGAAAATGGCAATTTTTAAGGGAGCAGGCGTTGCAATCGTAACACCTATGCACGAGGATGGTACCGTAAATTACGAGGCTTTTGCAGAGCTTTTGGAGTTTCAGATTAAGGAAGGTACGGATGCGATTATTGTATGCGGAACCACCGGTGAAGCATCTACCTTGACTCATGAGGAGCATCTGGATGTAATTAAGTATTGTGTGGAGAAAGTTGCAGGACGAATTCCCGTTGTTGCAGGAACCGGTTCAAACTGTACGGAAACCGCTGTTTATCTTTCACAGGAAGCAGAAAAGTACGGTGTGGATGGTCTGCTTTTGGTGAGCCCTTACTATAATAAGGCAACCCAGAACGGTCTGTATAAGCATTTTAAAACCGTTGCGGATTCTGTAAAGGTTCCGATTATCCTGTATAATGTTCCCAGCAGAACCGGTTGCAATATTCTGCCGGAGACAGTTGTGAGACTGTGTAATGATGTAGAGAATATTGTAGGTGTAAAGGAAGCAAGCGGCAATATCAGCCAGATTGCCCAGCTGGCTGCACTGGCAAAGGGTAAGGTTGATATTTATTCCGGAAATGATGATCAGATTGTTCCCGTGATGTCCTTGGGCGGTATCGGTGTAATTTCCGTACTTTCTAATGTTGCGCCTGCCCAGACTCACGAGATTTGCCAGAAGTATCTGGACGGTGATGTGCAGGAGAGCTGCAGACTTCAGCTGGAAGCGTTGGAGCTTTGCAACGCGCTGTTCTGTGAGGTGAATCCCATCCCCGTAAAGAAGGGACTGAACTTGATGGGTATGAATGCAGGCTCTTTGAGACTGCCCCTGACTGATATGGAGGAGGCAAATGCAAAGAAGCTTGAGAATGCCATGAGAGGTTACGGCATCCTGAAGTAATTGCAGTCGGAAGCTGTGGTCGAAAAGTTGCAGCTGCGCGTGGAAAGCCACAGAAAGCCGGGCAGACTGTAAGAGAAGTGGCGGGCAGCCGGGATACCATGGTACTGCGCATGATAAACATGCGAGAGTGGAGGATAAAGAGATGATAAGAGTAATCATGCATGGATGTAACGGGAAAATGGGACAGATGATTAGTAGTCTGATTGCCCAGGATGAGAATATGGAGCTGGTGGCAGGCGTGGATTTACGCGATGACGGTCACAACCCTTATCCTGTTTTTTCCAATATAAAGGAATGTGATGTAGAGGCAGATTGTATTATTGATTTCTCCATTGCGGCTGCGGTGGATGCACTGTTGGATTACTGTGAGGAGAAGCAGATACCCTGTGCACTTTGTACTACGGGACTTTCCGAGGAGCAGCTTTCAAGAGTAAAGAAAGCAGCCGAAAAGGTTGCAATCTTAAAGTCTGCAAACATGTCTCTGGGTATCAATCTGCTTTTGAAGCTTGTAAAGGACGCGGCGGATGTGTTGGCAAATGCAGGCTTTGACATGGAAATTGTAGAAAAGCATCACAACCTGAAGGTGGATGCACCCAGCGGTACGGCACTTGCATTGGCGGATTCCATCAACGAAGCCATGAACAACGAGTATACTTATGTTTACGACAGAAGCGCAAGAAGAGAGAAACGCCCGGAGAAGGAAATCGGTATCAGTGCAGTGCGCGGCGGAACCATTGTGGGAGACCATGATGTGATTTTCGCGGGAACCGATGAGGTAGTTACGTTCTCCCATACGGCTTATTCCAAGGCTGTGTTCGGACGCGGTGCGGTTCAGGCGGCAAAGTTTTTGGCAGGAAAGAGTGCCGGAATGTATGATATGTCGGATGTGATTGCAGATGTATTGGGTTAACACATAAGAGAAACGAAGAGGAGCTACCATATGGATGAAAAGGATCTGAGGGTGCTGAAAACCCTTTCAAAGCAGTATAAGAATATTGCGGCAGCATCCACGGAGATTATCAATTTACAGTCTATCTTAAATCTTCCCAAGGGAACGGAGCATTTCCTGACGGATATTCACGGTGAATACGAGCAGTTTAACCATGTGCTAAAGAATGGCTCCGGCTCTGTGCGCAGAAAGATTGACGAAGAGTTCGGAAGCACCATCAGCAATAAGGATAAAAAGGCACTTGCTACGCTGATTTATTATCCGGAGGAAAAGCTGGAGTTTGCGAAGCGGGAAGAGGAATTCATCGACGATTGGTACAAGATTTCCCTTCATCGGCTGGTACAGATGATTAAGCGTGTCTCCTCCAAGTATACCAGATCCAAGGTGAGAAAAGCTTTGCCTAAGGATTTTGCTTATGTTATCGAGGAATTGATTACGGAAAAGGAAGAGATTCAGGATAAAGAAGCTTATTATAATGAAATTATCCGTACCATCATCCGTATCGGAAGGGCCCCTCAGTTCATCATAGCGCTCAGTCATCTGATTCAGCGCCTTGTAATCGATCATCTCCATATTGTGGGAGATATTTATGACAGAGGTCCCGGTCCTCACATTATTATGGAAACCCTGTGCAACTACCATTCCGTGGATGTGCAGTGGGGGAACCACGATATTGTGTGGATGGGAGCGGCCAGCGGTCATATGGCATGTATTGCAAACGTTATCCGTATGGCTGCATTGTACGGTAACCTTGCCACCATAGAGGACGGCTACGGCATCAATCTGGTTCCGCTTGCCACCTTTGCCTTGGAGGTTTATGGCGACGTAAATTGCGATGCTTTTGCCATCCGCTATAATACAGATTATAATACGAAGGATTTAAGCCTTGATGTGAAGATGCACAAGGCTATGACGATTATTCAGTTTAAACTGGAGGGACAGCTTTTGATGCGCCATCCGGAATTCGGTATGTCGGATAGAATGCTACTGGATAAGATTGATTACGAGAGAGGTGTTGTAACCATTGACGGGAAAGAATATCCCATGTTGGACACGGATTTCCCTACCATTGATCCTAAGAAGCCCTATGAGCTGACCGAAGAAGAGAGTAAGGTAATCATCCGCCTGCAACGGGCATTTATGAAGTGTGAGAAGCTGCAGCGTCATGTGAGGTTTTTGTACGCAAAGGGCGGTATGTATAAGATTTACAACGGAAATCTTCTGTTCCACGGTTGCGTCCCCCTTAATCCGGACGGTAGCTTTGCGGAGACGGAAATTTACGGTCGCAAGTATAAGGGTAAGGCACTTTACGATGTGCTGGAGTACTATGCCAGAAGAGGTTATTATTCCAAGGATGCGTCGGAGCGTTCTGCCGGTCAGGATATGATGTGGTATATCTGGACGGGCAAGGGTTCACCTGTGTTCGGTAAAGAAAAGATGGCCACCTTTGAGAGCTACTTTGTGGAGGATGCATCACTTAAAGTAGAGCATAAGAACAGCTATTATCAGCTGTTGGAGAAGGAAGAGACCGTAAACAGCATTTTAAGGGAATTCGGCTTGGACGTGCGGGATGCCCATATTATCAACGGTCATGTTCCGGTAGAGCAGATTCATGGGGAATCTCCCATTAAATGCGGCGGTAAGCTGCTTGTGATTGACGGCGGTTTCTCCAAGGCATACCAGAAGAAGACAGGTATTGCGGGATATACGCTTGTATGTAATTCCAGAGGACTTCGTCTGGTGGCGCATGAACCCTTTGAATCTTCTCTGGCGGCAATTATAAATGAATCCGACATTTTCTCGGATTTCATAGACGTGGAAACCTTCCGCAGAAGAAAGCTTGTTGCGGATACGGATACCGGTGTGGAAATCAAGGAAAGTATTTATTATCTGGAGGAATTGCTGGAGGCTTATCGTGAGGGTACCCTCATAGAAGAATAAAAATGCTCCGGGCGTCCCTATCCAAAAGGAGGGACGCCCGGAAGCGTTTAGGAGTACAATAATTTGAAGAAGAGAGGCAACATTAGTTACCCATGATTTTTCTGGTTACGTCAGAGACTCCGCTTGCAGCGTCATCCACCATATCGCTTACGGCATTTCCGGCATCATCCAAAACGGAATCGCTTGCGTCGGAGCCCTCCGTTACGGAATTGTTGTGATTATCAGAGACGGTACCGTTGTCGTTACCGCTACCGGTACCTACGCCGGTATCACCGATTGCGTTCTGGTCAGTAGTAGTGCTGTTTGTGTCGGAACCGCCAACAGTGTCATCGGTAGAGTCAATACTGTTCTGAGTGGAGCTCTGGGTCTGGGTTTCACTTTCGGTCATGCTGCCGGAATCGTTGTTATTTTCCTCGTTTCCCCCGCATGCACATGCCATACACATGTAGGCAAGAACCAGACTGAAAGCCAGGAGCTTTTTTACTCCTGCAAAATGTTTCTTAGTTTTCATAGTTTCCTCCATTCTGCTCTGTTTGCTTAATCTGCCGTGGTCCTTTTGGGTCGGCTGATTATCAGTAGTATGTGAGCAAATGAAAAAAATATACAAAAAGATTGGAAGATTCGCAAAAAACAAACGAAAGGCACGGTAATTCATATGGAATTCAGACCTTGTATTGATATTCATAACGGTAAGGTGAAACAGATTGTAGGCGGTAGTCTGAAGGATGTCGGAGATTGTGCAAAAGAAAACTTTGTATCTGAACAGGATGCGTCTTTTTTTGCAAATTTATACAAGAATGCAGATATTAGGGGCGGACATATTATTTTGTTGAATGCTGCGGACAGTGGCTTTTATGAGCAGACAAAGGAGCAGGCACTTTCGGCACTCAGGGCATATCCCGGAGGACTTCAGGTGGGCGGCGGAATCACGCCGGAAAACGCAGGTGTTTTTTTAGATGCGGGAGCCTCCCATGTTATCGTAACCTCTTATGTGTTCGCAGGCGGTTGTATTCACTATGAGCGGCTGCAGGAACTTCAAAAGGCGGTAGGAAAACAGCGGCTTGTATTGGATTTGAGCTGCAAAAAAACGACAGAGGGATATTTGGTTGTGACGGACAGATGGCAGAAGCTGACCAATGAGAAAGTGAGCGAGGAGCTTCTGAATCGGTTGGCAGATTCCTGTGATGAGTTTCTGGTACATGCGGTAGATGTGGAAGGAAAAGCAGAGGGCATTGAAGAGGAACTGGCGACGCTTTTGGGAAAGTGGGGAAGGAAACCAATTACTTACGCCGGCGGTGTTCACAGCTACGGGGATTTGGAACTTTTAAAACAGCTGGGGCAGAACCGGTTACATGTAACAATCGGAAGTGCACTTGACCTTTTTGGGGGAACATTACAGTGGGAAAAGGTACTTTCCATGTGTAAAAATTGAAAACACGAAAGGTGTTTTAGCCGATATGCCGATAAAATTTCCTTGAAAAACAGGTGATTTGGCGTACAAAGTGTACAAAAAAACGCGAGTTTTGTTGTGCAAGCTGAATGTATGTTTTCTTTTCACTGAGCAAAATGTTACAAAAATGTTAAATGCACATTGCTGTAAGAAAAGGCTTATGGTAAAATAATCCATAATTCGTGTGGCAGAAGGCTTTTAACACTTCGTTCTGCCGGAGGTGAAAGATGAAACGTGCAAGACATAAGCGCAAGGAGAAACGGATTCTTCTTGTGACTTCAAATGCGGTGGATGCGAAGTTGGAGCATTATAAGCTGCATCCCCGGTTTATGTATGTGCTGGTGCTGCTTCTTTGCGCCGTAATCGGAGCCTGCATTGGGTATGCTGTGTATGAGCAGGATGTTCTGGTACAAAAGGAAGCGGAAGCACTGAAACAGCAGCAGACGATTGCCTTACTGGAGCAGGAAAAGGCTGAACTGGAGGCTGAAATTGTTGTGTTGAACGATACGGTTCAGATTTTAAGTGACACCGTGAATATGAAGACACAGAATGAGAATGAGCTGACACAGCTTCTGGATGAGCAGACAAAGCCTACGGAATTTCCTCTGACGGGTGCGGCATCCATGGAGGAGGCTACAGAGGGCGAGCCTATGTGCATATTTACGGCAACTACGGGAGCACTTGTGGTGTCTACGGCAAGCGGAACGGTAATCGCTGTAAATGATGACGGTGAATATGGACATAATGTCTGGATTGACCATGGAAACGGGTATGTGACTATTTACAGAAACCAGGGAGATGCCAAGGTAAAGCAGGGAGAGGAAGTCTCCCGCGGAACAACTCTGT
>JAZQCX010000089.1:0-5338 GCA_045546495.1 Acetatifactor sp. | reverse complement strand
CAGACGGAGGATTCTCCTACCCTGACCTTCAACACCATCAACAGACACATCTCTAAGATGGTATATACAAAGGTTGTATCCGATAAGTCTCCCTGGTTGCAGGGGGCTGAGCTTGGGGGCGTTTACTGTAACCCCGCTTCCCACGGAGAGGGTCGTTTTGTTGCGCCCGCTCAGTGGCTTGACAAGCTGGCTGCAAACGGACAGATTGCGACCCAGTACTGCGATCAGGATGGCAATGTATCCATGGACGAGGAGTACAACATTAACGGTTCCTACCGCGCAATCGAGGGTATTACCTCTCCTGATGGCCGTATCTTAGGTAAGATGGCTCATTCGGAGAGACGCGACACCTCAGTTGCAATCAATATCTACGGTACACAGGATATTAAGATATTTGAATCCGGTGTAAGCTACTTTAAGTAAGTACAGGTTGCCCGCGAAAAGGAGGGAAAACACTATGTTTATGGCACTGATACCGCTCTTTAACGAGGATATGGCAGTAACTGCTTATTCCATTTTTACCCAGAAGGATAATTTCTTTCTGGATCCCATGATGCTGGGAACCAGACAGCTGGACGGTTCCATGAATGTGGAAGGCTTGGAGTTGATTGAGAAGATGGGTATACAGACCATCTCCTCCGATAAGGAAATCTTCGTTCCTGTGAGCAATATTTCCATTTTTTCCGATGTGGAGAGCCAGTGCGGTGCGCCTCACGGAAGAATTGTTTTCCTGATGGATAACACCATCCCGCCCATTGAAAATTACATCAATCGGATGAAGGAGTTGAAGGCAAAGGGATACAAGCTGGCAATCCGAAAGCTTGCGGTGCAGGATTTTGAGAATTACAGAGAAGTATTAAAGCTTACCGACTATGTATTCCTAAATAACAGGAAGATAGCCATCGACAAAGCGAAGATTTACTTCGGCAAATTGTATCCTCATATTAAGCTTTGTGCGGGCGGTATTGATACCATGGAGGCATTTGAGGA
Source organism: Acetatifactor sp. (assembly GCA_045546495.1). Lineage (GTDB taxonomy): Bacteria > Bacillota > Clostridia > Lachnospirales > Lachnospiraceae > Acetatifactor. Next base: position 4,348 of record JAZQCX010000089.1, on the reverse strand, counting down.
TTTGAGGACCTCCGGCGGTTATCAGCTGTATGAGGGTGAATTCTACCGTATGCCGGTAACCAGAGGACACCATGAGGTTTCTCCTCTGAAGGTGAACTATATTGAGCTGTTGAATGTGGTAAATAACGATGACTTCCAGCTGACGGATGCAGCGGATATCATCAGCCGTGATACGGCACTGACCATTGACCTGTTACAGATGGTAAACCGTATGACAGTAAACTCCGGTATTACCACCATCCGTCATGCGGCAGCAATGCTTGGACAGCGTGAATTAAAAAAGTGGATTAACACGGCAGTAACCGGAAAGCTGTACGCGGATAAGCCCGGTGAGATTACCCGTCTTTCCCTGCTTCGTGCAAAGTTTGCCGAAAATCTGGCAGGCTGCTTTGAACTGAAGATGAAGTCGGATGAGCTGTTCCTGATGGGTCTGTTCTCCGTGTTGGATGTAATTTTGGAGAAGCCGATGGAAGAGGCATTGGAGATGGTGAAGGTTGCCGGAGAGGTGAGAGAAGCGCTTGTTTCCGGTACAGGCTGTCTTGCGCCGGTTCTGGAGCTGATGAAGCAGTATGAGACCGCAAACTGGCAGGAGGTGTCCAGACAGCTTTTGCTTGCAAAGATAGATGCGGCACCCGTAAACGAGGCTTATGTAAAAACACTAAGTTGGTACAAAAAAATCTTCTAATTTTTGTCGATTTTTTAGACGAGCTTTTTCTTGCTCGTCTTTTTTTTGTGTGTTATAATAGGTCGAATATGCAGATGAATATAGGAGGATACGATGAAGGCTTTTTTGATTTTGGAAGACGGCACCGTGTTTGAGGGAACTCATATCGGCGCACAAAAAGAGGTTATCAGTGAAATCGTTTTTAACACAGCCATGGTGGGATATCTGGAAGAGTTAACGGATCCTGCATGCGCGGGAGAAGCCATTTGTATGACTTATCCCCTAGTCGGTAATTCCGGTATCTGTAAGGAAGACATGCAATCAGCAAATGTCTGGCCGGATGCAATTCTTGTACGGGAGCTTTCTCGTATTCCCAGTAATTTCCGAAGTGAATGTACCATTCAACAATTCCTCGAAACAAATGATACACCGGGTATTGCCGGTATAGATACAAGAGCCCTTACAAAGCATCTTCGCGATAAGGGTACCATGAACGGTATGATTACCACCAACGCGGATTATAAGTTGGAGGAGGTTTTGCCGAAGATTAAAGCGCATAAGGCGGGAAATCTGGTTGAAAAGGTTACCTGTAAGGAGAAGTATGTCGTAGCGCCTGTAACGGATTTGGCACAGAACGGACCGATTTCCGGTTCCGCTAAGTTTGATGCCGAGGCCTATGCAAGAGGCGAGAAGGAACAGATTCCCAGCATGATTAAGGAGTTAACGGGAACCGGATTAAAGGTAGCGGTTCTGGATTTGGGAATCAAGGCGTGTGTTCCCCGCGCACTGGCAGAGAGAGGCTGTGAGGTTACGGTTTATCCCGCAACTACTTCTGCGGAGGAAATCATCGCCGCAAAGCCCGACGGTATCTTAATCAGCAGCGGCCCCGGGAACCCGAAGGAGTACAGTGCTATCGCGGCAGAAATTAAAAAGCTTTGTGATTCGAATATTCCCATGTTTGCAATTTGCCTTGGACATCTTTTGACAGCGATGGCAAACGGTGCGGAAATTGTAGAGATGAAGTATGGACACAGAGGTGCAAGTCAGCCGGTAAAGGAGTTGAAAACCGGAAGAGTTTATGTAACCGGACAGAGTCATGGCTATGTGGTGGATACCGATAAGCTTGACCCTAAGGTTGCGGTGCCTGCCTTCGTAAATGTAAATGACGGAACCAACGAGGGACTTACCTACACCGGAAAAAATATCTTAACGGTACAGTATCAGCCGGAAGCCTGCGCAGGACCTCAGGATTCCCTCTACCTGTTTGAACAGTTTATTAAAATGATGAAAGGAGAGAGCTACAATGCCTAAGAATCCCGATATTAAGAAAGTTTTGGTAATTGGCTCCGGCCCCATAGTTATCGGCCAGGCAGCAGAGTTCGACTACGCAGGTACACAGGCCTGCCGCTCCTTGAAGGAAGAGGGCGTTGAGGTTGTACTGGTAAACTCTAACCCCGCTACCATCATGACAGATAAGGATATTGCAGACAAGGTATACATTGAGCCCTTAACCGTAAAGGTTCTGGAGCAGATTATCGAGAAGGAGAAGCCCGACAGCGTTTTATCCAATATGGGTGGTCAGGCAGGCTTGAATCTCGGTATGGAGCTGGAGGAGTCCGGTTTTCTTGCAGCTCACGGCGTAAGACTCATCGGAACCAGTGCAGCAACCATCCGCAATGCGGAGGGACGTCAGGAATTTAAAGACATGATGGAGCGCATCGGTGAGCCCTGTGCAGCTTCCAAGGTAGTTGAGAACGTACAGGACGGTATCGACTTTACCGATACCATCGGTTACCCGGTAGTGCTTCGTCCCGCTTATACACTGGGCGGTTCCGGCGGCGGTATTGCTTATAATCAGGAGCAGCTGGTTGAGATTCTGGAAAATGGTTTAAGACTTTCCCGTGTGGGTCAGGTTCTGGTAGAGCGTTGTATCCCAGGCTGGAAGGAAATTGAATTTGAGACCATTCGTGATAGTGCAGGTAACTGCATCGCAGTCTGCAGTATGGAAAATATTGACCCGGTTGGCGTACATACCGGTGACAGTATCGTTGTGGCTCCTGCCCAGACTCTGACCGATAAGGAGTACGAGATGCTTCGTACCTCCGCCCTGAATATTATTCAGGAATTAAAGATTACCGGTGGCTGTAACGTACAGTTTGCGTTGCATCCTACCAGCTTTGAATATTGTGTAATCGAGGTAAATCCCCGCGTAAGCCGTTCCTCCGCGCTTGCGTCTAAGGCAACCGGATATCCGATTGCGAAGGTGGCATCCAAGATTGCCATGGGATACAATCTGGACGAGATTAAAAATGCGGTTACAAAGACTACTTATGCATGTTCTGAGCCTACCGTAGATTACTGCGTTGTAAAGCTGCCCAGACTGCCCTTCGATAAGTTTATCACCGCAAAGAGAAGCCTGACGACTCAGATGAAGGCAACCGGCGAGGTTATGAGTATCTGTACCAGCTTCGAGGGTGCGCTGATGAAGGCAATCCGTTCTCTGGAGCAGCATGTAGACTGCCTGATGAGCTACGATTTCTCCGACCTTTCCGTAGAGGAGTTGAAGGAGAAATTAAAGGAAGTAGACGATCGCCGTATCTGGGTAATTGCGGAAGCAATCAGAAGAGGTATGAGCTACGAGGAAATCCATGAGATTACCATGATTGACATCTGGTTCATCGACAAGCTGGCAATTCTGGTGGAGATGGAGAAGGAGTTGCAGACCAAGGAACTGACCGTAGACCTGTTAAGGGAAGCAAAGCGTCTGGAGTTCCCGGATAACGTAATTGCAAGACTGACAGGAAAGACCGAAGAAGCAGTTAAGGAAATGAGATACGCTAACGGTATCAAGGCAGTCTTTAAGATGGTAGATACCTGTGCGGCAGAGGTTGAAGCGTCCACGCCTTATTATTACTCCACCTTTGACGGTGCATGTGAGGCGAAGGAGACAAAGGATCGCAAGAAGATTCTGGTACTGGGCTCCGGTCCCATCCGTATCGGACAGGGTATCGAGTTTGACTATTGCTCCGTACATGCAACATGGGCATTTTCCAGAGCAGGCTATGAAACCATTATTATTAACAATAACCCGGAGACCGTTAGTACGGACTTCGATATTGCAGATAAGCTGTACTTCGAGCCTCTGACTCCCGAGGATGTGGAGTCTATCGTAAATGTAGAGCATCCCGACGGAGCTGTGGTACAGTTCGGCGGACAGACCGCAATCAAGCTGACCGAAAGTTTGATAAAGATGGGAGTACCGATTCTGGGAACCCAGGCGGAGGATGTTGACGCTGCGGAGGACAGAGAGCTGTTCGATAAGATTCTGGAGGAAACCGGAATACCCCGTGCGGCAGGCGGAACCGTATATACCGCAGAGGAAGCAAAGGAAGTTGCAAACCGTCTGGGCTATCCTGTTCTGGTTCGCCCTTCCTACGTGCTGGGCAGTCAGGGTATGCAGATTGCAATCTCTGACGCTGAAATCGAAGAGTTTATGGAAATTATCAACCGTATTGCGCAGGATCACCCCATCCTTGTAGATAAGTATTTGCAGGGTAAGGAAATCGAAGTAGATGCGGTATGTGACGGAACCGACATCCTGATTCCCGGCATCATGGAGCACATCGAGAGAACCGGTGTCCACTCCGGCGACAGTATCTCTGTATATCCTGCCCATACAATCGG
>JAZQCX010000088.1:0-3852 GCA_045546495.1 Acetatifactor sp. | reverse complement strand
GTATCCCATGGTACCCAAACCGCCGGAGGAAAGGAAGGTTCGGGGCTGTGTGTAACGGTAATACTGTGCCGCCCACATCTGGTGCTGTCCCACATCCGTTGTAATAACAGCCTCGCCATTTGTCACCTTATCTATGGTTTCAATCACAAAAGGACAGGATAATCTGTCGTCCTCGTATTTCAGAGGATACTTCTCCTTTAATTCCTTCACGGTCTGCATCCACTCTGCATGGTTCTGCTTCTCCAGTTCCTGATTCAGTCGGGAAAGAACTACCTTTAAATCTCCAACAATGCTTGCGTCCACGCGGATATTTTTATTAATTTCCGCCGCATCAATGTCAATATGAACAATCTTTGCATTTTCAGCAAACTTCTTAGGATTACCGATAACACGATCGGAAAACCTTGCACCAAGCGCAATCAGTAAGTCACACTGGCTGACACCTAAGTTGGATGCCTTGGTACCGTGCATACCAATCATTCCGGTATAGCGTTCACTTCTGCCGTCAAAACCGCCCTTTCCCATCAGGGTATCACATACCGGAGCATCAATCAGCTCAACAAACTCAGCAACCTCTTTGCAGGCACCGGAAATCACTGCACCGCCGCCCAAATAAACAAAAGGCTTCTTCGCTTCTTTGATATATTCAAGCACCTTCTCATACTGCTCTTTCGTGCCCTGATGAACCACCTTTGCCGGCTCCGGCTGAATCGGTGTATATTCACAGACTGCCGCAGTCACGTCCTTTGTGATATCCACTAAAACAGGGCCCGGTCTGCCGCTGCTTGCTATTTTAAATGCTTTTCGCAGGGTATCTGCCAGTTCCTCTACATTCTTTACAATATAGCCGTGCTTTGTAATAGGCATGGTCACACCTGCAATATCCACCTCCTGGAAGCTGTCCTTACCCAGCATGGGAAGGGTTACGTTAGCCGTGATCGCCACCATGGGTACGGAATCCATATAAGCAGTTGCGATACCGGTTACCAGATTGGCCGCTCCGGGTCCGCTGGTTGCCAGACAGACACCAACCTTTCCGGTAGCTCTGGCATAACCGTCTGCCGCATGGGCCGCGCCCTGCTCATGGGATGTCAAAATATGATTAATCTCGCTGCTGTGCTTGTAAAGTGCATCATAAATATTCAAAATAGCACCGCCGGGATATCCGAAGACGGTATCTACCCCCTGCTCCTTTAAACATTCTACAACGATTTCCGAACCGTTTAACTGCATCCTTTGTCTCCTCCTGACGTATCCTGTTTCATTCTGTTACTTCTTTCCGGGAATCTCCAATACCGCACCGCGATTACCGCTGGTTACCAGCTCACGGTATCTTGTCAAATAACCCGTGGTTACCTTAGGTTCTCTGGGCTGCCACTTTGCGCGTCTCTGCTCCAGTTCCTCCTCAGACACCTTTACATTTAAAGTGTTTTCCGGAATGTTGATGCTGATGATATCACCTTCCTCCACCAGCGCAATAGGGCCGCCTACAGCCGCCTCGGGAGAAACGTGTCCGATGGATGCGCCTCTGGAAGCTCCGGAGAAACGTCCGTCCGTAATCAGTGCTACGCTGGAACCGAGTCCCATACCCGCAATTGCGGAAGTAGGATTCAGCATCTCTCTCATACCGGGGCCACCCTTAGGTCCTTCGTATCGGATTACTACCACATCACCTGCTACAATCTTACCGCCCTTAATGGCTTCAATTGCATCCTCCTCGCAGTCAAAGACTCTTGCAGGTCCTTCATGTACCAGCATCTCGGCTACAACCGCGGAACGCTTTACCACGCCGCCGTCGGGAGCAAGATTACCCTTTAAGATTGCAATACCGCCGGTCTCGGAATAAGGATTCTCAACCGGTCTGATAACCTCAGGATTTCTGTTAACACAATCCTTAATATTTTCACCGATTGTAGTACCGTTTACGGTCATACAATCCAGATTCAGAAGATTCTTCTTCGTCAGCTCGTTCATTACCGCGTAAACACCGCCTGCCTCATTTAAATCCTCCATGTAGGTAGGACCTGCCGGTGCCAGATGACACAAATTCGGGGTCTTTGCGGAAAGCTCATTTGCCACATCCAGATTTAAATCAACTCCGGCCTCATTTGCAATCGCCGGCAAATGCAACATGGAATTAGTAGAACATCCCAGCGCCATATCTACGGTCAATGCGTTCATAAATGCTTTTTCGGTCATAATATCACGGGGTCTGATATCTTTTTCAACCAGCTCCATAATCTTCATGCCCGCATGCTTAGCCAGGCGAATACGCTCGGAATAAACTGCGGGAACGGTTCCGTTACCGCGAAGTCCCATACCGATTGCCTCTGTCAGACAGTTCATGGAGTTTGCAGTATACATACCGGAGCAGGAGCCACAGGTAGGACAAGCCTTTTCCTCAAATTCACAAAGCTTTTCCATGGTCATGGTACCCGCTGCAACGCTTCCTACCGCTTCAAACATGGAGGAAAGACTGGTCTTGTGACCGTCGATTCTTCCTGCCAGCATAGGACCGCCGGAAACAAAGATGGTGGGAATATTTACTCTCGCCGCCGCCATCAAAAGTCCGGGAACGTTTTTATCACAGTTAGGAATACATACCAGACCGTCAAATCCGTGGGCAAGAGCCATACACTCGGTGCTGTCTGCAATCAAATCTCTTGTTACAAGGGAATATTTCATACCGATATGTCCCATGGCAATACCGTCGCATACTGCGATTGCAGGGAACATAATCGGAGTTCCGCCTGCCATGGCAACGCCCATCTTTACTGCTTCTGCAATTTTATCCAGATTCATATGTCCGGGAACAATTTCATTATAAGAACACACAATACCGATTAAGGGACGTCTTCTCTCCTCCTCGGTATATCCCAGTGCGTTAAATAAGCTTCTGTGAGGTGCCTGTGCGGTACCTGTCTTTACGGAATCACTTCTCATTGTTTTACCTCTTTCTGCGCCGCTTTTCGGCACGCTTCTTATCTGATGTCCTTTACAGGATTCTCTCTGCCAGTAAATCTCCCATCTTGGAACAGCCAACCTTCTTACAACCCTCGGACATAATATCTCCGGTACGGTATCCGTCCTTTAATACCTGCTTCACCGCATTCTCGATTGCATCTGCTTCCTTATCCAAGTCAAAGCTGTAACGAAGCATCATTGCGGCACTTAAAACGGTTGCAATGGGGTTTGCAATGTCCTGTCCCGCAATGTCCGGTGCAGAGCCGTGACTGGGCTCATACAGACCAAACTTGGTGTCATTTAAGCTTGCGCTTGCCAACATACCGATAGAGCCGGTCACCATACTTGCCTCATCGGAAAGGATGTCGCCAAACATATTCTCTGTCAAAATCACATCAAACTGCGCCGGTTCCTTTACAAGCTGCATAGCGCAATTATCTACCAACATATGCTCCAGCGTTACCTCAGGGTAATCTACAGCCACTTCCTCAACAACCTTTCTCCAAAGTCGGGAGGAATCCAAAACGTTGGCCTTATCCACGCTGGTTACCTTCTTGCCGCGCTTCATTGCAATATCAAAGCCCTTGATGGCAATTCTTCTGATTTCATTTTCATCGTAGGTCAGCGTATCAATCGCCTTACGAATACCGTTTTCCTCGACGGTCTTTCTCTCACCGAAATAAAGTCCGCCGGTAAGCTCTCTCATAATCATAATATCAAAGCCGGCTTTACTGATTTCCTCCTTCAGGGGACAGGCAGCCGCCAGCTCATCATACAACACCGCAGGACGAAGATTTGCAAAAAGATTCAACGCCTTACGAATCGCCAACAATCCCGCCTCGGGACGCAGATTAGGAGGCAGCTTATACCAGGGAGACGTAGTCGTAT
>JAZQCX010000087.1:0-9964 GCA_045546495.1 Acetatifactor sp. | reverse complement strand
AGACCTGCGGGAGCGCCTCAGGGAAACAGACCTGCGGGAGCGCCTCAGGGAAACAGACCTGCGGGAGCGCCTCAGGGGAACAGACCTGCGGGAGCACCTCAGGGAAACAGACCTGCAGGAGCACCTCAGGGAAACAGACCTGCGGGAGCGCCTCAGGGAAACAGACCTGCGGGAGCGCCTCAGGGAAACAGACCTGCGGGAGCGCCTCAGGCGCAGAAGCCCGTACAGGGCGGTGCAAAGCCGGAGAATAAGCAGGGAAATTCTCAGCCCGGTTGGCAGTCCAAAAACTTTATGGCTGACGATGATGAGTTTGAATTTGAATTTCTGAACTATGACGGCGAAGAAGAAAAGAAATAAGTATTTGTAACAGAAGGTATCGGTTAAAGGTAACGAGCAGCTCGCCAGTCGAACTGCTCGTTGCGGGTTTTGTGGGGATGTGACTACCGTGTGAGGGAGTTACAAACTGTTACGAGAGGGATAAAATGAAAAGGGACGGAACGGAAAGTAAGCTGATAAAGAGTAGGCTGTTTGTAAGAATGTTTTTGTCTTACATAATTATGATATCTTTGCTTTTTGCCATGTACTCTGTTTTTGCAATGCTGCAACAGCGGGAGGCTTACAAGGAAGACAGAAAGCGCGAATATGAACTAAAGGCGGCAACAGTAGGGAATGCAGTAGATTTTGAAATATTGAGTGCACAGCATATTGTGTCCAGTATCAATAGCTCGGTAACATTAAGAAATCTTTACTCAACTCTGGTGGTGCAGGGCGGCAGTATAAACTCCTATATGCTGTACGAAAGTCTGGACGAACTGAAAAATATTAAGGGTTCCGGCGCAAATTCAGGTATATATAATATTGTACTGCTGTTCAATGACTATGATAAAGCGTATACGGCATCTACTGTGATTCAGATGGATGGTAATTATACCTCTGAATGGGATGGACCTTTTGTCAAGCAGGGAAGTGTAAACAGTCTGTTTTCTCTTGGTAGTGAGGGTGGCGTAATTTTTAACACGGATTTCGTTATTTACGGTGCAGATTATGCTTATTCCGGTTCGCAGCGGGAGAAAGGAACCATTTTGGTTCTTTTCAAGAAAAAGAATTTTGAACAAATGATTGAGAAAATTGCCGAAAATTACAGCGGCTACGAAATATACAGCGGTGACGAACTGGTGCTGAGCCGTGGAGAAATGACAGGTAATTGTTACGAGGCTGTTTCCAGTGTGGATGACAAATTTGTGTTTAAGTTGTATGTGGCGGAGGACGCCTTTTGGCTTAACATGAACAGTACGCTTTACGTGGCACTTGGAATTGGCTTTTTGGTAAGTATTGCTTTTATTGTGGTTGCTTATGTGCTATCGAGGCGCTATTATTCCCCTATCGGAAATATAGAGAAATTTATTTCCAGCGGAGAAATGAGTGATGTGAAGCTGGAAGAAGAGCGAGCGGACGAATTTGGTGCCATTGTAAAGGGAATTCAGAATCTGATTGGTGAGAATAACGGATTTAGGGAGAAAATGATACATATTTCTCCCTATGCAAAGCAGGGAATGCTTCACGGTATATTGAACGGGAACATGGAGCAGGACAGACTGCAGATTCTAATTGATGAAAAATATATTGATCTGAAACGAAATTATTTTGCAGTAGCATTGACAAACATTGTTTATCAGGATGCGACAAAGGTTAATCCGCTGAAGCAGAAGGATGTAATAGAGATTATCCAACATGTTTGTCAGGAACAATCCTCGTGGGAAATGCAGGTGGATTGTTATGTGAAGGATATGGAAAATCTGTACCTGATTGTAAACAGCGATGAAGAAATTTGCCTGGAAGAGGTGTTTTATAAGCTGCATGAAGCAATTTGTGCGGAGATTGATGATGAAAATTGTCTGGTTACAATAGGCGTGGGTCAGACAGAGGACAATATCGGTCGATTAAGTGCAGCATGTATTGATGCCATAAAGGCATTGGACAGTATGTTGATAGGCGGCAGAAATGCAGTGTACTTTTATGAGCCGGATATTGAAAAGAACGGCAGAGAGTATTATTTCCCCAAGGATGCCCAGGGAAGACTGCTGCGTGCCTTTAAACAGAATGATTTGGATGAACTTCATGAATTTTTAAATGAACTTTATGAGAGAAATACCAAGGAGTACGATTTGTCCCCGGAAACTATTAGGCTGTTACTGGACGAGCTTCATATCCAGACCGTAAATGTTTTAAAGAATATTAACGGTTTCCAGATGGCAAAAATACAAATTGATAAAATGGAGCAGGTTGCCACGCTGGAGGAAATCTTTTCCTATTATCACGCGATTTATGAAGCGGTGTGCAAGGAACTGACGGATTTAATGGTTCCCAAAAAAGATATTGAGCGATTGGATACTCAGATTTTGGCGTGCATTGAGGAAAACTATCTTAATCCGGAGCTTTCATTGGCCTTTTTGGGCGAAAAGTTTGGTGTGAGTAACAAATATCTTTCCATGGTATGCAAAAATTATCTGGGGAAAACGTATCTTCAGTATGTGCAGGAAAAAAGAATTATGTATGCAGCAGAGCTATTGCGAACTACAGAAAAATCTATGGAGGAAATTGCGACAGAATGTGGTTATAGCAGTGTGCTGACTTTCAGAAGAAATTTTAAAGCTATAATGAATGCGAATCCTGGAGATTATCGACAGTAAAACGAAAAAACAAAACGGTAGGTACCGCAAAACAGCGGAAACTGCCGTTTTTCTTTGTGCTGATGGTTCAAAATGTACAGAGGGTTCATTTTTTTCCACGGAAAAAGTGGCAAATTGCAGTGAAAAAATGCAACACGACAAAAAGGGGCGTTGCTGTTTTTGCACAAAATGAACATGGAAAAAATTGAATCTGTGAAAAAATTGGTCATAATGCTAAGATGAATTCAACGAACAGCAAAGGAGCGTGTGGAAGAGCGATGGGTACTCAAAAAAGTCGTGCGAAAGCCATTAAGCTTTCCAAAGAAGAGAAGCGTCGTCTTTTTCGGAAGAACATTCATAGAGATAAATATCTGATAATTATGTTTTTACCTGTTCTGATATACTATCTCATATTTAGTTATCTTCCGATGACAGGACTGGTAATGGCATTTCAGCAGTTTATTCCCGGACAGGGATTTGCCGGAATTTACACCGGCGAGTGGGTTGGTTTGAAATGGTTTCAACAGTTTTTCGAATCCGCTTTCGCGTGGAAGTTGGTTAGAAATACGTTTTTACTTTCATTCTATTCCTTGATTTTCGGTTTCCCGATTCCGATTTTGTTTGCGATTTGCATCACGCAGATACGGAACAGAGTGGTACAGAAGGGAGCGCAGGTAATTACCTATTTACCCTACTTTATTTCAACAGTAGTTGTAGTAGGTATGATGACGAACTTCCTGTCACCGTCTAACGGTATTATAAATCAGTTCATTCAGATGCTTGGCGGAAAGCCGATTAATTTCATGAGTGACCCCGGCTGGTTTAGAAGATTGTATGTAATTTCCGGTTCATGGCAGACATTTGGATTTAACTCGATTATTTTCGTGGCAGCGATAATGGGTATTTCTCCTGATTTATATGAGGCTATGAGAATTGATGGTGCATCAAAGAGGCAGCAGGTATGGCACCTTGTACTGCCTATGATTAAGCCGACGATTCTTCTGATGCTGATAATGTCCTTGGGAAATATCTTGAGTGTCGGATTTGAAAAGGTATATCTGATGTATAACCCTGCCGTATATGAGACAGGAGATGTTATTTCTACATATGTATACCGACAGGGTATCGAAAATAAGAACTACAGTTATGCGACAGCGGTTGGTCTATTTAATTCTGTAGTAGGATTTTCACTGGTGTGTGCTTCTAACTGGTTTAGCCGTAAGTTCAGCGGCTCTTCCCTGTGGTAAGGAGGCGCAAATGGAACGAAGAAAAAAGACAAGATTTATGGTAGAGTTCCGAAATGAATGTTTCGGTGACAAGGTGTTTGACATACTCATATGGATAATTGTAACATTTGCGGTATGTATTACGCTGTACCCGTTCTTATATGTGGTAAGTATTTCATTCAGTGATGGTATGGCGGTTGCGAAGGGTGAAGTTATGTTTCTCCCGAAGGGGCTTGATTTGGAAGCCTATAAGATGGTAATTAACTACAAGCAGCTGTGGATTTCCTATGGAAATACTTTCCTGTATACAATTGTTGGAACGGTGTTCAATATTGTGTTTACCTGCCTTGCGGCATATCCGTTGTCCAGAAGACAGTTTTTCCTGAGAAGAAAGCTGAATTTCCTGTTGGCATTCACCATGTATTTTTCAGGTGGTTTGATTCCTACCTATATGGTAGTAACAGGTCTCGGCTTCTATAACTCAAGATGGGCGATGATTATCCCCACTCTCCTGAGTGCATACAATGTCATGATTTGTCGGTCTGCAATGGAAGCAATTCCGGAGGATTTGTTTGAAAATGCAGCACTTGAGGGAGCAAACGACTTTTACATTATGGCTAAGATAGCAGTTCCCCTTGTAAAGCCGACCTTGGCAGTTCTTACTCTTTATTATGCGGTTGCCCGTTACAATGACTTCTTTAACGGAATGTTGTATCTGGGCAAAGCAGAGCTACAGCCGTTGCAGATGTTCCTAAGACGTATTTTGATTATTGCGTCTAACGAAATTATGCAGGCATCCGGACAAACGGCGGTAGCGGCGGCGGCTCAGTCAACACTGAAAATCCGCTATGTATGTATCGTCCTAGCCACAGTACCGATTCTTTGTATCTGCCCGTTTGTACAGAAATATCTGGTTCAGGGTACAATGTTGGGAGCTGTGAAGGAATAGAAAAAAGTAAAATAGTAAACAAAAAATGGAGGAGGATTTACTATGAAAGCAACAAAGAAATTTGCTGCACTTGCTCTGACCGCTGCAATGGCAGCTGCGTCTCTTGCAGGATGTGGCGGAGAACAGCCTGCGGGCAGCAGCGCAGCAGGCAGTAGTGCAGCAGGTAGCAGTGCAGCAACGAACGGAAGCTCTTATACTTACACCGGTGCAGCACCTGTAACTGATGCAGACGGAGCAACCGTCAGCCTGATGGCAATGAACTCCTGGTATTCTACAGTTGATTTGAGCAATGGCGCTCAGCTGCTGGAGGAGATTCAGAAGAGAGCAAACGTAACTATCGACTGGAATTTGATTGATCCCACTACCTATACCGATACTGTAAGCCCTATGTTGGCAGCAGGCGGAAAGGATTTGGCAGCAATCATTCAGCTCCCCGATAAGGATCCTACCATGGCTTATATTAAGTCCGGTATGTTCGTAGCATTGGACGAGTACTTTGACTATATGCCTAACTACAAGAAGTTCTTGGATGAGAACCCTGTAATCAAGGCTTCTTTGACTGCAACTGATGGACACATCTACTATGTTCCGCAGACCGTAGTAACCAATAACTATCAGCCTTGTATGATGGTTAATGTCAGATGGCTTGAGAAGCTGGGCATGAAGGAAGCTCCTACCAATCTGGATGACTTTGTAGACATGCTCCGCAAGTTCCGTGACAATGATATGAACGGAAATGGTGACACCACAGACGAGATTCCTATGAGTGTTCCTTCCAACTTTCTTTCTTACATGTTCGGACCTGCATTTGGTCTGGATCTGGTAAGCGGTTTCTATGGCGACGAGGATGGCAAGGTTCATTATGCATACTATGAGTCTGAGAACTATAAGAAGTATCTTGAGTTCCTGAAGAGTCTGTATGACGAAGGTCTGTTGGAGATGGAGTACACCTCCTTGAACAGAGACCAGATTACTTCCAGATGTGCACAGGATATTACCGGTGTTACCTTTGACTTCAGCTGGCAGATGTCCAACCTGTACAGTGCTCAGTTCGCTGATTACGACGGAAGTGAAGGTGTATTCGTTGGTGTTGCTCCTCTTTCCGGCGAGTATGAGGGAAGCTATGTAGGAAGAACTCCTGTATCCGGTATCTTTGGTGTAAACAAGAGCGCAGAGGATGTTGTTTTGGCAGTACAGTTCCTTGATTACATCATGGGCGAGGAATGCCAGGATCTGTATGTATGGGGTATGAAGGATTTGACCTATACCGAAGATGCAAGCGGCAACAGAGAGTACCTGCCTAAGTGTACTGAGGATGCTATCTGGTATCAGCAGTTGGGTATCAACGCTCCTTGTATGCCTTCTCAGCAGAGTACACCTGCAACCGACGTATTGTTGGCTGACTGGCATGTGGCTGTTGATAAGGAACTTGAGCAGTATATCAAGGATCCCTTCCCTGAGGTATATGCAACAGATGAAGAGGCAGCTGTAATCAGCCAGTATCTGGTAGATATTCAGACATATGTTGAGCAGATGAATGTTGCATTTGTAACCGGTACAAGCGATTTGTCTACATTTGACAGCTACCTGAGCACCCTGAAGGATATGAAGGTAGAAGAGCTGATTACCGTAAAGCAGGCTCAGTACGACAGATATATGGAAGCATATAAGTAAAAACTGTTGTGAAGCGATAGAATAAGTAGAGAAGCTTCCACTCCTGAAGTATCAATCCGGAGTGGAAGCTTATTTTAATGTATTGCAAGAATATAAGTTGCATGATAACGTATGAGTAAAAGAGAGAGGGTAAGCTATGAGCGAAACAATAAAAATTGACAAATATTACGGCAGCTTAGCGGGGATGATTAAGAAATATGAGAAAAGAGGCTGTGCTGACCGCTTTGCGGGTAGTACGAGAGAAGAGTTTGAGGAATGGAAGCGTCGCGAGCGGAGTGTATTGGGAGAACTGCTGGGACTGCAAAACATGGAAAAATGTGATCCGCAGCCGAAGATTACGGAGCGGGGAGAAGTAGAGCCCGGCATCGTTCGGGAGAAGCTTTTGTTGCAGGTGGAGCCGGATACCTGGATGCCGGTTTATATTCTGATTCCCGAAGGTGGGATAAAGGGAACCTTTCTGGCACTGCCCGGACATATGGGAGCGGGAAAGTACAGCATTGCAGGCTGCAGCGAGATTCCGGCAGTAAAGGAAAGCATCGAGCGCTTCAACTATGATTACGGCTTGCGCCTGGCAAGAAAGGGGTATGTTACGCTTTGCCCTGACTGCAGGGGCTTCGGAGAGCGAAGAGACGAGGCGGTACAGGGAGACTCCAAGGATCATTTTTTGAACAGCAGTTGTTTTCATCTGGCACATATGGCAGAGCCTCTGGGGCAGACAGTGGCAGGAATGTGTACATGGGATTTTATGCGGCTGATTGATTATCTTTATGATAGAAATGAGTGGGATTTGACGGAGCTGGGCTGTGTCGGATTTTCCGGCGGCGGTATGCAGACGCTGTGGCTGGCGGCCATGGACGAGAGAGTAAAACGTGTGATTATCAGCGGCTATATGTACGGATACAAGGATGCGCTGCTTACGTTAAACGGAAATTGCAGTTGTAATTATGTGCCGCGCCTATGGGAGCATGCGGATATGTGTGATATCGCGTCGCTGATCGCGCCGAGACCCTTAGCGGTTCAGTCTTGCAGAGAGGATCACCTGAACGGTTCCAGAGGACTGGAAAATGTGTATGAACAGCTGGAAATTATTCGTAAGGCTTATGCGCTTTTCGGAGAAGATGCTGCGCTGCATCATGATATCCGGGAGGGCGGACACTGCTTTCATCCGGAGATTTTCGAAGAACTTTCGTGGCTTTCTTAAAAATGTCTTTCCGATAAGCTTTACCTGCGGAGGGATTTGCGGCTTTTGGATTTGGTGCAGGCTTGTACTCGGGGAGGCTTGGGCTGCCGCTCGGGTTGACATGTGACGCATCTGTGCTATTATAGGTATAGCAGAAAAATGGCAATTGCAGGAGCGAAGGAGGTCTTCATGTTTATAGAAATAGATTTTAACAGTGAGGAAGCGTTGTACCTTCAACTTCGCAATCAGATTATCTTAGGGATTGCCACCTCGCGGTTTCAGGAGGGAGATTCTCTCCCCAGTGTGCGTCAGCTGGCGGATACCATCGGCATTAACATGCATACGGTCAACAAGGCATACACTGTGTTGAAGCAGGAAGGATATGTAAAGGTGGACCGCAGAAAGGGTGCGGTAATTGCCGTTGATGTGGACAGAATGCAGGCTTTGGCGGAATTAAAGAAGGAATTACAGGTGATACTTGCCAAGAGTAGCTGTAAAAATATTTCCAAAGATGAAATCCATGAGATGATTGAAGAGATATATAACGATTACCGATAAAAAGTAACAAATTTGTACCTGCGCTTGGAACCGGCAGGTACGGGAAAGGCATGGTTATTAGGATGCAGGCACGGTTTACGGATAAGGCGCAGGAAGCGCTGAAGCAGGCGGCAAAATGCGCTGCTAGCATGAAGCAGGGATATGTGGGAACAGAGCATATTCTGGCAGGATTGTTAAAAGAGCAGACGGGTGTTGCCCACGGAGTTCTTGCAGAAAACGGGGTGGAGTTGTCCCGTGTGATGAATTTGATTCAGGAGCTGATTGCTTTTGAGAACGGTGTTGGATTAAAGGAGAGAGAGGGTTATTCCCCCAGAGCGCGAAAGGTACTTGAGGAGGCACACAGACAGGCGGAACGTTTCCGTCAGAAGGAAACGGGTACGGAGCATATTCTCATGGCGTTGATCAAAGAAGGGGAGAATGTGGCGGTACGTCTGTTAAATACCATGGGTATTAACGTGCAGAAGCTATATGCGGATACGTTGGCGGCCATCGGACAGGACCCGAACCTCTATAAGGAAGACCTTGGAAGAAAGCAGTCAGGTAAGAGTAAACCTACCGCGCTTGCCCAGTACAGCCGTGATTTAACGGCGTTGGCGAGAGAAGGAAAGCTTGACCCTGTTATCGGCAGAGAGGACGAAATCCGCAGACTGACCCAGATTTTGAGCAGACGAACCAAGAATAATCCCTGCCTTATCGGCGAGCCGGGTGTAGGTAAAACTGCCGTGGTAGAGGGGTTGGCTCTGCGTATTGTAGAGGGAAAGGTGCCTTTTACGGTAAAGGATAAGCGGGTGCTGACGCTGGACTTGTCCGGTATGGTAGCGGGAAGTAAGTACCGTGGTGAATTTGAAGAGCGTATAAAGAAGGTTATCCGCGAGGTAATTGAGGATGGCAACGTGATTCTGTTCTTGGATGAGCTGCATACCATCATCGGAGCCGGCGGTGCAGAGGGGGCGATTGATGCCTCCAATATCCTAAAGCCTTCACTGGCGAGAGGCGAGGTACAGATGATCGGTGCAACCACCATCGCGGAGTATCGCAAATACATCGAAAAGGATGCGGCGTTGGAAAGACGTTTCCAGCCGGTAAATGTGGAGGAGCCTACGGAGGAAGAGGCAATCCGCATTTTGGAGGGCATCAAGGAGAAATACGAGGAGCATCATCAGGTAGAGATTTCATCGGAGGCGGTAGAGTCGGCGGTAAGGCTTTCAGCCCGCTATATCAATGACCGGAATCTGCCCGATAAGGCAATCGACCTGATAGATGAGGCTGCGGCAAGTGCGAGACTGCGCGGTACGGATATGCCGGATAAGTATCTGGAAATGCGTGAGCAGATTAAGAATATGGATTTGCAGATGGAACGCTCTATCCGTATGGAAGCCTTTACCCAAGCAGCAGAAATTAAAAAGAATCAGGATGTTCTGATTAAAAAATATGAGCGTATGCGCAAGCGGGAGCAGGAAAAGGTTTCCAAGAAGCGCTATGTTGTAAATGAGAGCGACATCGAAGAAGTGGTTGCCATGTGGACAAAAATTCCGGTACAGAAGCTGGCGCAGAAGGAAAGCGAGCGGCTTTTGAAGCTGGAAAGTATTCTTCATAAGCGTGTAATCGGTCAGGAGGAAGCGGTAACTGCCGTGGCTAAGGCCATGCGTCGCGGTCGCGTAGGTCTGAAGGATCCCAGACGTCCCATCGGTTCCTTCCTGTTTTTAGG
>JAZQCX010000086.1:0-18718 GCA_045546495.1 Acetatifactor sp. | reverse complement strand
GTTCCAGACCCTGAACCTGCAACTGAGTCCCGTCCGCGAGTATAACCGACTCACCATCCTCCGGTAATCGGTCAAGCGCTTCAATAATAAGCCCAAGTCGGATCGTAGCCATGTCGTTCTGTGAGCCAAGGAGTTGTAGCTAAGTGTTGTCTTCCTAAGACCGCTTGGCCTCCGACTTGTTTTGTTCCAGACCCTGAACCTGCAACTGAGTCCCGTCCGCGAGTATAACCGACTCACCATCCTCCGGTAATCGGTCAAGCGCTTCAATAATAAGCCCCCCAATAGAATCGTAGTCTTCGCTTTCCAAGCTCGTGTTTAACTGCTCGTTAATATCTATCAGCTTCATACTTCCCTCAATGAGCCAGGTTCGTTCTCCCTTTTCCTGAATCAGGTTTTCCTCATCCGCGTCATACTCATCCCGGATTTCGCCCACCAGCTCTTCCAACAAGTCCTCCAAGGTAATCATACCCACCGTAGCACCGTATTCATTCAGAACAAAGGTAACATTGGTGGTCTGGGCCTTCAATTCATAGAGCAAGTCGGAGACATCCTTCAATTCATATGTATAATGCGCCTGCCTGAGAATATTCCGCACCTGAAACTCATCACTGTTTTCAGCCAAAATAAAATCCTTAATGTTAATAAAGCCAATCAGATTATCCTTGTCTTCTTCGTAAACCGGAAGACGGGTATACATAGATTCCCGAAACACGGACATTACCTCATCATATCCCGCATCCACACTTACGGAAATCATATTAATCCGGGGAATCATGATATCCTTTGCCTGTGCATCAGAAAAATCAAATACATTATAAATCATCTTACGTTCTTCCGATTCAATTACGCCATCCTCATGACTTACATCCACATATGTTTTCAGCTCTGCCTGTGTCATGGTATTCTTCTTATTCGCGTCAATATGCATAAGGCGCAATATAAAATTTGCCAATTTATCCACCACAAAAATAACAGGCGTAAGCACCTGCATCATAGCATAAATAATACCACTATACGCAAGGGAAATCTTTTCCGATGAACACATGGCCCAGGTCTTGGGAACAATTTCACCGCAAATCAGAACGACAATCGTCAGAATACCGGTTGCGATTCCCACCGCCAGATTCACCCGCATGGCTAACGTAGTCGCCAACGCCGAAGCTGACAGATTTACGATGTTATTACCGATTAATACAGCGCTAAGAAACTTGCTGTAGTTGGTCAAAATCTTACCAACCCTCACAGCACGCTTGTTTCCCTCCTCCTCAAGAGCACGTATCCGCACCTGATTAACGGTAGAGAAGGCTGTTTCCGCTGATGAGAAAAAGCCGGACAAAATAATAAGAATTACCAAACAACACAACTGTATGACACCCGAGGCATCCAAGAAAGTTCACTCCTTTTCTGATAATATACTGTTCCTCACTATACAGGATACCGAAAACAGTTGTCAAGTTTTTCCTCACGGGAACATAGAATTTAATAAAAAATTTATATCCCCTTGATTTTGGAGGTATTGAAATGAAACAAACAAAGGAACCCGCGGGAGTGCCCGTGTTTTCTTTACTAAAGATTCTTCTGGCTTCTTACATATTGACAGCGCTGCTACTGGCACTACTCTCTTTTTTACTTTACAGGGTCGGATTAAACGAAAAGATTGTTTCGGCAGTATTGACGGCAATTTATGTGATTGCGCCTTTTTTTGCCGGCTTTCTGGCAGGCAAAAAACTCCAAAGCCGTAAATTTCTCTGGGGACTTGTGGAAGGCTGCGCATATTTTGCAATTTTACTACTGGTATCCATACTGGTCGGGACCGAAGGTCGGGAAGCCGGAAACTCCTTCCTGACAACACTGGTTCTCTGCGGCGCCGGCGGGATGCTGGGCGGAATGCTCAGCTGACCCCGGCTAACCGCCTGTACCCCACAAAGCCTCCGCTTCCACAGCAGAAAGCCGGGAGCACGCTGTAATGTTGTCGGGAGGAAAATGTGAGGAATTCTTATGTGCGCAACTTTGGAATAAGGTTCGTGTTTTTATGCGCTTGAACAAAAAATCGAGTCGCGTCCGCGGGAGGCGGAAAAAGTGGCATGCCCTCTCGCTCATTTTTTCCGTCCGCCTGCGGACACGACTCTTATTTTTGTCCCAGCTCATAAAAAACTCGAACTATCGTAAATTCAAAAGTAAGCACATTAGAAATCCCACATTTCCCGACCCAATATTACAGCGTGCTCCCGGCTTTCTGTCGTGGGTGCGGAGACTTCGTGGGGCGCAGACGGTTAGCCGGGGAAGATTACCTTTATTTCCGTCCCTTTTCCCGCCTCGCTTTGCAGTTCCATCCGGGCATTGTGCTTTGCCACAATGTGTTTTACGATGGCAAGTCCCAAACCGGTTCCCCCGGTAGACTTGGAACGGCTTTTGTCAACCCGGTAAAACCGCTCAAAAATTCTCTCCTGGTGCTCTTGCAGAATCCCGATTCCCGTATCTTTTACGGATAGAATCACACACTTTTCAGGTATCGCCTGTTCATACAGTTTTACCTCCACCGCACCATCCTCATTGTTGTAGCGAATAGCATTGTCGCAAAGGTTATATAACAGCTCCTCTATCATCTGCTTATTACCGTTGATACTGCACGCGCAACCCTCAAAGCTGATTCTGACACGATGCTTTTCCGCATTCATCTGCAGCATTTCCACACAGGTAGCCGCCAGTTCATACAGATTCAGCTCCTCAAAGGGCTTCTCCACTTCGCTGCTGTCCAGCTCGGATAAACGTATAATATCATTAATCAGCACAAGTAAACGCTCTGCACTGCTACGGATTCCATGGGCAAACCGCACCACATTTTCCTCCGATGCCATCCCCGTTTCAATCAACTCCGCATATCCCGAAATAGACGTCAGCGGCGTTTTCAGCTCATGGGACACATTTGCCGTAAACTCCTGTCGCATTTTTGCATTTCGCATGATATTCTCATGCTGCTCTCTAATCATGTTAATAAAGGGAATCAGTTCCTCCTGCTCCGCAAAGTCCTCATAGCTGTCCATATTTTCAGCAAGCTTCTCAATCGGTCGTACCAGCTTCCTTGTAAGGAAGCCCGCAATGATAAGGCTAAGCAGAATCAATAACAGTAAAATCCCCAAAATACAGGGAATGACATTGCCAAAAATACCGTACACACTTTCCGCATTTTTTGCAACCCGCAACACATTCCCATCCGCAGTTTTCACGGCATAATAAAAGGTGTTCCGGGAAAGTGTCTCCGAAATACGAACCGCCTCGCCCTCGCCGGTGTCAAAGGCTTCTCTGACCTCCGGTCTGTCCATGTGGTTCTCGAGACTCTCTCCAGACACCTCAGTGTCGTACAGGACCTCTCCCTGCGCATCCACCTCCGTGAGGCGGATGCCGCTTTGCCGCAACGAGCTTCCCAGGCTCTCCATGGGTACGCCCGCACACCGCGACTCCTGCAGCAATCTCGCGCAATCTTCCAAATCAGAAATCACCTGACTGCGAAACAGCCCGTCATAAACCAATGCAATCATTCCCATGGTCATGACAATGGCCAGCACCGAAACCAGCACCAGCATCCTGTTAATCTTTTTTTTCAAAGAATCCTCCTTTACCCTCTGCTACTCCGTCAGCATATAGCCCACGTTTCGCACGGTTTTTATCATACTGCCGAAGTCTCCGAGCTTCTGGCGCAGTGTCTTGATGTGCATATCCAGTGTACGGGATTCTCCCTCAAAATCGGTTCCCCAAATGCGCGTCAGGATGCTCTCTCTCGTGGTAACAATTCCTGCATTCATCATTAGAAACTTTAACAACTCATATTCCTTATAGGTCAATTCGCAGGTTTCCCCGCCCGCAGTAACGGTGCGGCGTTCCCTGTCCAGAAGAATTTCTCCAACCCTTAAAAGTTTTTCCTTTTCCTCCGCGCCTCCACTCCTGCGAAGCAACGCCTTTACTCTGGAAATCAGTTCCATAATTCCGAAGGGCTTTGTCATATAATCATCCGCCCCGATGTCAAGCCCCTTCACCTTATCAAGCTCTGTGGTTTTCGCCGTAACCATAATCACGGGGATTTTCATTGTCTCTTTATCTGCACGAAGCTTTTTTACAAGGGACAATCCATCCTCGTCCGGCAGCATGACATCCATCAGAATTAAATCCGGTAATTCCTGCAGGACAGCCGCTGTATACTCTCCGGCTGTACCGAAGCTTTTTACCTGATACCCTGCATTGGACAAGGCAAAGCTCTCTATTTCCTGTATGCTCTTGTCATCCTCTACCACATAAATCAGTGCCATACTTTCCTGACCTTTCCGCTTCAGTGCACCTCTCCCACGCCTCATTCATATCGCTCACCGCATTAAGCCGGTAGCTGATAATTCTCTCTATATGACTGAACCAGTTTCCTAAACTCCTCATTTTCGCCGGTTTTCAAGCCATCCAGATACTCATGGGGATCAAAGGTTCCGTCAATATCCAACAGACCCACCGCCACATTGGAGCAATGGTCGGACACACGCTCAAAATTAGTTGTGATATCAGACAAAATGAAGCCCAGCTCAATGGTGCAATCTCCGGTACGCAAACGCTTAATATGGCGCTGTCTGATATCCAGACTCAAGGTATCGATTACCTCCTCCAAAGGCTCTACCTGCTTTGCAAGCTCCGTGTCCTCTTCTGCAAAACTACGCATGGTCAGTGCCATAATATCCTGAATTGCCTTGCTGAATACGCTCAGCTCCTTTGTGGCACTTTCAGAGAAGGACAGCTTCTTGGTATGCATTTCTTCTGCTGCCTCCATGATATTACGGGCATGATCGGAAATACGCTCCAAATCACCGATATTATGAAGCAGACTGGACAGAATCCGGCTTTCTCTTTCCGGCATATCAAGGGCACTAAGCTTCACCAGATAATTGCCCAGAACATCCTCAAATTTATCTACCTTGCCTTCCAATTCCGAAACCCTCTTTGCAACCTCCTCATTATACTCATTTAACAGCCCCATGGATAAATCCATAGCTTCCTCAGCCAGACGTGACATAACAACCGCAACATTACGGCACTGCTCCACCGCATAAGCAGGCATCTCCAGAAAACGGGGATCCAAAAGATTCAGCACCTGCTCCTCCTCATCCATTTCCGCTACCACATCATCCTTGATGGTAAAGCATGCCAATTTCACAAGAAGTCCAGAAAAAGGCAGAAGCACAACCGTTGATGCCACATTAAATATACTGTGTACCGTTGCAATGCCGAAGGGCGTTGCCGCATCCGACGTAATTCCAAGCGGATACACCGCGTTTATTACATAAAAAGCAACCATAAACACAACGGTTCCCACAATATTAAAATACAGATGCACCAGCGACGCCCGCCTTGCATTCTTGTTTGCTCCAACGCCGGAAATCAAAGCAGTTATACAAGTACCTATATTCTGTCCCATAATAATCGGAATTGCCGCACCATAGCTCACTGCACCCGTTACACAAAGCGCCTGCAAAATACCAACCGATGCAGAGGAGGATTGAATAACCGCCGTCAGCACTGCACCTGCCAACAGCCCAAGTACCGGATTCGAAAAGCTGGTAAGTATGGAGGTAAATTCCGGCACATCAGCCAAAGGCTTTACTGCGTCACTCATGGTATCCATTCCAAACATCAAAAGTGCAAAGCCCATAAGAATCGTTGCGATGTTCTTCAGCTTGTCCTTCTTGGAAAACATAATAAATCCAATTCCGATAATGGCTAAAATCGGTGAAAACGAAGTGGGCTTACACATTCTCAACCAGAATGAAGAGCTGTCTATCCCTGTAGCTCCCAGAATCCATGCGGTCATGGTTGTACCAACGTTTGCACCCATGATAATGCCCACTGCCTGCTGCAGCTTCATAATACCGGAGTTTACAAATCCAACCACCATAACTGTGGTCGCGGAAGAAGACTGTATTACCGCCGTTACTCCCGCTCCCATCAAAACCGCCTTTATCGGGTTATCGGTCAGTTTTTCCAGAATGCTTTCAAATTTACTGCCGGAGAGCCTCGCAAGGCCGTCGCCCAGCATATTCATTCCGTACAAAAACATAGCAAGACCGCCCACCATCGTTAAAATCCCAAAAAAATCCATAGCAAATCCTCTCTTTACGTAATTTACGCCTTATCTATTGTTTCCGCTTTCTATCATATAAATTTCATGTAAAATGCAAAATCAATAAATGTAAAATCTGTGTAAAATTTTACCCTAAGAATTCAAAGTTTGCAAGACACCATCTGCAATTGCCTGAGCGATTTCATCAAAACGCTCATCATACAGCCTGTTGTCCGCATCTGTGTTAATGAATCCCGCTTCCACAAGTACTGCCGGCATCTGTGTCCTTCGCAATACCACCAGATTTTTACGCTCATTCACTCCCTGATTTACAAATCCCACCTGTTCCAGTTCTGCATTGATATTATCCGCCAGTCGTGCCGCCTCACTGTATTGATTGTAAACAAGGGTTTCCACCCCGGTATACTGGTTCGGGTAAGGACTTGAATTACGATGGATGGAAACAAAGTAATCCGCTCCCGTTGCATTTGCCTCCATTGCCTTCTGATAAGGCGACTCATATACATCCGATGTCCTCGTATAATACACATCCACTCCGTTTTCTTCCAAAATCTGTCCCACCTCCAGCGTCAAAGCCAGCACATCCTCCGACTCCCGTCTGCCGCCGTAAATCGCGCCGGGGTTCGCTCCACCATGCCCTGCATCCAAAACTACCAGTGCCATAAATAACCTCTTACCTGTCTCTTGCTATAGCATATGCGAAATCGCAAAAGCCGGTGACACAGACGCCCCAAAGTCCTTGACATGGCATTACAAATGCGAATTCTCGCGAAAAAGGGTAGGCTATCCCCGCACAATATGATACAATTAGCAAAACGCTCACCCATAGGTGTCACCTTTTTGTTACGACGGCGCCTAACAGGAGTGCCGGATCATATCAAAGGAGACAGCTTTATGCAAACCATACTTGTATCTAAAACAAATCCTAATGCCTTTTCCTCTCTACAGGAGGCAGTTCTATCCATCGACGACTCCCATACGGAAACCGTCCGTATTCAGATTGAGCCGGGCATATATGAAGAAAAAGTTTTTATCCGAAAAGAAAACATCGAAATTGTAGGCAGCGGCAGAGACAATACCATCTTCCGCTACGGTGACGGTGCAAGAAAGCCCCGTCCGGACGGCGAAGGAGAATATGGTACTTTCAACACTGCCGTTTGGCTGGTGGCAGGAAAGGATATTACCGTAAGCGATCTGACTGTGGAAAACACCGCAGGTCCCGGCAGCATTGCCGGACAAGCCATCGCTCTTTACGTGGCGGCAGACCGTTGTAGCTTTTATCACTGCAATTTTCTGGGCTTTCAGGACACGGTTTTCATGGGACTTACCGGCTCTAAGCCTATGCGTCCCGACTATTTCCTGAAGTCTGCCGTAAATATCGAATACGAGGCTGCCAGAAATTATTTCTTCGACTGCTACATAAACGGTGATGTAGACTTCATTTTCGGTCCCTCCATCGGCTACTTTGAAAAGTGTGAAATCCACTCCCGCAAGCGGGAAAGCGAGGCAAATTCTTATATCACGGCAGCGAATACCCCCGCCGGACAGGAATTCGGTCTTGTATTCTTTGACTGTTCCTTAACCGGAGACGGTGCTGCCTCCTCCACCTATCTGGGACGCCCTTGGAGAGATTTTGCAAAGACTGCATTCGTAAACTGCTTCATGGATGCCCACATCATCCCGGAGGGATGGGGGAACTGGGACAAAATAAAAGCCGAAGCCGTTTGCTGCTATATTGAACATAACAACAACGGCCCCGGCGCACAGCCCCACAAGCGTGTCCCTTTCAGCAAGCAGATTACCAACCCCGAGCTGGCAACCTATTTTTCCAGGGAAAATGTATTAAAAGGTGAAGACGACTGGAATCCTCAACCAGCAAACTGACTGCGGTACAATTCCGCATAAAAACCGTCCTTTGCCAGAAGCGTGTCGTGGTTCCCCTGCTCGATAATATTACCATCTCTCATCACAAGAATCACGTCCGCTTCGCGGATGGTGGAAAGCCGATGCGCCACAATAAAGCTGGTGCGTCCTTCCATCATGGTAACAAAAGCATTTTGTATCTTAATTTCCGTTCTGGTATCGATAGACGAGGTCGCCTCATCCAAGATCAACATAGGCGGCAGACAGAGCATCACACGTGCAATACACAGCAGCTGCTTCTGTCCCTGAGACAAACTTCCGCCCGCCTCCGTAATTACCGTATCATATCCGTTTGGAAGACGTTTGATAAAGCCGTGGGCGTGAGCCGCCTTTGCAGCTGCAATCACCTCTTCCTCCGTAGCCTCCGGCTTGCCCATCCTGATATTGTCCCGAATGGTTCCCGCTCTCAGCCAGGTATCCTGCAACACCATACCAAATCCGGTACGCAGACTGCCTCTTGTCATATCCCGGATGTCGGTCCCGTCCACACGGATACATCCCTCATTCACATCATAAAAACGCATCAACAGGTTAATCAGTGTTGTCTTACCGCAACCCGTAGGTCCTACAATGGCAACCCGCTGTCCCGGCTTCACCTTCAGATTAAAGTTCTCAATCAGCTTCCTATCCGGAACATAACTGAAGCTTACGTTCTCCAACTCCACGTTCCCCTTTGCATTCTCCAGCACACGGGCATTCTCCGACTCCGGAACCTGTGCTTCCTCGTCAATCAGCTCGAAAATTCTCGCTGCACACACGAGGGCATTCTGCAGTTCCGCAATCACCCCTGAAATTTCATTAAAAGGCTTTGTATACTGGTTTGCATAACTCAAAAAACAGGACAGCCTTCCCACGCTGATGCCGCCCCGAATGGCAACAAAAGCACCAAAAATACCCACTGCCGCGTATACAAGACTGTTGACAAACCGCGTCGCGGGATTGGTGATAGACGAAAAGAAAATAGCTTTCAGGGAAAACCCTTCCAACTTGTCATTAATCTCTGCAAACTGCTTTTTTACACTTTCCTCCTGTGAAAAAGCCTTCACTATTTTCTGGTTTCCGATCATTTCCTCAATCAGTCCGGTCTGCTCTCCCCTCGCCTCGGACTGCTGCTTAAACATGGAATAGGTCTTTGTTGCAATAAACCTTGCCACCAGAAAAGAAACCGGTGTGATACACACTACCACCAGCGCAATGGGGACATTTGTCATCAGCATAAAGCCCAACGTGCCGAAAATGGTCAGCACACCGGTAAACAGTTGGGTAAATCCCATCAGCAGACCATCCGCAAAGGTGTCTACATCCGCAATTACACGACTCACAATATCACCGGTAGGATGCGCATCCAAATACTTCAAGGGAAGCTGTTCCAGCTTGCGGAAAGCATCCTCGCGAATATCCTTTACCACATGATAGGTAATGTGATTGTTACAGGTGTTCATCACCCACTGCGCCACCGCGGTCACTGCAATCGCCAGCGCAATTTTTTTCATGATGGAAAACACCACCGCAAAGTCCACCGCACCTTTTCCGCCAAGCAGGGCATCTACCGCATCTCCTGTGAGAACCGGAACATACAGTGTCAGAACAACTGTTACCGTCGCCAAAATCAGGGACAGTCCCACCAGCAACCAGTACTTTCTGATGTATTGCAGCACACGTTTCAGCGCCGCCATCTGTGTAGATTTCTTCTCCACATCAGCCATTCTGCACACCTCCCTTCTGTGGGCTCACATCCGCCCGCTCATCCGGATACTGCGAATAGTAAATCTCCTGATATACGCTACAGCCCGCAAGCAGTTCCTCATGAGTTCCCAAGCCTGCCATCTCGCCATCCTCCAACACTATAATTTTATCTGCATGTCGGATGGAGGATGCTCTCTGGGACACGATAAATGTTGTTGTCTGTCCCTTTAACTTCTTCAATGCTTCTCTCAGTTTTGCATCCGTCGCATAATCCAGCGCTGATGCACTGTCATCTAAAATCAAAATCTCCGGCTTACGCACAAGGGCTCTTGCAATGGTCAGGCGCTGCTTCTGACCTCCGGACAGGTTTCTGCCCTCCTGCGCCACATGCGCATCCAGTCCCTCCGGCTTTCCTTCCACAACTTCTCTGGCCTGGGCCATATCAACAGCCTCCCAAAGCTCCTGCTCGGATGCATCGGGATTTCCCCATAAAAGATTACTGCGGATAGTTCCCTTAAACAGCACTGCCTTCTGGGGCACTACACCGATTCTCTCCCGTAGGGAGGCCTCCGGTATTTTTCTGATATCCTCTCCCTCCAGCAAAACAGCACCTGAAGTTGCCGGATAGAAGCCGGGAATCAGATTCACAAGAGAGGACTTACCGGAACCTGTTCCTCCGATAACGCCCACAATCTCTCCTTTATTCACCTGAAAGCTGATATCCTGCAACGTTTCCGCACCCGCTCCCGCATAAGCAAGGGAAACCTTGCGGAAGGAAAGAAACGGAACCTTGGCACCTTCTCCTGCTTCTGCCTGTTTTCCTGTCTCTATACTACCTTCGGAAAGTGTTCGCTTTTCTCCGCCCTCGGTGAGTGCTTCCTCACATAGCTTCTCCACATCCAGATTCGTCATTTCCAACACACCGGCCACCCGGTCTGCACTGGCAAGCGCCTTTGTTACGGTTACAATCAAATTAGCCAGCTTCACAAGTTCTACCAGAATCTGTGACATATAATTTAAAATGGCAATAACCTCACCCTGGGTCAGATTACCTACGTTTACCTGAACCGCTCCCGTATAAATCAGGGCAATCACCGCACCGTTTACAATCAGGTAAGTTACAGGATTCATTACCGCACTGATCTTACCGACAAAGGTCTGACTGTCCGCCAAGCTCTCCGTATACCCCTTAAACTTCTCTTCCTCCTGCTTCTCCTGATGGAAAGCACGGATTACCCGCACACCGGTCAGATTCTCTCTGGTTATCCCCAGCACCTTATCCAGTGCGCCCTGCACCTTCTTGTACAAGGGCATGGTTATCAGCATGATACCGAATACCACAATTGCCAGAAGCGGAATCGCCACCGCAAAAATCAATGCACTTTTTACGTCAATGGTAAATGCCATAATCATGGCGCCAAACACAATAATCGGGGAACGTAGGAATAGTCGCAGTACCAGATTAACTCCGGACTGTACCTGATTGATATCGCTTGTCATACGGGTAATCAGCGTGGTAGTTCCCGCTTTATCAATAGCGGTAAAATCCAAGCCCTGAATATGGTCAAACAGAGCCTGACGCAGCTTTGCGGAGAACCCTACCGCCGCTTTAGCAGCAAAAAACTGCGCCGTAATAGAGCTCACAAGTCCTACCACAGCCAGCACAATGAGCCACAGTCCCATCTTGCCGATGTAGCCCATGTCCGAATCGGCAATTCCTCTGTCGATTATATTTGCCATGACCAACGGTACAAACAGCTCAAAAAAGGCTTCCAGCAGCTTAAACAACGGTGCCAGAACTGTCTCCTTTTTGTAACTTTTCAAATACTTTAACAATCTTCCCATAGATTTCTCCCTTGCACACATACCGCAATTGCATATCCATCCGGCGCTGTTAGCTCCATCCAGTTTACGTTTTCTGTTTCCAGCATATTCTCGGAAAGCATCTCAGCCACGCCCTGTCCGGTGAGCTTTCCCCGGGCTTCTTTTCTTGTCCAAAGCCGAAAAAAAAGCTTCCTCTCTTCTTCCTCGCTATTACAATTTTTCAGTGCATCCAATTCTTCCTTTGAAAAATAACGTTCTGCCGTTTTTCTCCAACCGTCTTGCTTCATCTCCTGGATATCTGCCCCGATTTCCTGTTCCGAAACTGCACACAACACATATTTCCCCGAATGGGACAGGCTGAAATACAAAGGATTTTCTTCCCAATAGGGCTTTCCGTTCTTACCGTATCGGTAGGTTAGAGGAAAGACTGTATCCAACTGCGCAAGAAGCTCTTCCACATTCAATAGCTGAATCTGTGTAGTTGCCTCCTGTGTCTCCATCCGCTCATTGAACCACCACGCATCCTCACCGTCATCCCATCCGATTAGGCTATACCAAAGACAGTGCGCTGCCCACTGTAAAAGCAGACCCGCTCCGATGCTTGCTGCTTTTGCATGCTCTTTCTTTATACTTTCCGCTTTCTTCCTGCGACACTGGTCCAGCTTTCCAAGTGCCTGCTGTATGTAATCCTGTTCTCCCTGCATTTTTCTCAAAGGAGAAATATCCAAAAGATAAACCGTATCTCGCATTCCGATTCCTGCCTCCGCGCACTATGAGGCCGTCCGGGAAAACCCTGCAACGGCCTCACACTACTCTATTTTCCCGCAACATGTGCGAAAATCAACATTGTCATTCTTCCTCGGTTGCCGTAATTGCCAGATACAACTCCTCAAGCTGCTTTGCATCTACTGCGCCGGGAGCTTCCGTCATCAGGCAGGATGCATCCTTTACCTTGGGGAATGCAATTACCTCTCTGATATTGTCTGCCTTCACAAGCAGCATCACAAAACGATCCAAGCCGATTGCCAGACCTGCGTGAGGGGGCACACCGTACTTGAAGGCATCCAAAAGGAAACCAAACTGTTCATGGGCCTTTTCCTTTGTAAATCCAAGTGCCTCGAACATCTTTTCCTGTACATCACTCTGGAAAATTCGAACACTGCCGCCTCCCAGCTCGACACCGTTTAACACGATGTCATAGGCCTTTGTACGAACACGCTCAGGATCAGAAACCAGATACTGTACATCCTCCTCCATAGGCATGGTAAAGGGATGATGCATTGCTACCCATCTCTCGTCCTCCTCGCTCCACTCAAATTCCGGGAACTCGGTTACCCACAGGAAGTTAAACTTATTGTTATCAATCATATCCAGTTGCTTTGCCACCTCGATACGAAGTGCGCCCAATACGGACCAAACCAGCTTCAGCTTATCCGCCGCAAAGAGAAGTAAATCTCCGGGCTCACCGCCCATCTTCTCCACCAGCGCCTTTAATTCCTCTTCCGTCATAAACTTAGCAAAGGAGGACTTATAGGTACCGTCGGGCAATACGCCAAGATATGCCAGTCCCTTTACACCATAGCCCTTTGCAAACTCAACCAGCGCATCAATCTTCTTCCGGGGCATTTCTGCCTGTCCCTTTACGTTGATACCTCTGACACTTCCGCCTGCCTCCAGCGCACCGGTAAATACACCGAAGCCGCAACCCTTTACCGTTTCGGAAACATCTACAAGCTCCATACCAAAACGGGTGTCGGGCTTATCGGAACCGAAACGGTTCATAGCCTCATCCCAGGTCATACGCTGAATCGGAAGCTGTACTTCCAGTCCGATTGCTTCCTTGCACACATACGCTACCATTCTCTCGGTTGCGTCAATTACATCATCCACATCCGCAAAGGACATTTCCAAGTCAACCTGCGTAAACTCGGGCTGCCTGTCCGCACGCAAATCCTCATCTCGGAAACACTTTGCAATCTGGAAATATCTGTCATATCCGGAGCACATCAAAAGCTGCTTAAAAATCTGGGGTGACTGGGGCAGCGCATAAAAGGTTCCGGGGTGCACACGGCTGGGTACCAGATAATCTCTCGCACCCTCCGGGGTTGACTTATTCAAAATAGGCGTTTCAATCTCCAAAAAGCCCTCGTTGCTTAAAAAGCTGCGGATTGTAGTAGCAATCCTGCTTCTCAAGATCAGGTTTTTCTGGATGTCAGGTCTTCTCAAGTCCAAATAACGGTACTTCAAACGAAGCTCTTCCTTTGTCTTGGAATCAGCCTCAATAGGGAAAGGCGGCGTCTCGGATTCGGACAGGATACGCACCTGTGTCGCACGGATTTCAATCTCTCCGGTAGCCAGATTTTCGTTTACCGCACCGGAACGCTTCTCTACCTTGCCGACTACTGCAATCACAAACTCGCTGCGCAGTTTTTCTGCCTTTGCAAAATTCTCGGTTCCGCAATCGCTTTCCTCAAAAATCACCTGCAACAGGCCTGCTCTGTCACGCATATCCACAAAGATGATACCACCCTTGTTACGCTGCTTCTGCACCCAGCCCATAACGGTTACGACTTCGCCCACATTTGCTGTGGAAAGCTCACCGCATCGGCATGTTCTCTTTAATCCCTTCATTGATTCTGCCATATTATTTCCTCGTTTTCTGCCCGATTGTTCATTTTCCGCGGGCGTTATTGATTCTTTTCTATTCTTCTGCGTTACACCGCCCTGTCTTACCGGTTTCTTTCTCTTCGCGCTTTCCGGATTTCTGCTCTCGCGGTTTCTTCGCTTTTTTGTCTATCCGATACCGCTCAGTTCTTCAAGGTTTCCCTGTAAAACTCCACAAATTCCTCGTACCCTTCCGCAGTCAACTGCTCCTTCTGGAACTTCTTGTTTTTATTCATACGGGCTACCAGCACCTGAGTACCATCCTGTCTTGCTGCCTGTGCCTTGGCAATTACCTCGCAAAGGCGCTCTCCGCCTACACCCTTTTCAATCAGGTATGCCACCTTTTTCGGCTTACCGGGAATCTGGAAACCGCTCTCCATCAAAAGCAGGATAATACGCTCAAATCCGATGGAAAATCCGCAGGCCGGTACATCATTACCGGTAAACTTTCCAACCATTTTATCGTAACGGCCGCCACCGCCGCAGCTGCCGCCGAATTCCGGTATTGCGATTTCAAAAATCGTACCGGTGTAGTAGGACATACCGCGCACCAGTGTAGCATCAAACACCATCTTAAACTCTGCCGCTTTGGTAGATTCCACACTGTCAATAATCTCCTGCAGTCCCTCAGCCACGGAAGGCTCCAATACACCTGTCAGTTTTTCTGCCAGATACGCCACGCCGTTTTCCGCGCTCTCAAGACCTTTGTAAAGTTCAAGATACTTATCTACACAAGCTTTAGCAAAGCCGTTCTCTAAAAGTTCCTTCTCTACCCCCTCCAGACCAATCTTGTCCATCTTGTCCAGAGTAATGAAGACACTGTCATAGCTTTCCTCCGCAAAACCGCTGTACGCAGCCATTGCCTTTAAAATCTGCCTGTCATTAATGCGAATCTCGAAATTCTTAAAGCCGAGTTTTCCCAGTGTTGTTGTAGTTGCCAGAATCAGCTCAATCTCAGCCAGATTAGAGGGCTCGCCGAATATATCAATATCGCACTGCATAAACTGGCGAAAACGACCTCTTTGGGGTCTGTCCGCACGCCATACGTTACCCATCTGCAATGCCTTAAAAGGAGAAGACAGCTGCGCCGCATTATTGGAGTAATAACGCACCAACGGCACGGTCAAATCGTAACGCAGACCTCCGTCCACAACCTCTGCTTCGCTGGTTGCAGTCTCTACGTTCAGCTTCTCGCCGCGCTTTAAAATTTTGAAAATCAGTTTTTCGTTATCGCCGCCCTGCTTATTCGTCAGGTTCTCGATATGCTCCATGCAGGGAGTCTCGATAGAGGTAAAACCAAACTTACCGTAGGTTTCTTTAATTACGCCGATTACATAATCGCGAATCTGCATTTCCTCCGGCAAAATATCCTTCATACCTGTTACGGGTTTCTTACTCAGTGCCATACTTCTTCCTCTTTTCGAATTTTATCCGCCAATCTAATATATCATACTTTTTTTCCCTGCCACTGTCAACAAAAAGTCTGTAGCAGAGAATGGTAAAAGCAACTCTGCTACAGACCTCTTTACGGTAATTCAATCCAAAAGCAAAAGACCGGCCGCCTACAGAAAGCCTTTCGCTTTTTCTAAGTCAAGTCCGTAAATTTCCATAAGCTTTTCTGCTATTGCTTCGTTTGCCCAGCCTATACTTCTTAATGCTGCTACCGTTCCCTGTATTCCCTGCTGTATTCCCTGCTGTATTCCCTGCTGTATTCCCTGCTGTATTCCCTGCTGTATTCCCTGCTGTATTCCCTGTTGCAGTCCTTCCTCCCGTCCGATTTCCAGCAGAGTCTTCTCATGCAGCTTCTCATCATATTCAAATATACTCATACTGATTACCTCCGCCTTATTCTTTTTCAGGAAGTCCGCAAGTATGCCTTCTCTGATACATTCCTCAACTGCCCTGTTTACCGCTTCCTCTAAGGACTGCCGGCGCTGATACTCCCTGACACGCTCCACATACTGCATGTATTCCTTCAGGGTTCCGCACTTATTCAGCAATTCCTCGTTATATCCCGGATTGATGTTTATCTGGGTTACCACAAGTTCAAGGCTGGGAGTCTCCTCTGCATGTACAAACGCATCCGACAGCTTGAATTTCCGTATCGCCGGCTGCTCATCTTCCCCGTTATAAAACACAATAAACTTAGGATTGGGAAGTCTGATGATTCTGGACGAATAAATATCCGAATCCTTATACAACGCAGAATAGGTTCGGGATACATAATCCAAGTCCCTAAGCGGAATATTGGGGTTCACCGTAGACTGATGCTCGTACAGATTCAGCCGCATGTCAACAACGCAGGAGATATCGTTCTTTACCGACATATAAATTGCATTCTCCAGCGTGGCTATGGTAAGCTCCTCCGGATTTTCATAGCGGGTATCGTTAATCCCGTTATAGAGGTCTAACAACTCTTTCTTGTCCGAAAACAGCATACGGAATACCGTATCCTTGTAGTTACGCTTTGCCGCAGTAGCGGCTTCCTGTTTTGTTTCTTTGTTCCTCATCCATTTCCTCCTTTTTTCGGGCTCATGCCCTGTGGTGCAGGAGGAAATCCGTCCTCTTTAAAATCCGAAACTCCCTCTCTGCTTTGTCTGTTGAAATAAAAGCATTGAAGTTCCGTGAATCCAAGAATATGAGACATGGTAGATTTACCACAGTGATAGAAAATAGAATTTAAATGCTTTGGTTTATGGTAACACATTTGGGGGCACATGACAATCGCCTATTTGGAAAACAAATTCCCGCTCACGAGCCGGCTCCCCCACCGGTTCGCAAAGCGGGATCAAATCGGTTCACATAGCTCAACCGATTGGTATGACATCTATTCCTCGATCAATACTCCCTGCACCAGCAACCTTCTGTCAGCCTCACCGGTGACGCAGGTTGAAAGCGTTAATATTTTACTGTCCGCAGACAGCTTCGCCTCATCGCCCAGCACATTATATCCGGCGATGCGCTCTATATACCGTTCTCTCCCCTCTTCGGTATCATAGCTGAAGGCATAAAGTAAATGCTCGTCGCTATATTCGTATGCTGCAAAAATCCGATACCGATAAATTGCCGCTTCTGTATAAATGATAATGTACGGATGCTGTGCGAAGTAATCCTCTTCCACAAAATATGTCAGGTCATGGAACATGGTTCCGTTTCGCATGTTGTGACCATACAGAATCGTTTGGAAATCCGTAAAATCCTTGCTGTTTTCCTTCTCGGAGTAGATGCACCCCGGACGTCCCTTGGAACCGTCTAAATTGTACTCCAGATAATAGGCGTTATCCGTCGCATGCTGTAAAACCGGGTACTCAATGCTTGTATCCGGGATGGAAATCCACGCATAAATATCGGGATTCTCTTCTTGCAGCTTTGCAAAATCAGGATAGCTTTCCTCTTCCCCCTGCGGTTCCGATTCCGACTGTACCCTAAGGTCAGCTTCCGTGGTGCTTTCCGCTTCTGCTTCGGCCCTCGGCGTTGCGCCCTCCCCCTCGGGCGCAACATTGCTCTGCTGAGTACGCATTTCTTCATAAATTTTATCCGCTTTTTTCCGGTTCACGCCCCCAATGATGATACTTACCAGCAGAACAAGCACCGTAGCTACACAAATTCCAAGGACGATTATTCTGTTTCTGATCGCTTTGTTATTCAGCATTTCCTTGATTTGCAACATAGCTCTCACTCAGTTTTCTTTACTCATTTTCCTTTGCAGACTCTCTGCGCATTTTAAACATCATTTCAAGGCTTACAAATACACCGAACAAGGTTACCGCAAGCAATGCATAGGGAAGCACACCTGTTTCCTCTCCGGTTTTGGGAGACTTCACAGTAGTTCCCATTGCATTCGTATCAATTACAACGGTGTACTCGGATGCATGGGTAAACAGCAGATTTGCAATACCGTTTTCGTCAATCTCGTCCGCCCAAATAAATTCCAGTTCCTGACGCGCCTCATCATGATAGAACAAATTTGCATAAAGCCCTTTATTTGCTTCATCTAAATCGATACATAAAACAGCTGCAAATCCAAACTCTCCGTTGTGGGAAAGACTGACATGCAAGGAATATCTCTCTCCGGTAACTCTATTGACTACATCAACAGGAATCGTACTCTCCCCGCCTATCGATACACCAAAATCGATATCTCCTATATCATCAGCAGTTACATTTCTACCGTTGATCACCCACATAAGGCCGTTACCCAAATCAAGTACCACGTTGACATCCTGACCCTTAATGCTTTCAAACACATCTCCGGATACCGTGGAATCCCCGCTCAGGTCAAAATGAACATGCTCCCCCTGTTCGGCTCCCTGTAACTGTTCTACGGCCTGATTCCAGTCATTGGTGAACGGCTCATCATCCTCCTCGTCCTCCTCCGGCTCAGCTTCTGCCTCACCCTGTCCGGAGCCGGCTCCTACTGCCGTAAAGGGTGCGTCATTCACAAGCGTCGTATCCGCATCGGGCATATAATTGGTACATTCTCTGGGACGAACCTGCAGCTGTCCT
>JAZQCX010000085.1:0-13256 GCA_045546495.1 Acetatifactor sp. | reverse complement strand
GAAAAAGGAGCAGCCCGCAGCAGCGTCTTCAAGTGTGGCAACCTCTGTGGCGGTTTCGTCCGAAGCGGCTTCCTCGTCAGCGGAAGAATCCTCGTCAGTTGCAGAGGTGGAGGACTATTCCATGACGCCTGCATTCCCCGGTGCGGAGGGTGGCGGTAAGTACGCTACCGGAGGACGTGGGGGAGATGTATACGTTGTAACGAATCTGGAGGATGACGGTGAGGGCTCCCTACGTCATGGTATTCAAACCGCGCCTCGTGAGGGACGTATCATCGTTTTTGATGTGGGCGGTACGATTCACTTAAAGTCAACTCTCTCCTTTAAGAATAAACAGAATATCACGATTGCCGGACAGACTGCGCCCGGGGACGGTATTACGATTGCAGGATATGATACCAACATCAGCGATTCCGAAAACGTAGTCATCCGTTTTGTGCGCTTCCGTGTGGGTACGGAGAATTTGTTAAACGGCGGCGACTCCATGGATGCTCTGTGGGGACGTGATAACGATACTTTCATGATTGATCATTGCTCCTTCAGCTGGAGTACGGATGAGACCCTGTCTACTTACAGAGGTAAGAACGGTACGGTTCAGTGGTGTCTCGTTTCCGAGAGTTTAACGGTGTCCGGACATTCTAAGGGACGTCACGGCTACGGCGGAATCTGGGGCGGAGACAATACGGTTTTCCAGTATAATCTGCTGACAAACCACACCTCCAGAAATCCCCGTGTGGGCGGCGGAACTATGGCAGACCCTGCTTCCTCACCCAGCTACGCAACCTTGCAGATCAGCAATAACGTGTTGTATAATCACGGCTATTATGCCTGCTACGGCGGTGGCTTTGCTTATACAAATTATTTGAATAACTATGTTAAGCCCGGATTCGGTACCAGAGATTCCATTTATGATGCATTGATTCATGTGGGAGAGTCCGGTAAGGACGGCGGTTTCTTTATCGAAGGAAATATTCTGGAGGGTAATGATGTCGTTACCGGTAATAATACAAAGGGAATCAGAGAAGATGAAAGCGGTTATGTCGTAAATGTGCCCTATGAGGCAGAGGCCTTTGAAAGTGTGACACTTGTGGATGCACAGAGCTGCTATGAGCCTGTTCTGAACAGTGCCGGTGCAACCTATCCGCGCCGTGATGCGGTGGATGCACGTCTTGTGGCGCAGCTTGCAACCAATACCGGTTCTTATATTAACACACCGGACGAGGTGGGCGGATATCCCTGTGCGGAAGCGGTACGCGAGGATGGCTTTGATACGGATCATGACGGTATTCCGGATGCTTGGGAGACTGCTCACGGTCTTAATCCCAAGGATGCAACGGACAGTGCAAAGATTGCAAATGATACGGATACCACGAAGCCCGATTACGGCTATGCATGGATTGAGCTTTATATCAATGAACTGGTAGAAGAGGTAGTTGCGGAAGGATATAAGGCAGCAAATCCTACCGTAAGCATTGATTTGGCAGACAATACTCTTGTTGAGAAGGGAAAAACCGTTACTGTAGTTGCAAATGCAACAGCAAATAACGGCGGAAGTATCAGCAAGGTTGAGTTTTACAATGGCAGTGAGGTGGTAGCTACCGATGAGGAAGCACCTTACAGCTACGATTACGAAGGATTGGCAGACGGAACCTACCATATTTCCGTACGTGCTTATGACAATGACGGTAATGCTACCCAAAGCGATGCGTCCAGATTACATATAAATTCCACGTCCGGTACGGGAGAGTGGACAGGCACGGATATCGGCAAACCCGGTATTGCCGGTACGGCATCTTTGGAAGATGGTGTCCTTACCGTGAAGAGTGCGGGTAAACTGGGACAGAGTGAGGGAAGTGTGACCGGTACCGAGGCGGGAGACCCTGCTACGGATAATTTCCACTTTGTATATCAGGAAATTGAGGGCGATGTGGAGCTTGTAACCAAGTTAGATTCCTATCTTGCAGTGGATAATCATACCTTTAACGGTATTATGTTCAGAGAATCCTTAGATGCAGATGCAGCTACGGCAGCGCTGGGTCTGACTATGACAAAAATTTGGGACGGTAATCTTTACACATGGACAGCCTTTATGGTAAACAGACCGGAAAAGGGCGGAAACATGACGGTTATCGGTAGCAAGCTTGACGCTGAGGCGAGTGCGGAAGAAGCGGGAATTCCTATTATTTCCAACTTGAAGTTTAAAGAAGGGAATACCTTTAACGGTGTATGGCTGAAGCTGTCCAGAAACGGTGATGTGTTTACGGGCGCTGTTTCCGAGGATAAGGAAAACTGGGTGTCGGTAGGAAGTTTTACCGTAGAGTTGCCTGAAACCGCTTATGTAGGTTTTGCAGTGGATGCAGGAAAGGCAGCAAACGATTTGGAGAATTATGCTACCGCAAAATTCTCTGATATTAAAACCAATACCGAATTCGGAAAAGCAACCTACAATACAGAGCATTTAGTTGTTCGCGGCGCCGAATTTTTCAGCCTTGGAGATAATCTTACCATAACCCTTTCTAAGGAAGCGGGCTATCTGCTGCCCGATTCCGTTGAGGTGAAATGCAACGGTAAGAAAGCGAACTATACATATGACAAAGATTCCGGCGTGATTTTTGTTGAAAAGCCTACCGGAGATTTAACCATTACGGCAATCGGTGTAGAGCGAGAGGTTAAGGTAGTTGAATTTGAAGAGATTGATGAAGGAGATTTCCTGACCGTTGAGGAAAAGGACGGAAAACTGATCCTGACGCATACCTCCGACAGCGGAAAGGTTGCCTCCAGTACGGAAATCCCTGCTGAAAATGAAAGCTGGATAGTATTCCCCGAAACAAATGAATTCCACGAAATGTCTCTGAAAATCAAGGTTACCGCAACCACTGATGCGGGAAATAAGAGTGGTGTATTTGTTGGCGTGTTCAATATGGAGAATTATGCATTT
The DNA here is from genome assembly GCA_045546495.1 of Acetatifactor sp. Taxonomy (GTDB): domain Bacteria; phylum Bacillota; class Clostridia; order Lachnospirales; family Lachnospiraceae; genus Acetatifactor. The sequence continues at coordinate 10,321 of JAZQCX010000085.1, read as the reverse complement.
AATACATTAGGATTCCGTAATATTGATAAGCTTTCGGAAGGTGTTTCTCCTTATTGGATGAAGGGACCCGTAAAGGTAGGAAACGGCTCTCCCAAAACAGCGTTTGCTATGAATGAAGAGTATTCCGTTACTTTCAGCTATACACCGGAGGGCTTGCATAAGCTTACATGGATTGACACGACGGGCAAAGAAAACACAAAGATTTTTAAGTCTCATGAAGGTGTCATCCAAAAGGGAGATATGATTCGTTACGGTATCGGTCTGATTGGTGCAACCGCAGAGGTGAGCGAACTGAAACTTGTAGATTGTGAGGGTAATGTAATTTACGAACAAAAGTGATAACGGACAGATAAATCCGAGAAAAGTACCGATGGAGGAAAGAATGGAAGAAGCGCAACGTATGGGAGAAGGCGAACGCAAATTTATAAAGATAATACAGGGTGTGTTATGCACCCTGGTTGTTGGCGTGTTCCTGTTTTTTGTTCTGGGACAAAAGTATTTGCCATCGGACCATAATGCTGAAGCGGGTGACTGTAAATCGTTGGAGGCATCCTGGGAGCGTGTGCTAATGAATAAGCAAAGAGTTCCGCAGGAGATTCCGGGTGTATTGGAAGACAGCATCGGCAGGTGGGTTACGCTTGAAACCGTGCTTCCTGAGGATCAGAAGGACACATGGATGTCTATGCGTTCCCTGCAACAGGAAATTGAGGTCTATGTAGGAGAAGAACTTCGAACGAAATACTCCACGGTAGAGGTACAGCCTTTCGGAGAAACCAGTACCATAGGCTATGTCTTCTGGCCGATAGAAGATGAGGACGCGGGAGAGGTTTTGCGGATACGCCTTTTTACAAAAGCGAAGCATCAAAATGCAGTCAGTGAGATTTTGGTAGGCGATAAGTCCGATATCTGGAGTGAAATTATTCGAGTGTACGGTCCCGGAACGTTTGTTGCTGCGTTCATGCTGTTAGCCAGTGCGTTGGTTGTGCTTTATGGAATAATTTTACGTGTAACACACAAAAAAGATGTTGAACTGACCTATATGGGTGCGGGTACAATGCTGGCAGCTGCATGGATTCTTTCGGAATCAAGACTTCGTCAGTTCCTGCTTCCAAACAGTACGGTGGCAATGTATATGGGCTTCTTTATGATTATGCTGTTGCCGTATCCGTTTTTAACTTACCTAAACAAAGTGCAGAATGAACGTTATCACAAGATATATGATGTGATACAGGTTACGTCGCTTATCAATTTCATTATATGTACAACGCTTCAGGTATTTAATATTCAGGATTTTTATGAGACAATGACCCTTTCGCATATTATCATTATATTGCTGATTCTTGCGATGGCGTATGGTATGATACGAGATACAATTACCGGTGCCGTTAAGGATTACAAAGAGGCGGCGTTGGGCTTTATTGGACTGATGCTTTCGGGAGTACTGGAAGTGATTATGTCCTATTTCAGTGATGTGGCGTATAACGGAATTCCGCTTTGTCTTGGCTTAGTTGCATTGCTGGCTGCCGGAGCGGTAAAGAGTGCAAAGGATTTGCTGCGCGGTGAACGGGAACAGCGAGTGGCGGCTGCAGCAAATGAATCAAAGGCAAAATTCCTGGCGAATATGTCCCACGAAATCAGGACGCCCATTAATACGATTGTGGGTATGGACGAGATGATTCTTAGGGAAAGTAAGGACGAAACCATACGGGAATACGCGTACAATATTAAAAAAGCCGGGAAAATGCTGTTGGGACTGATTAATGATGTCCTTGATTTTACAAAGCTGGAGTCCGGAAAACTGGAGATTGTAGAAAAGGAGTATCTGACTGCTGAACTGGTACATGATGTTGTAGTCGGCATGCAGGAACGCATAAAGCAGAAGGGACTTTCCTTTGAACTGGAAATAGATGAAAATATCCCCACAGAGCTAAAGGGAGATGAAATCCGAATCAAGCAGGTTTTGAATAATCTGTTGTCTAATGCAGTAAAGTACACGGAGCAGGGAAGTGTAAAACTGGTTGCCAGAGGCGGTGGAGGAGCAAAAGCATTTTCCTTGATTTTTGAAGTACGTGATACCGGTATGGGTATCCGCGAAGAAGATATGGGAAAGCTTTTTGATACTTTCCAACGCTTGGAACTAAGCAAAAATCGCGGAATAGAGGGTGCGGGACTCGGATTAAGTATTACAAAGCAGTTGATTGCTAATATGGAAGGCCATATAGATGTGCAGAGTACCTATGGCGAGGGTAGCTGTTTTACAGTATCCATTCCGCAGACTGTAATTGATAACACCCCCACGGGAGATTTTGCGAAAAGGTATCATGAACAAATTGAATCGACAGAAAGCGCACCTGAATCGTACTTCTGTATGCCGGAGGCTAAAATTCTTGTGGTAGATGATAATCGTATGAATTTGATGGTAATCCGGGAATTGCTCAAGCGTTCGCAGGTACAGGCAGAATTTGCTTCCAGCGGTACAGAATGTCTGGAAATGACGCAAAAGGAGCACTTTGATTTAATTTTCATGGATCATATGATGCCGGAGCCGGATGGTGTGCAAACGCTTCATTTAATGCGGGAGCAGCTTGGAAATCTGAACAGGGAGACACCGGTGGTTGTGCTTACCGCGAACGTCTTCATGGGAGCAAAGGAGCATTACCAGAAGGAGGGCTTCGAGGATTATCTGACTAAGCCGGTTGAAACGGAAAAAATGGAAGCCATGATGACGAGATTCTTAAAGAAATAAGATATCAAAAAACAGACACTTTAGCAGTGTCTGTTTTTTTGTGTGCTACTTTTGTACTTCGCAGGTATCAAATCCGGGGTTCATTGCGTAGAAGTTACAGCTGTTCAGCTTATCCTGGGTAATGCGAAGTGCTTCACCGAATCTCTGATAATGCACAATTTCGCGTGCCCGAAGGAATTTGATGGGTGCACAAACATCCGGGTCGTCAATCAGCCGCAGGATGTTGTCGTAAGTGGTGCGTGCTTTTTGTTCTGCTGCCATATCCTCGTGCAAATCCGTAATAATATCGCCCTTGGACTGGAACTGGTTTGCGTTGAAGGGGACGCCGCCTGCTGCCTGGGGCCATATGCCGAGGGTGTGGTCCACATAATATTTGTCGAAGCCGCTTTTCTGAATTTCTTCCATGGACAGATTGCGGGTCAGCTGATAAACGATGGCACCGACCATTTCCAGATGAGCAAGCTCTTCTGTACCGATGTCATTTAAAAGACCGGCAACTTCCTTGTAGGGGGTCGCAAACTTCTGGGACAGATAACGCATGCTGGCTGCTAATTCACCATCAGGCCCGCCGAACTGTGAAATAATAATCTGAGCCAGTTTTGCATCAGGTTTTTTAATGTTTACGGGGAATTGTAATCTCTTTTCATAGTTCCACATTTATACACACACTCCTTCCCAGGGAAGAGGGGCTTCGCCCCAGTTCCATTGCTTGTTGCAGTCCGACATTTCCATGGTGAGAGGGTAATATTTTGCGGAAAAATCTTTTACCATCTGCTGACGGATGCGGCTGTAATGATTAAAGTATTCTAAAGCATTGCAGTCGGTGGGGTGAGTGTCAAGGTAAAGTCCTAAATCTACCAATACAAAGCTGACAATGTTAATATCGTTTAAGAGTTGCTCTTTGTGATTCATGAAACGCATCTCCTTCCTGTAAAGGGTTTTGTCAATTCGGGGAAAATAGTTCCGTTACAATAGGCTTTTTCCAGATTGTCGTACAGCTTTTCAAATTTCTGCCAGGGGACATATGCCATGGCTACAGGAAAACGGTCGGTGCTGTTCTGATATAAATAATCCTGCATTTGTGTACTCCTTATATTTTGCTTGATTTATACTATCATATGGTTTATTCGGGGAAATGTGAAAAAGATTCTGATAATCGGATGACGCAGATGGACTGCGATTAGATTGTTCAGGCAGGTGAGAAAACAAGAAATAGCATTGACATAAATGTCGAATAGACATAAAATATAGACAAAGTTTTTCAAAATATGAGAGAAAACGGGAGAATGTGATATGTTTTGTAAACAATGTGGTAAAGAATTAAGAGAAGGAGCAAAATTCTGTCCCGGTTGCGGTACTGCGGTAGCCCCTGCGGCAGCACCCATACAGCCTGAAGCCCCTGCGGCGGCACCTGTACAGCCTGAAGTTCCTGCGGCAACACCCGTACAGCCTGAAGCTCCTGCGGCAGCGCCTGTACAGCCTGAAGCCCCTGCGGCAGCTTCTGTACAGCCTGAAGTTCCTGCGGCAACGTCCGCACCTGCTAAGAAAAAAAGTAAAGTTGGTCTGATTGTCGGCTTGTCTGTAGGCGCAGTAGTGATTATTGCGGCGGTAGTTGGCGTGCTTTTCTTTATGAGCCCTGCTCAGAAGGCAAACAGAGCTTTGAAAAAAGCAGATAAGCTGATGGGAGAAGAGGCTTATACAGAGGCTATGGTTCTCTATGAGGAAGCTTACTCTCTTGACGATACTAAGGAAATTAAAAAGGAAGTTGTTAAGGCTTATGTAGAGTATGGCGAGGCTATGCTGAAAGATAAGTCTTATGAGACTGCAGTAGCTCAGTTTGAAAAGGCATTGGAATATGATGATGACAATGATGACGCCGTAAAGGGATTAAAGGAGGCTCGTCTTGGCTGGGCAAATAAGCTGGTAGAGGCATCTGACTTTGAAAAGGCAAAGGGACTCTATGAGAAGATTCTGGATAGTGACTACGGAAACTGGGATGCAACCACCGGTATGTTCCAGGCATATATGGGACTGGCTGAGCAGAAGAGTGCAAGTGGTGACTACGAGCAGGCCATGGAATTGTATGATGAGGCAATCGATTTAGGCGTAGACTCCTATGCGGCAGAGGAAGCAAAGGCTGGATGCTATGTAGGTTACGGAGATAAGTTGCTTGCGGATGGCGACTACTACGGTGCAATGGACTATTATTACATGGCAATGTCATGGGATTATGAAGATCCTGCAGCTTATTGTGGTGTGGCAAAAGCATCGGCTATGAACAATGATATACAAAATGCGTTGTATTGGTTAGAAGAAGGATTCAGATATAGACCTGATGATGCGGATCTGCTTGCAACTCAGGAATATATTAAGGAACATGCTGTTCTTGTGTCAAAGGTGACATATAGTCCTTATGGCTACACCAAGGATTGGTACAGTGATGGTGTCAGAACGAGCACAGAGTCTTTTAACCGATATGGTGAGTTGAATGCAACATCTACCTATGATGAGAATGAAAATCTGGTTTATAGAGCGTATTATTCGGGCGGAAGTCTTTCTTCTGAGACGGTTTATACGTACGATGCTAAAGGAAACAGAGTGTCAGAGAGTTATTCCGATTTTAATAACAGCAAATATAGTTATTTAACCGAGTATACATTTAATGAAAATAATGATGTGGTTAAGTTTGTTTCGACTGATGAATTAGGCAGAGAAACGATGGTGGGCATCAATGAGTATGATGAAAATGGCAACCAGATCATGAATTCTACGTATTACTATTATTATAATGAGTATGATGAGACGCAGGAACCTGATATAGAGTGGTATGCAAATAATTTTGCTTATGATGAGTATAACAACATAACGGGACAGACATCTACCAGCGGTTACAATAATAATACATACGAACCCAGTAATATGTATTATGAGTATGAGTACGACAGTAAGGGACAGATTACCTTTATGAAGATGTACTCAGGTGACGGTTGGACTCATGAGGAATATAACTATTCTTATGATGATAAGGGAAATGTAGTCGAAGAAAAAATCGTTTATTATGATAAGCTGAATGGCGATCCGGTTGACATTTTGCTGTATTATTATGAGTACAATGAAGACGGAACCGTAATATATGAGAAATATGAAGACTATAGTGGCAGCGAATTAGTCTCATGGAGTGAACGCACCTATGATGATGAGGGTAAGATATTAAGCTTTTATGAAAGACATATATATGCCGATTATTGGGTGTCTACAACTTATTCCTATGACGAAAAGGGTAATGTGATAGAAGAATATTACGATGGCTCCCATGACAACTCGACGCGTACTTATGAGTATACCTATAATATTTTCGGAGATGTAGTAAATTATTATGATAGCTATAATGGGGAAACGTTCTCGTATTCAATGGAATATATGTTTGTAGAATAGTAAGGGAAACCTCAAATGCTGGAAAATCCGGCATTTGAGGTTTTTATATTCCGGGAAATAAAAAGCTCCGGTAAATTCATAACTGCCATATATTTAGGATATATTTTATAAACGTGTTGAGATATGGTGTGAATGGTTCATGGGTTTACGGGTGCAGGAAATACTGAAAAAAGCAGATGAGCTTGTTTGGGGACCTTGGCTTCTGATTTTGCTCCTTGGAACAGGCATTTATCTGATGCTGCTGATGAAGTGGCTTCCACTGAAAAAGCTAGGTTGTGCGTTGAGATATGCTTTCTGTGGGACAGATTCCGGGGGTAAGCAAAAGGCAGCAAGGGAAAGTTCGACAGAGAAGCGGAAGAGTTTTAAAACAGGTGAAGATAAAAGGAAGCATGGAAAAGGACAGGTGTCATCCTTTACGGCGCTCACAACGGAGCTGGCGGCGACTATCGGAACGGGAAACATTGTGGGTGTTGTAACAGCAATGACTTTGGGCGGACCGGGAGCGCTGTTTTGGATGGTAGCGGCCAGCTTTATCGGTATGTCGATTAAACTGGTTGAAAGCACACTCGCAGTAAAATATCGGGGGCGGAACGAAGACGGGGAACGTGCAGGAGGCCCCATGTACACCTGCCTGAACGGGCTGAAGAACAAGCAGCTTGGGAGAACTTTAGGAATAATCTTTGCGTTCCTTGCGGTGATGGCATCTTTTGGAATGGGAAATATGACGCAGTCAAATTCCATTGCAGACGCTATGGAGGTGTCATTTCAGGTAGATAAGGCAAAAACGGGACTGGTGTTGTCGATTATCACAATCCTTGTGGTGGCAGGCGGTATCGGTGCCATCGGAAAAGTGACGAGATATCTGGTTCCTTTTATGGGATTACTTTACCTGGGAGGAACGGTAGTTGTTATTTTATCCCATTGGCAACAGATTCCGGAGGCTTTATACGGAATTGTAACGGCAGCCTTTTCTCCAAAGAGTGTCTCGGGCGGAATATTCGGAACGGTAACGGTGACTGCTTTTTCGGCAATCAGGTGGGGCGTTTCCAGAGGGATTTTTTCCAATGAGGCGGGCTTAGGTGCTGCCGGAATTACAGCGGCGGCAGCGGAAACTGAGGATTACATAAAACAGGGCTATATCAGTATGACAAGCGTATTTCTGGATACGGTGGTTATGTGTTCGTTGACGGGGCTTGCTTTTGCGGTTTCCGGCGTGGCGGGAAGCGGACTGTCGGGAGAAGAAATGCAGAATGCAACAGGCGTGATTCTTGCGGTATTTCGGAGTACCTTCGGAACGAGAGGAGACGGTTTTGTTGGGATTTGTATTGTTCTGTTTGCTTTTGCAACGATTGTTGGCTGGGCATATCAGGGGGAGCGTGCATTTGAGTTTCTGATGGGTGGCAGAGTAAAGTATAATTTGTGGTACAGGTTTGCCTACGGCGTGATTGCTTTTTTCGGCTGCGTACTGTCTCTGGAAACAGTCTGGACTTTGGCGGATATTTGTAACGGACTGATGATTGTGCCGAATCTGCTGTGTGTATTGCTGCTGTCCCGTGGAATTTGCAGGGAAATACGGGAGTATGAAACATAAGGTGAATAGCATTGCCCGAGAAGCATATTGGAAGGAAATACCATGATTCACAATAGACATTCTTTACATGATTTGATATAATAACAGCCGAAAAAGAGAAAAGAGGTTTCGGTATGTCAAAGACAATAGATTACTTTTTAAAATACGTGAAAATAGATACAAAATCAGATGAGACAACGGGTACAACACCCAGTACTCCGAAGCAGCATAATTTAGCGAAGCTTCTGGTAAGTCAGCTGGAAGAACTGGGCGCGGAGGAAATCACATATGACAGGGAGCATTGTTATGTGTATGCCTCCGTACCGGCAACAAAGGGCTGTGAGGAGAAAAAGGTGCTTGGCTTTATTGCTCATATGGATACCTCTCCGGCGGTAACAGGAGAGAATGTAAAGCCCCGTATCGTTGAAAATTATGACGGAAAAGATATTTTGCTGAATCAGAAAGAAAACATTGTACTTTCCGTAGGGGATTTCCCGGAGCTTTCAAGGTTAAAAGGGCAGGATTTGATTGTGACCGACGGAACCACTCTGCTGGGGGCGGATGACAAAGCGGGAATTGCAGAAATTATGGCAATGGCGGAGTATCTTCTGACCCATCCTGAGGTGAAACACGGGAAAATCCGAATTGGCTTTACTCCGGATGAGGAAATCGGTGAGGGAGCTGACCATTTCGATATTAAGCTGTTTGGAGCGGATTTTGCGTATACCGTGGATGGAGGAGCTTTCGGCGAGCTGGAGGATGAAACCTTTAATGCGGCAGGGGCAAAGCTTCATGTGTACGGCAGGAGTGTTCATCCGGGCAGCGCAAAAGGGAAAATGGTGAATTCTATTTTGATTGCACAGGAGTTTCAGAGCCTGCTTCCCGTATTCGAAAATCCCATGTATACGGAAGGCTATGAGGGTTTTTTCCATCTGGACGGTATCTTCGGCAATGTAGAGGAAACCATAGCGGAATACATTATTCGGGATCATGATAAGTCAAAATTTGAGGAAAAGAAGGAACGCTTCCGTCAATGTGCGGACTTTTTAAACCGTAAATACGGGGCAGGAACCGTTGAGGTGAATATCAGGGACTCTTACTACAATATGAAAGAGGTTTTGAAGCCGCATATGCATCTGATGGAGAATGCTTCCGATATCTTGCGCCGTCTTGGTACGGAGCCGGTGATTTCTCCCGTAAGAGGCGGTACGGACGGCGCGAGACTGTCCTATATGGGACTGCCTTGCCCGAATCTTTGCACCGGCGGTGCGAACTATCACAGCCGCTTTGAATATGCCTGTGTACAGGAGATGGAGAAGGTAACGGAGCTTTTGATACGGCTTGCTGAGAAGTATGGTGAGTAATGCAGCCGCAATAAGGAAGGATGAAAGAATGCAAAACGATATTTCTTTGGAAACCATAGATATAACAGGGCCCGTTCCCGAGGAGGAAACAAAGCGTCAGTATTATTTCATGGCTAAGGCGAGAGGCTATGTGGATGCACTGGCTGTACAGCTGGGACATGCACCCACCTGTTGCGTGACCACTTTCGGGTGTCAAATGAATGCAAGAGATTCCGAGAAGCTGGTAGGCATTTTAGAGAAAATCGGCTATCAGGTCATAGACAGCGAGAATGCGGATTTTGTGATTTTTAATACTTGTACCGTGCGTGATAATGCAAATCAGAAGGTTTACGGAAGACTGGGAGAGCTAAACGGCTACAAACGTCGCAATCCGGCTATGAAGATTGCTTTGTGCGGCTGTATGATGCAGGAGCCGTCGGTGATTGAAAAGCTGAAGAAAAGCTATTCCTTTGTGGATTTGGTGTTCGGAACCCATAATATTTTCAAGTTTGCGGAGCTACTTTGTACCAGCTTTGAAGCAAAAGGTATGGTAATTGATATCTGGGAGGATACCAACCAGATTGTAGAAGACTTACCGGTAGAAAGAAAGTATTCTTTTAAATCCGGCATCAATATTATGTTTGGCTGCAATAATTTCTGCAGCTATTGCATCGTACCTTATGTGCGGGGAAGAGAGCGCAGCAGAGAGCCTAAGGACATCATCAGGGAGATAGAAAGTCTTGTGGCTGACGGAGTGGTTGAAGTAATGCTTTTAGGGCAAAATGTAAACTCCTACGGTAAAAATTTAGAGCAGCCTATGAGTTTTGCGCAGCTTCTGAGAGAGGTAGAGAAGATAGAGGGCTTACAGCGGATTCGTTTTATGACTTCCCACCCGAAGGATTTGTCTGATGAGTTGATTCAGGTAATGAAGGAGTCTAAGAAGATTTGTCGTCATCTTCACTTACCTCTGCAATCCGGTTCCACGGAGATTTTAAAGAAAATGAACCGCCGTTATACGAAGGAGCAGTACGTAGAGCTGGCGCTTCGCATCCGTAAGGAAATCCCGGATATTGCCATCACTACGGATATCATCGTAGGATTTCCCGGAGAGACACCGGAGGATGTGGAGGAGACTATTGACGTTGTGCGTACCGTGAAGTATGACAATGCCTTTACCTTCATTTATTCCAAGCGCACAGGTACCCCTGCAGCGGCTATGGAAAATCA
>JAZQCX010000084.1:0-36353 GCA_045546495.1 Acetatifactor sp. | reverse complement strand
ACGGTCTTCAGTGCGTTCTTAGCGAATGCGTTCAGAGCTGCGAAGTCTGCTGCGGTAGGAGCATTGGTCTCGTCAAGAGTCTCGCCTGCGCCCTGTGCTGCAGCAACCTTTGCATCCGGAACAACCGCAGAATCCTCGTATGCATAGAACTTGTTCAGCATTGCAGAACTCAAGGTATTTGCATTCTCTGCAGTATCATCGTACTCAGTGTCCTCAGTTGCGTCGATATGCTTCGTGGTAAACTTCACTTCGTCTGCCAATGCAACTTCAATCAGCTGTGCGGTATTCATGTTACCGATGGTAACGCCGATATGCTGACCAGCCTCTGCACCAACCATCAGACCCTTGTTGGTGAAGGAACCATCCAACAGGTTCATCTCGTTGAAAGTAGTAGTAGACTGTACACGGTCAATTTCGCTCATCAGCTGCTTAACTTCAGACTGGATGTACTGACGGTCGATAGAGGTAAGAGTACCGTTCTCGCCCTTAACTGCCAGCTCGTTGATACGCTGAAGCATATCATGAACTTCGTTCAATGCACCTTCTGCTGTCTGTACACAAGAGATACCGTCTTCTGCGTTCAGGGAAGCCTGAGAAAGACCTCTGATCTGACGTCTCATCTTCTCGGAAATGGAGAGACCTGCTGCATCATCTGGTGCGCGGTTAATCTTGTAACCGGAAGACAACTTCTCAGTTGACTTAGCCTGTGTGCTCTGGGTTAAACCGAGCATTCTGTTAGAGTTCATTGCTGTTAAATTGTGCTGTACTACCATATTTTTTCCTCCTTGAAATATAAATCTAGCCCGCATCCTTGCGGTGCCTTGTTTGCATCGGCGGTGTCCGTTTCAAGCTCGCACTGCTCTGCCCTTCCATCGCCTGTTCCCCAAAGCTTACGGTGTGCGATGCCGCTTGCTTTGAAATCCAAAAAGCGTATTTGCTTTTCTTGATATATATATCGTCCGGTTTTTATGAAACTTTAGACCTATAAAAAACTTTTTTCAAATCTTTTTTTAGTCCTTTTTTTAGTCTATTTGCCTCGCATTCACTCCCCGATATCCTCATCTTTTCATGTATTTCAGTTGATAATCTTCCGGATTTGTGTGGTACTGGTTGCGCTTGTATACTCAAAGAATTCCATATTGGAACCCACCTCTTTCAGGCTCTTAAAATCTTCGTACCAATCCGCCCCGTGGTCATTACCGGAAAAGTGACAATCGTAATGATACCGGTTCCACGCATCTATTTTCCGCGTATTGGAAAAATCAACCGGAACCACCCTGTCTACATATTTTACGGCTTCCACAACCGCTGCCCGCTGCTCATAGGGAATAACGGGACGACGATTTTTAAAGTGCTCCACCAGCTCATCCGTCAGCACTCCCGCGATTAGGTATTCACAGCGGCTCTTCGCATTCCGAAGCAGATTCAGATGTCCTACGTGGAATAAATCAAACACACCGGGGACATAACCGACTTTGTAGGGCTTTCCGCCTGCCTTCACGGCATCCGCCGCTCGATTCTGTTCCGCAGCTGCATTCTCCGAAAGCACCGCTCCACCGGAACACACCTCAACAACCGTTCCGTCAGGCGATAACGTGGTAGGAATCACCTGTTCTGCAGGAATCGGCTTATAATACTGGTAATCATAAATCCCCATCTGCTCTAACTGCTCAGCTATTCCGCGCCAGCCCGCGCAACAGATAACCACGTAAAAGCTTCCCGGCTCCAACTTGCGAAGGCTCTCGGGAGAAGCAATCTCAACGCCGCACTTTACCATTCCCACCTTAGACGCATCGTTATCCACCGCCATCAGCCGTTTCCCGTCCAACCTATGGCACATCATATAATTTTCAAAATACGCTCCCGTGCCGAAAAGCACAATTTCCTTTTCTGTCATCCTTTTACCAATCCTCGCTCCGCCGCCGTTTGCATCCTTCACAGGGGCTGTGGCAGCTATTCCTGCCGCTCCTCCGTCTGCAAAATCCACTCCGGCTCCTGTACGTACACCTTGTAATCGGTTATTCCCATATTTTCCAGTTGCGCAGAAATCTCCCGATAGTAGAAGCTGCAAATAATCAGGTGACGTTTCTCTACAGGCACTTCAAGAATTTCCTCCGGCTTCCGGATTTCGATTCCCATCCTGAAACGTCCCCATTTATTCTCATCATTGTCCACAATAAAGGCCGGGCGATACTTATCGCCGTACTTCTTCATATAATCCTCGAACATCAGCCCCGCACCGAAGAGAATTATCTTTTTTCCCTTCGCAGCCGCAAAGGTATCGCACAGCATCTTCGTATACACTTCGTAAGGACGCTCCGGATCCATTATCCCCCGATGCTTCGGTTTCCGCTCTTCCTCCGGCGGATATTTCATGTAATCCTTACCCAAAATTGCAAAAAGATACTGCTCATACCCGACAGGCACCGGCACCTTCCGGTGCATAAATTCCAGCAGAACCGTCTCCTCAAAATCTGCTGCACTGAGCCGTCTGTGCTTCTCGTAGCCGGAGAAAAAAGCCACTTCACCGGAAGCCTCATCCGTATACAATCTCCTCGCTTCCTCCAGTCGACTTCCCAGCCGTTTCCTGCTGATGAAGGCTGCCCATAGCCGATACAATTTCCACTGTAACGGCTTCAAATCGCGCCACTGCTTTAATTCGCCCCCATAGCTCTTTGCTGCCAGCAATCTGTGATACCGCTTTATGTATTTCTGCTTTCGGGCAAGCCTTTTCTCGTCCGACGTACATACATCTACGGGTAAAATATCTATCCAAATACCCATATTACCCTTGTGCCCAAGGTTCATTACTTCAATTCCCGTAGTCCGGCTATTACGGATCCTCGCAAAGCCACCCCAGAAAATTTCCTCCGTGGCAGGGGTATGAACGGACAAATGTGCCGGTAACTCCTTAGGCGCAAGCTCTAAAAAGGCATCATAATCCTTGCCCGGCATGGCAATATCCAAATCATCATCCCACGGAATAAAGCCCTTATGTCGCACCGCCCCCAACAGACTTCCATGCACCAGAAAGTAAGTCAGATTATGCTTTTTGCAGATTGCATCCACCGCATCCAGCATCTCCAGCTCTGCTTTCCACACCTGCTTCATCTTATGGGACACGCGATAATTTGCTATTTTTTCTTCCTCGGATTCCAGACGTTGCGCATTTTCCCGAATCCTGACAGGGTCAATCTGCGCCCAACGGTAAAATTGCCGATACCGCTCATGGTTGCGAACCTCGTCTAAGAACCTCGCCTCCTCTGCCAGATAACCCTCCCACGCAGTCGACAATCCGTATCTTTGCTTCATTTTCTCCAGAGGATAATATTGTTCCGCATTGGGCGTAAAACAGTATACATAATGGATTGCACGAAACAGTACATACTTGGCCGGATAATTCTCACGCACAAATTCCTGATCAAAATACAGAAGCTCGTCCGTCCCCGGATTGTAAAAACAATTCAGCGGAATCAACTCCATATAGGCTCTTTTTAAAAGCGGACCGAAATCCGGATCCTCGGGGTCTACTCCCGGCAACGCATTCAGACGCTTTACCTGTTCCTGCGCCACCTGTTCAGAGGAACGTAAAATCATGTCCCAAACCCGATCCATCAGCCCCTCAAAAGCCGCAGCATCCTCTCTGATAATTCTCTTAATCTCATTGGACAAAGTGGGCAGGGAAACAAAGGGCATTTCCAGGCTGCCGTCCTCGCAGAGCCTGTGGGGCACTGCCGGAATCCCGTGTGCACGCAAATCCTCTATGTTGTCATACAGCTGCCGCGCTTTCGCCTTACCAGCCTCATACAGCGGACATTTACGCACTGTTTTATCTGCCATGACAGCCGTCACAAAGCTACGTTCCTCGCCTCTGTCCGTGGAAACAGCCGCATATTCCACCTGTCCCATCTTACAGACAGCCTCTGTGGCACACTCCACAAAAAAGGAATTTGCAAAAAAAGGAAAGACGCCGTTAGCAACAATCTCATCATACAGCTCCAGCTCCGATGCCACCAGTGTATCATTTCTTCTGTAATAGGGAATCAGACGTTCCTTCAAATTTCTTTCGGGAAGATACCCGTCTGTGTAAATCAGCTGCGGGAGCTTATAATCCGGCAAAGGGTAATAGAATTTGTACATCCCAAATCCTGCCTCACGAATTATTCCGCTTAATTCCTCTCTGCCAAAGGAACGCCCTCTCGTCCCCTGTGTGTACCCGTTTATCCCATCAAAGGCACGATTGGTATGAGGCTCCACCGCCCCGCAAAAATAGCGTAATCCGAAGCGGTTTTCCACCGCAAGCAGCACCTTGCCCCGCGGTTTCAAATACTTCTGTAAAAGCTGCAGGTATTCCACATAGGGCGTACTCGTTCCGTTGCCTCCTCCTACGCGCTCCAGCAATCCGGCTACCACAATATAATCAAAAGGCTTCGGGAAACTCATATCCTTTAAATCCCCGGCATAAATTTCCAAATTATCCAGAGAAGCATATCGCTTTGCCAAAGCCTGCGCCCGATACAAAGAGCGCTCTGTCGCCGTTACTCTGTTACACATACGGCACAGCCGGCCGGTTAGCGCACCGAACCCTGCCCCAACCTCAAGCACCGTTGCACCGGGCTTAAAATCATACCAGCTGATAAGTCCGGTACGCAGCTCCGACAGCTGGTAAAATACGTTCCAGTCGGTCTCTTCGGAAATCAGTCCATCATAAGAAACATTCCCGTAGCGTTCGATATAAGTCGCTATCGTCCGCTCCGACAATGTCACCTTATTCAAGTCTTGTTTTTCCTCCGCGAAATTCGTGTACAACTGCGCCATAATAATCACCAAGCCCTTCCGGCTCTCGAAAGCTCTATACCATTTCTGTTTCTATACGGGACGTATCCATAGAATCTTATTCTTCGCCACGCCCATATTGTATAGTTCTTCTTTTATCTCATCTGCAACTTCTTTTCGGGCAACCGCTATCACAATCTGGTCATACGAAGCACCTTGTATTTCCTCCGGCGCCGATATTTTCATACTGTTTTGACGATAGCATTCGTACTGCTTGTCCACCCATAAAACCACCTCGGAGCAATACTTTCTGCCCTGCACCTTTGTTACGCCTGTAATCTGCTCAAAAAACAGTCTTCCCTTCTTCCCCGCTCCGTAAAGAACAATTTTAGGAGCCACTAAATCATAGGAAATTGCTGTTACCCGTTCCGGCTGCATCTCCGCCCCTACCGTTCCCGACCGCTTTGCCGTTCCCGACTTTCCCTCCGAACATTCCGCAACATTCTGCTCCGCATAACCTGTTGCCGCCACCTTCTCATATTCCGCAATTTTCTCCTGTTGCAGGGGCGAACATCTTTTTACGGAGTAAGCTAAGTCCACACCATGGTAGTAATACTCTATGGGCTTACTGCCGCGTATCGAAAACAAATTTATGACATCCGTGTCAGTTAGTTTTGGGGCATATCTTCTTACGGTTTCTTCCCGTCCGGTCAGCATATCCGGCATATCCCCGAAGTAATCTGCCACCTGTTCATCCGGCGTACAATAAATATAATCCAGATAAAACTGTATCATCGGAAGCCACGCTGATACTTTTTCCTGCCCGCTCTTTTGCGTCCCCTCCTGACAGTCTGCAAAAGCCTTGGCACCCTCTATAAATTCTAAAACTCCATGCTCCCGGATTGCCGCCTCATCCGTATTCAAAAACACCGGTGCTATCCTGCCATCCGAAGTTTCCTGATACCCTACCGTCTGTCCCTGAGGCGTTCTGCAAAGCATTTCCAGCAAAACATAGTTCTGCACATAATTGGGATAAAACACTCTGTTTTCACAAAGTCCCTCAAGCACCCCGTCCATCCGATAAAAGTAGTTTGTGATTTTCCCTTCATAAAAGCTTTTGAGAGTTTTTGCAAGGCACTCCTGTGTATATCCGGTTCCCGCTAAATCCACAAACGCAAATTGCTCGTCGGAAAGCTCAATTTCCTGTTGCATATATCTTAACAGAAGCCG
The DNA here is from genome assembly GCA_045546495.1 of Acetatifactor sp. Classification (GTDB taxonomy): domain Bacteria; phylum Bacillota; class Clostridia; order Lachnospirales; family Lachnospiraceae; genus Acetatifactor. Next base: position 30,347 of record JAZQCX010000084.1, on the reverse strand, counting down.
TCTTTTTTCCTGCTGCCGCTTCGTCACCAGCTTTACAAAGGAATCGGTTGCAAACAGCATTTCCGCAAGAGGCTTTACCACCTCCGGCGTCCAGAAAACATCCTCCGCCCGCAGTCTGTCCGGTATGTACTCCGTCAGTTCCTCCGCCGAAACATCAAACAGCACAGCGAAATCCTTCATTCCGGTTACTTTATCCCAGTAAGAATGTTCAAACAATTCCCGTAGCTCATCTCCCGAGGCAATTCTCCAAGCTCTCCTGGAACCGTAAATGTATTTCGTCTCTATGGGATAGCCGTTTTGGGCAATGACAACATCAGCCAGTTCCTTTAAGATGTAACCATCTCTGGCAACAAAATACAAACGGGATATTCCCCGGGACAGGCTGTCCTCCAGAAGCCATTTCACATAAGGATAAAGAATCGGTCCGCCGATTCCGCAGCCCAAGCCATACGCAGACCTGTTTTTTAAACCAGGCCCGGCTTCTTTTGCACTTCCTACACCGTTGGCACTTCCTGCGGTTTCGGCATTTTCCAAAATTCTCGCAATTCGAGCATTTCCGATGGTTCTCTGTGCCTGCCAATCCGATTCCCGATTCCGCAGATATTCCTTCTCAATCGGCAGCAATTCTTCCGCCCGGTAAGCCTCACACCGAATTCCCAAGCTTTGGGGCACAGCCACATCCGAATGTAAATTATCTCCTACATGTATCCACTCCTCATAAGCCGCTGCTTCTTTTTCCCGCACCCATTCGTACAGCCTGCCGGTCCACTTATTCTTTTTTATCTCTGAAGATACATAAAGCGGAAGGGTTCCGAAAATCTCATCTGTACGGCACAGCATCCTTCGGATAATCTCTTTCCCAAGATACATGTCGGAAATCAAAACAACCCGTTCTCCGGCGGCAACCAATCGCTTTACCCGTTCGATATTCTCCCGGATTCCCACAACCGTCGCCAACTCTGCTTCTTCCTCCAGCTGCTGTAGCTGCTTAGCCTGTTTCTCGGTAATCTGTCCCTGTTTTACAAGAACTCCGTATATCTGTTCCGGAGTAACATCATCACAGTCACTTCCGCAATAGGTATTTCTGGCAACCTGCTCCGCCCCGATTCTCAAATAAAAAAAATTCTCCCGTACATGGCGGCTGACTGCTATATCATCACGCACAAGGAGGGCTCTCTGCACTCCTGCAAAGACCCCTGTCGTTGTTGCTGTATTTCTTGTTATCAATGTATCAAATACATCAAAGGAATATAGCATTAGTCTCTCCTCGCCGCACTCTCCAAAAACATACAAATCTGCTCTCTCATGCAAGCCGCTACATCACCGCCCGCAAGGTATACCGCTGACCATTCCGCAACCCTTTCCAGGGCCTCGTCCACACACCAGGTGGGCTGCCAGCCAAAGGTCTTTTTCATCTTCGCGCAATCCAGCTTTAAGAGCGTCGCCTCATGAGGTCCGCCATCCCATTTATCTATCCAACAGATTTCCCGGCCTGTCTTTTCCTTCCAGATACCGCAAAACCGGGTCACCAGCTCTCCCGTAGTCAGGCAGTCCTCCTCTTCGGGTCCCACGTTGTAGCTTCCCGCCTTTTCTCCATCCTCATACTGCGCTTTTGCAATCATCAAATACGCGCATACCGGCTCCAGAACATGCTGATAGGGACGCACGGAATGCGGATTTCTAATAATAATATCCTGCTTTTTTTCTATGGCTCTGATACAGTCCGGTATGATACGGTCAACCGCAAAATCTCCGCCGCCGATAACATTTCCTGCCCGCATCGTAGATACGGGAATACCCTTTTCCCGCAAAAAGGAATGGATGTAACAATCCGTCACCAGTTCCGAGCAGGATTTTGAATTGGAATAAGGGTCATATCCGTTCAGCTCATCCGTCTCGCAATAAGGCCTCTCCCACTCCCTGTTTTTGTATACCTTATCGGTTGTCACGTTCACCACCGATTTCACCGAATCCGTTATGCGTACACATTCCAGCACATTCACCGTGCCCATCACATTAATCTCATAGGTCTCCACCGGATTCCGGTAGGATTCCCTTACAATCGGCTGTGCCGCCATATGAATCACAATTTCAGGACGATACCGGGAAAACACCTCCTGCAAATGCGCCAAATCCCGCACATCTCCCCTGATGGATGTCATCTGCCCGGACAAACCGCAAAGTTCAAACAACGACGGTGTTGTGGGGGCATCCAGTGCATACCCGATCACTTCAGCGCCTGCTGCCAGAAGCACCTGACACATCCAGGCTCCCTTAAATCCCGTATGTCCGGTCACCAGCACCCGCTTTCCCTTATAAAACCGCATATCAGCCATCCGTGTTGTCCTCTTTCCTTACCCATTCTATGGTTCGCCGGATACCCTCCTCAAAGGCGGTTTCCGCAACAAATCCCGTATCTTTCTGCAGCTCTGCAATATCCGCACAAAGATACATCACCTGTTTTTCTCCGTAGGGAAGCTCTCCGATGCCGAGCTCACAGGTCACATTCGCTTCACGATGAAGCGCAAGGATATATTCCCGTAAAGGTCTTGCCTCTCCGCTTCCCAGGCAATACACCGCATTCTCATTTCCTTTGTCCGCCATCAAAAGCAGTGCCCGCGCCGCATCCTCAGAATACAGATAATCCCACATCTGCTCCCCCTTTGTAAAAAGGGGCTTTTCCCCTGCTAAAAGCTTTCTTATGGTCTGCATCAGCATGGATGCAGGATTATCATTCGGACCGTATACACTGAGTATTCTTGCCCAAACATGCTTCATCCCCAGCTTTTCGCATTCTATACGGCTCATATGCCCCGCACTCAGCTTCGCCGCACCGTAGCCGTTTTCCGGCATCGTAGGCGTCTGTGCGTTCAGCTTTCCCTCCGTCCTGCCGTACTCCGCCTGGGAACCTGCTCCCACAAACACCGTACAGCCAAGCCGCTTCGCCAGTCTTACCGCATCTATGGTATACTGCACATTCTTTATCTGCAGCGGCATATCATTTCTCGCTTCTCCTACCGTCCCACTCCAGCCCAGATGAAAGAACGCATCGCACTGCGGAATCTCCTCAGCCGCAAAGCCGGACATTTCCTCCAAGCGGCAGGAAACCACATGAATCGCGGGATGCACGGGAATCTGCTGTCTGCGAAGAGAATTTCCTCTGCAAAATGCATATACCTCTATATCATTTTTTACACACTCCCCAATCAGTGCCATGCCGATGGCTCCTGTGGGTCCGGTTATGGCAACCCGCTTCATAAACACTTACGCTTTCCCCTCTTCTATGGGTGCTATAAATAAATTTTCCAACAACTCTTCCCGCGGCAAAAACGGTGCCAAATCTTCCAGCGGCGGACTGAACAGTTCTCCGTTCTCCAACCGTTTCGTAGCGCTTTTGGGCTCGAAATTCTGCAAGGGTGAAACAAAAATCTCACAGAATACCGCGCCATCCGTGCGCAACGCCTCTTCCACCGTCTCCTTCATCTCCACATTACTGTGGGCTGCAAAATATGGATAGCCGAATGCCTTTGCAATTTTCTCAAAATCCGGGAAATCCAAATCCCCGCTTTCCGGTCCGATTCCCACCTTCGTATGCTCCCCGAATAAATTATTCTGGGTCTGCCGGATGGAATGATAACCGCCATTGTTAATCAAAAATATTTTAACGGGCAGTCTGTTCGTCAAAATGGTTTGCAGCTCCTGTAAGTTCATCATGATACTGCCATCGCCCTCTAAGCAGATGGTTGTCCTTCTTCCGCAGGAAATACATGCCCCTACCGCCGCAGGCAAACCGTAGCCCATGCTTGCCACGCCACTGTTTATCAAGAAACGGGCATCCTTTTGTATCACATAATTATGGCTTCCCACCACACAGGCGCTGCCGTTAGAAACAACCGTTACATTACCCGCCGGAAGATGCTCGCTCAGATATCGGATAAAAGCATACACGTTAGCATATTCCCCATCCTCCTGCCAATGCTTCGGTAAGGTAACCGGATATTTTCTTTTCCACTCGCTGCATTTTGCCAGCCAGTTATCTCCCGCAAACAACGGAACATCCTCTGTCAGCTCTCTATTTAAGGCTTCCAGAAAATCCTTTGCATCTGCGCAAATCGGCAGCTCCACATGAAGTGTCTTTTTTTCCAGCTCCGCCGGGTCCACATCCACCATGATAACATAGGCTTCTCTTGCCCAAGTCTTCCAGCTGTAGCCCACCTGTCGAATCGAAAGTCTGTTGCCGATTGCCAGAACCAAATCCGCATTCTGCACAGCGAAATTACCGGGTCTGTCCCCCATAATTCCGCCTCGTCCCACATACAACGGATTTTCATCCTCTATCAAATCCGTGGAATTCCAGCAGGTTACCACCGGAATCCCCAAGCCTCTCACACTACGGCAAAAAACATCATACGCGCCCGCAGTACGAATACCGCTTCCGGCGTAGAGCACGGGACGCTTTGCATTCTTTATCTTATCCAACACTGCCGAAACAGTCTCTCTGCTTACGGGAACCGGCTTACACTCTGCATCTTCCTCGACAGAATATCCGCGAAGCTCCTCCGTTTCAATATATGCACCCTGGAAGTTTACCGGGATATCTACCCAAGCGGGACCCTTTCTTCCAATCAGTGCCAGATAATACGCCTTTTCCAATACATAGCGGATATCCGCAGGATTCTCCAGCATCACTGCATACTTACACATAGGGGCTACGGATTTCGTAATATCGTATTCCTGATCTCCCACTGCTCTAAGCGGATAGCATCCTGTCTCACGCTGCATATATCTTGCCGTAGTGTCGTATCGCACCTGACCGGAAATCACAAGCATGGGAATCGAATCAAGCCAGCCTCCCAGCACACCGGTAATGGCATTGGTTCCACCCGGTCCCGTAGTCACACATACTGCCGCGATTCTGTTATCGATTCGCGCGTAGGCCTCTGCCGCCATGGCACAGCCCTGCTCGTGATGAAAGTAGGTACATTTTAAGCCATTCTTATGTCCAAGCGCATCATTCAGATGCATGGCGCCACCGCCCACTACGGTAAAGCAGTCCGTTATTCCATGCTCCACCAAGAAGTCTGCCACATAATCTGCCAGTCGTTGTCTCATTGTTCTTCTCCTGCATCGACCCTGTTTACTGCTCCAACGCTTCCTTAATTGCTTTCGCAATGTCGTCCAGCATTTCATCCGTCATTCCGGGATATACGCCCACCCAGAAGGTATCATTCATGATTTTATCCGTATTTTCCAGTTCCCCGATAATCCGATATCCGGTTCCTAAAGCACGCATCTGATCAAAGCAGGGATGCTTTGTCAGATTACCCGCAAACAGCATCCGGGTCTGTATCCCCTTACTCTCGATATAAGGAACCACTCTCTTTCTGTCTACCCCATCCTTACAGGTAATGCAGAAACCAAACCAGCTGGGCTGCGAATTTTCACAAGCCTTCGGAAGAATCAGCTTATCCTCACATTCTTCCAACGCCTTGCGCAGCCTATCAAAATTATGTCTTCTGCGCACCGTAAATCCATCGATTCTTTCAAGCTGCGCACAGCCGATTGCCGCCTGCATATCTGTCGCCTTCAGGTTATACCCGAAATGGGAATATACATATTTATGGTCATAGCCCTTAGGTAGCTCCCCATACTGTCCGTCAAATCTGTGCCCGCAAAGATTATCCCTGCCGGAGGGACATACACAGTCACGCCCCCAGTCGCGGAAGGATTTTATACACTTGTTCAGTAAAGGATTATTGGTATATACCGCACCGCCTTCACCCATGGTCATATGATGGGGCGGGTAAAAGGACGAGGTTCCGATATCTCCGATGGTACCTGTCTTCCTCCACTGTCCCTCGTAGCTATACTCACTGCCCAAGGCATCGCAGTTATCCTCTACCAGCCATAAATTGTGCTTTTCGCAAAAAGCCTTTACCGCTGTAAGGTCAAAGGGATTCCCCAGAGTATGCGCTGCCATAACCACCTTTGTTTTCGGCGATAATGCAGCTTCCAGCTGCGTGATATCCATATTATACTGCGGGATGGTCACATCGATAAAAACCGGTATCACGCCGTACTGGATAGCGGGCGTAACCGTTGTAGGGAAGCCTGCAGCCACCGTAATCATTTCGTCGCCGGGCTTTACCTGCCTGTCTCCCAGAAGCGGAGAGGTCAACGCCATAAACGCCAGCAGATTTGCCGAAGAACCGGAATTTACCAGCGCGCAATACTTCACACCCAGATATTTCGCAAAGCTCCGCTCAAACTCCTCCGTATATCTTCCGGATGTCAGCCAAAATTCCAAAGCCGAATCTACCAGATTACACATTTCCTCCCGGCCGTAAACACGGGACGCATAAGGGATTCGGTCCCCCGTCTGATAGGGCTTTTTTCCGTGAAAGGTATCACAGTACGCCGCAACCATATCCAAAATCTCATTTTTTGCCTGCTCTTGGGTCTCATTCTCAAACATCTTTTCTGCCTCGTTATTCTTCTTATTCCCACTTCATCCAGGGAGTATTTCCTGTAGCAATCATCTCCTCCAGCAGCAACTTGTCCCGCTGGGTATCCATACACTTCCAGAAGCCTGTGTGCCTGTATGCCATCAACTGTCCGTCAGCTGACACCGCCTCAATCGGTGCCTTCTCGAACACGGTGGTATCCCCTTCGATGTAGTCAAATATCTGCGGATTTAAAACCATATATCCGGCATTTATCACGCCGCCGTCCGCCGTGTTCTTTTCCCTAAACTTCCTGATGCAGCCATTCCCGTCAATCTCCAAAACCCCAAACTGCTGCCCGATATTGACCGCTGTTATGGTTGCCACTTTTCCGTGGGATTCATGAAATGCAACCAGCTCCTTTATATTTACATCTGATACTGCATCTCCGTAGGTAAGCATAAACGGCTCATCCCCCACATAAGGCTGAATGCGCTTAATTCGTCCGCCTGTCATGGTATTCAGTCCCGTATCCACTAAGGTTACTCTCCAGGGCTCCGACACATTGTTATGTACTTCCATTTTGTTTCCGTTTGCAAAATCAAAGGTGATATCACTGTTATGCAGAAAATAATTCGCAAACCACTCCTTTATCACATGCTGCTTATATCCACAGCATATAATAAAGTCATTATATCCGTAGTACGAATATTCCTTCATGATATGCCAGATAATCGGCTTCTCGCCGATTTCTATCATGGGCTTGGGCCTTAAATGACTTTCCTCACTGATTCTGGTTCCCAGTCCGCCTGCCAAAATTACAACCTTCATACTCTGCTCCCTTATCCTTTTGTAGCCTAAATTTCAAACTCTCCCTGTAGCCAGCCTAATATATCTAAACGGTTCTCGATTGCACTTTCTCTGTCATGAAAGTGATCATGCTTGCAAAATAACATTCCCTTCATTTCCGGGTTCATATACATATTCTTATTCAGAAGCAACAAATGCTTTCTATCCAGCGAGCAGAATTCGCGTGCCACCTCATAAGGTATTGTAAAGGAATCCTCCGCAAAGATATAAATCATATTATCCCAGTCTATTCTTTGCCTGCACCTGTTCCACCGGTTTATAGCCTCCGCCGCGTTTCGGTCGTGTACAAACAAGACCTCCACATCACCTATTCTCCCCACAGGGATCCTTTCTCCCCAAAAAACTGTCCAATGGTCAAAAATAATATCCTGACTCAAATACACTTCCGGAGCTTTACATATTTTAAGAAAATCCGTGGGATGTATAACCACATTAATCGTAGGCGATTTTCTCTGCGCTCCCAAAAAACGATAGATAAAGCCCGCCGTGCAGGAATTGCTTATAATAGTCGGCACATTTTCGCCCATGAGCTTATTTCTGAAATAATTTAAAAGCGTATTAATATCATAGCATTTCTGTTTGGAAAAATATTCTTCATACAAAGGCACCAGACAGACAATCTCCTTATCATGTGCGTATCGGCAAAGGTCTTCCAAAACCTCATCCACGCACGGTACCGATATCATAATTCGCATTTTGTCTTCCGGTCTGTCATTCAATGTCTCCAGAGGATATATTCTTTTTCCGTAGTTCATACAATCTTCTGTCGTTGCTGCCTTGTCAATATATCCATCATACGCATTGTCTGTTCGCCACATATACTTTCCAATCCAGTAGCCCGCATTCCCCACACCGTAAATATAGATTGGTCCGTTTTCCTCTTCCAAAAAGCTTCGTACATCATTTGTTGTTTTTATCATGGCTGCTTATCAAATTTCCCTCCAAAAGCTTTCTAAGACCAAATCATCCGCATGAATCACATTGCACACTCCCCACGCTGTCAGGTTTTCCTTCATCTGTTCATAGTGCGCTGTTCCCTTCTTTGCGCACAAAATAACCAACGAGGCTTTCAGCTTGGGCAACAGCTTCGCCATTTCCTCTACCTTAACGCCGTTCAGATTATCCGGCTGCCCGTCAAGGCTCGTAACGCCGCATACCAAATCCTTATTCCACACCTTCAGACTTTCCAGTTGCTCCAGCGCCTTTCGTGCATACATCCCGGCACCATATAGTATATATCGGTCAAATGCATCCAAAGTATGATACAGAGAAGCTTTTTTATCCAAATAAGCCCAAACCTTTTCCCGCAATGCATCCTCCTGCGCCATACATATGAGAAGCTTTCTCAAAAACTCCTCGTATAAACCATTTACATTCCACGCTCCCAGCTTCCGATATATTTCAAATTCCTCTAAAATCAGCTGAATTAATTCTGCCGTATATTTCTTATCTACTCTTTCCAGACTGTTCATGTTATGATGCAAATTAAAGAAAGCACATATTTGCAGAAGCTTCTTTCTATATGCCACGTCTCCAAACCCAGACGCATCCGTTTCACCATCCGCGTTCTTGCCGCTTTTCCCGTCATACTCTGCTATCTTCTCCCGGATAAAAGCGTATTCCTTTGAAAAGGCATACACCTTTTCCTTATTGTGAATGGACGAGGCGGGATTATCCTGCCGATAGTAATAGAATGCCTTATCCGTTAAATACAATCTCTTACAGTGCATCAGGGACTGGAACCAAAAGCCGTTGTCCTGAAAGGATGCTCCCGGCGTTTCATGATGTCTTATTTTATGCTGTTCCAGAAAATCCCGTCGGTACATACATGTCCAAGTATACATGGCATCATAAAAAACATCTGTATTTTCCGCCGGATTCAGTACTTGATGATAATGGTCATAATCAGAGGTCTTGCGGTATCTGGCGCATACCTTTGCACCGTGCCTTTTTGTCTTAAATTCGTAGTAATCCGACTTTGCCATGTCCAGCGCATACCTCTCGCAAAGCCCATACATTTCCTCGCAAAACTCCGGTGCAATAAAATCATCACTTTCCAGGAAAATAAGATACTTCCCGCGGGAATTCTCAATTCCCACATTCATGGTATGCCCGTATCCCGAATTTTCCTTTGTCATCATTCGGATTCTGTCATCCTCCGCTGCCAGTCTCTGTAAAATCTCCAAGGAAGAGTCGGTGGAACCGTCGTTCACGCAGAGAATTTCTATTTCCCGAAGGGTCTGATTCATGGCGCTCCGCACGCATTGCTCCAAGTAACGTTCTACATTATAAACAGGAATTATAATCGAAACCTTTTCCATTTTACCGTTCCAAAACCTTTCTGCGGTTTTTACAATTTCTCCTGAAAAATCCGCTTATTGTCCACCTGTGCCAGAACACTTCCCAAGGCTTCTTCTGAATTTTGCGGATTTAGCGCAAGTAAAATTCCAATCCGCTTATCCTCTCCGATTTCCTTTCGCCACTCCTGCACCGGATACCCGTTCATTTCGGGCGACATTCCCGCAGCATCCGTAACCAGATATCCTGCAAATTCGATTCCGAGGGATGTAAGATAACCCGTATACCGCTGTGCTTTCCGCCCCGCTCCGTACAGATATACCCGGTCGTACCGCCTGCAAAACCTGCGGATTTTTCTCTTTAATCGGTTCTCCCAAATCCGATGCTTACGCCTGCCTCCGTCAAGATAAGGTATCATCCGGGACGGCACCTTTGTTAAAAACCAAATCCTTCTTTGCGGTACATCCGTTAAACCGTGCCAATCATTTTTATAGGTTTCATAGATTTCCTTATCCAGAATCCCCTGCTCCCGTAGCTGCAGCATATTCGCATCCGATAATATATCCGAATTCACACCGCTTTTCTTAATCACAGCCGCCTTATGGGCAGCGTATTCATCCGGAAGCTTTTTAATCATAGTGGGCCAGCAGTGACACCATACATAAAAGGTCTCCTTCTGCCATCCCGAAAACTTCTTTAGCCCGGATGCCACCAGATTTGTCTTTTCCAAGGACAGGTGCATGGCGCGCCACCCTTGCATCCGGTTCAGCTTCTCAAAGTAAAACGCAACATGGGAATGATTGATGCACTCCGGTACAAGATATTTTTCCGAAAGCATATCCCAGTCCACATCCGTCAGCATGGTTGACACCTTTAATATTGTGGCTCCATACAGCGTCATATGCCAGGCGCAGTCCAAAAACAGTTCCTGCTTATCCGTATATTCCTTATCTCCTATCTGCTCCACATCACGGTAATTGGGAATAATCAAATCATACCCCGCCGCCATACACTTTGTAACCTTATCCAGCACAAGGTTACTCCAGCGAATAGAATCCGAGCAAACCCAAAGATAATCATAATCCTGCTTTTTACCAAACTCTTTAAAAATATTATATACCTTCCGGTTCGAATGAACAGAGGAATCAATACGCACATAATACAGCTTCTCGTAGCGCTTCATAGCTTCCCGCACTACGCTTTCCGTCTCACTGTCCGTTCCGGAATCATATACAAAAACATCAAATCCGCGCTGAAAATACCGCCCTATTACCGTATTTAGAAATTCGCCGATTACGTCCGGCCGGTTATAGGTCGGAATACACACCGCCATCCTGTCAGTACTCATATCCTCTACCTCTTTTGCAGCCTCACATTTCATACCGAACCCAGTCCCGGATTCCCATGTCCTCCAACTGCTCCGCGATGCCGTATACTCCCCAAGGCGCTACTGCAACCACTACATAAGCCCCCTTGTTCTCCATCAAATACTGCCTCGAAGCATACACCGGATGTCCACTTAACTCGGTCGGATTTTCTTCTGTATTGGACACCAAAACTCCATCCAGTCTCACCTTATGTCTATCGAAAACGCTCACGCATTCCGCGCCATATTTTCCCGCTCCGTAAACAACTGTTTTACGCCCCTTTTTTTGCTCAGCTATAATGCCGCGCAAAAAATCCTTTTCCAGAATCTGTTGCATTTTATTCGGATTTCTGACTGCTATCCAAAAGTATTGCAGCATACTGACCGATGAAGAAAGCTTAATCCATCTCCAATATTTCAATAGCACCTTAATATCGAATATGCCCGCCCTCTTATATTCCAAAAAATGTTTTCGGGTCAGATGAAGATTCTGAATGCTCCGTATCACTTCCCTTTTATCGGGAAAGCTTTCGGGAAGCTTTAAAATTACAGATGCCCATGATTGCGTCCAGACCCGAATCGTTTCATCATACCACCTGTTTCCAACCTTCTTCACCGATGCACGCAAGGTATTTTTCTTCAGGTACAACACAACGAGCTGCGGTTTATTCAGCACATCTATCCGTTCAAAATAGAATCCCACATGGGAAAAATTGATTGCCTCGGAATGCACATACTTTTTCTCCAGTTCCTGCCAATCCGTTCCTGCAATTACTCTTTTCCTATTCACAACAGCCGCGCCGTACAATGTCAGATTATATACATTTTCCTTAAAAAAACGCTCCTTTGAAGTAACTGCTTCCGCTTGAAACCCTTCCCGCGCACGGTAATCAATCGCATAGAAATCAGCATCCTTCTCCAGCTGCTCCAGCAAAAAACGCAGCGCAGCTTCCTCGCATATTTTGTAATCGTGTATCATCCAAACATAATCATACCCCGACGTTTCCATCTCCCGGTAAATCATGTAAACCTTCTGATTCGAGGGAATCTCCGATGCCACACGCCGATAAAACAAATTATCATACCCCTGCTGCCGATAGCTTTCGCAAACCTTCTCCGTTTCATCGCCCTCGCTGGAATCATACAATATGATATCTACCTGATATTTTTTCAGGATATGCAGTTCGCTTGCCAGCACATCCTCCACTACCTCCCAACGGTTATAGGTAGGAATACAAATTACCAGTCTTTTCCCCATCGTTCTCCCCTGTCAGAAACAGTCTTTTACTCTTTCAGAATCCGATTTACAACCTCGCGCACCGCGCCATGTCCGCCCTTTGCGTTCGTTATGTACTTCGCTACCTGCTTAACCTCAGGCACGGCATCCGCCACACAACATCCAAGCCCTACCGCTTTGATTACTTCCGTATCATTGATATCATCTCCGATATAAGCCACATTTTCAAGCGCCACATTCCACTTCTCACACAGCTGCTTAACCACTGCCAGCTTGTCTTTCACTCCCGCCTCATAAATATCCATCCGCAGTTTTTCGCTGCGCCGCCTGTTGAGCTCCCGGCTTTCTCCCGTCACTATTCCGGTAAGAATTCCTTTCTCCCTAAGCAATCCTAAGCCCATACCGTCTCTGGTATTAAACTTCTTTAGTTCATCTCCGTTTTCGGAATAATACATTCCCCCATCGGTAAGCACCCCGTCACAATCCGTAAGAAACATTTTAATTTCCGGAATCCGAAGTTCTTCCGTCTCTCGTTTTCGCAGCTCATGTTCAATTATTTCCCAGTCAGAGGGCTCATCTATTTCAAAATAAGTGGCCTCATCCATTTCATAAGCACGAATTCTGCCGGACATCCTGCACCCGGTACTTAACAGCCTGCTTTTACTCGTAATGTAAAAGGCACCGTTTTCCACCAGATACCCTTGAAAATCCTGCCGTCTTGGGCGATTATTTATATCATAATTCGTTGGTAAGGCGAACCCTTTCTCATCCTCTTCCCAGCAGAAGCGTTTTTGGCGTACTACCGAAAGTACACTGTCCGTATCCTCCCCGGTAAACAATTCAAATCCGCCGTTCAATTCCTCCGCCGTCAGCAACGGAGAGGTGGCCTGAATCAAAACAACATTATCAAACTCGTACTTCGCCGCAAATTCCAGCATTGCCGACTCGGTAGCCGCTGTATCCGTAGCCGTTTCCGCACTTCTCCCGATCACTTCCACCTTTTCAAGCGCAAGCTCCTCTACTTTTTCTGCAATTTGCACACTGTCCGTAGCAATATACACTTTATCTATATATTTACAGTCATTCGCCGCCTTTGCAGTCCAATAGACCAGCGGTTTTCCGGAAATGATTTTGATATTTTTCAGCGGAATCGACTTGCTTCCCCCTCTGACCGGTATAAATGCTACGTTCATAATCCTTCCTGCCCTTCTATTCTTTTAATTCTTTGTTCTTCGCTTCACTATATATGAGGGTTTTGTATGGGAAAAAGAAAACTTCTTTATTATGTAACCTTTATCTGCAAAAAACTCATCTATCGCAATCGTTTCACCTTCAACAGTTGCGTAGTCATCAAACACAACCACTCCTCCCTCAACTACACGCTCAAACAACTTTTCCAGACCCGCCTTAGCCGGTTCGTATACATCTGTATCAATGTGCAATAAGGCAATTCGTGTATATGGATATTTTTCCAAATATTCATCTAAGGTAACGCAAATATCCCCTTTCACCAATTCCACATTACCTATTTTCTTCTCTTCCAAGCTCTTTAGTATATCTTCTTTTGATAAAAATTCATCCTTGAATTTTTCATTCCATTTTTCTACAAACACTTTATCGCTATCTACTTTGCCTGCATCGGGAAAATCACCAAATACATCAAATCCTATTATTTTTCTGCTTTTTTCATTTTCAAGCAGTTCCCGAAAGGTTGCAAACTGAATAATTGAGCTCCCTTTAAAAACTCCCAATTCCAGCACATCACCCGGCAAATCCGTAATCATTTTATACAACTCATAATGTGCTAAAATATTCCCTAATCTATATGGCTCAGATGTCAGATAGAATCCATTTTCATAGTCAAAACTCTTTTCTAATTCGTATTTCCCTATCATTTCTCTTCCCCTCAGCTCTTTCTATACTTTAATTTTTCTCTTTGCACAGCCTCTATATCCAATATTTCCTTCTCTTTATAATTCAAAGATTGGTACACCGCCATAAGATTTCTCTTTAATTTTCTAACTCCCTCCGGCTCCAGTGATGCCGCATGGTCAGTTCCCTTCCACGTACGATTCAGCGTATAATGCCGCTCTATATAGGATGCACCCAATGTGTACGCCGCTATATCCACCGCAATCCCTAAATGATGTCCCGAAAACCCTATCGCCTTTACCCTATCCTCATATTGCTCTCTCATTCTGGTAATTTCCAATAAGCATACATCTTCAAAGGGTACGGGATAACCGGAGGTACAATTATACAGAATCAAATCCTTTGCTCTCCGGTTTCTCTCAAACAGCTGTACAATCTCTTCCTCTTCCTTTCTGGTTGTCATTCCGAAAGAGAGTTGGATTTCCCCCTCGTAATGATTGCAGAGCCATTCCAGCATCTCAAAATGATTATTACAGGCAGAGGGAACCTTAATGAATTTCGGATGTAAAGACGCAATTTCCCGGGCACTGGTCATATCCCACACCGATGTAGAATAGATAAGTCCCGCCTCCTCACACCATTTTTTCAACTGTGCATGTTGCTCCACATCAAACTCCAGGAATTCGCGATGGCTGCCATATGTCTCCCCGTAAGAATTCGCCGGATTCGGGTGAGGTGCATTATACTGTTCATCCGTCAGCAGCTCCCTTGCACATCTTTTCTGAAATTTAACTGCATCCGCTTTACAAAACACCGCCGCCGTTTGAATCAGTTCACGGGCTATCTCCATCTGTCCCATATGATTACACCCGATTTCCGCAATTACAAAAGGTTTTCTATACATAACCGCGCCCACTCCTCACATCCTTCTTCCTACTGCCTTTCACTTAAAAGTATACCAGTCCCGACATCATTAAACAAGTCTTGAAAAAAGCGACATTCCGAAGAATGCCGCTTTTATTCAAGCTATTTCATTTTCATTGCCCGATGCAATAGTTGCTCTTAGGTGGTAGGAAGCTTCAAAGTAACGGTGTCGGATGTGTCGTTATCAAAGGTTACCGTCACTTCAACATCTGCGCCCTTTCCAATCAGCCAATCAACGATTCCGCTAGGTACCGTTATCTTTCCATCCGCATAGGTCACTTTCGAGCTTGTCAGCCACTCTTGTGCACTTCCACTAATCATCGCTGTAACAGAGCTTACACCCTCAGCCGCATCATCACCGCTACCAAGAGACACGGGAATCTCTGCTGCAGTACCTGCTGCCATGTTAACGGATGCTACGGTAACACTGGGTGCAACCGAATTCGTTGCATTCTCATCCAGCATATTCGTATCATTAGCAGCCTTTGCGTACGCCCAAGTTACGGTTACGGAAGTATTGGTTGTTTCAACATCTTTCCAATCCGCATTCTTATCGCAGGCACCGGTAAGACCAAACTCAAAGCTGTTCCATGCGGTATCTGCAACGCCGTCCTTCTGTGCGAATACATAGTCGTTACCGGAAACGGTTATTTCGTAATTTGCATCTCTTCCCTTTAAGCCGGCAACAACTGTTCCTGCATGAGAGTTATCAGCGCCAACTGCAACTTCAGCCACATCATTACCGGATACGGTACCATCTACAACCAGTCCAAGATATACTTCAGCCGCAGCACCGGTGAATTCGTCGTCAGCAGCTACCGTAATACCGGTATCTACCGTCGCGTAAGCCGTCAACGTAACATCTACATCTACGGTACCTACATTGGTTACCTTCAGCTTCGCACTGTCTGCGGTGTAGGTGTTGGTGTCGGAAAGGAAATACACACCGGTATCCCCTTCAAAGGTTGCATCCGGATACTTCTCGTTTGCAGTTGCCGCAATCAGTCCCTCGGGGTCCATCGTAAATGCAAAGGTATCCGAGTCAGCAGCAACCGTAGGCAGTTTCACTGCAATTACATCCTTGTCCACGTGTCCCTCAAAGGTACCGTCACTGGTAGTAGAACCGCTTCCGGTTGCATCACCTGTCTGCGCAAGAGCCGTCACGCTCGCGCCAAGTACCATTGTCAGTGCCAGCGTCCCTGCCAACATCTTTTTGAAACTTTTACTTCTCATAACATTTTACCTCCTTGTTTTTAAATGTTGTGAAATACAGTATCTTGTTGTATATTTTAATACCTCTCGGTATTACAACCCTTTTAGGATTCCACCGTAATGGTAATCGCTACCCGAAGCGTGCTGACGGTTTCCTGATTCTCGTCCACCAGATGGTAAACCACCACGCAATCGTATGTACCCGCCTCTAACGGCTTATCCAGCGCGATATGCTCCAGAAACGCCCCGCGAGGAATTACCGGCGAACAATAAATCGGTTCACTTTCGTCGCTTGCCAGAAACACGTCGAAATAGACATCGTTCGTGTTCGTCGCAGCGTTATCCACTCTCGCGTCCTTCGAAACAGCCTCTCCGTTCTCAAAAGTCCAGTCCGTATCCATATTACAAATATAGTATCCGGGCTCCACGAACTCTTTTGCTTCCGAAGCCATATCATCCACTACGCTCTCAACATTCTTCTCGTTCACGACTACATTTCGCTTAACCTTCGACTCTGCGCCGCTCTGCCCTGCGGGCGTAGGATTCTGCCCACCTGCCTGTCCTCTTACCATTAACACGATAATCACTACAAGCAATACCACAATTACAGCAACGCATCCGATTAATAAGCCCTTTGTTTTTTCGCCGTTCTGGTTCTTCGTACCGGCCATACTCCCTCTCACCTCCATCGTCATTTTCCATCAAGGGGCAGACAAAACACTGCATTTCTACTCTACAACAGTTATATCGACCTGCCCCTCTTATTTCTTTACAGTCTTCGAGGAATTTTTCATATTTTTTGAAAATATTTTGGTACTTTCGTATTATATCACTTTCGAGGATAAGCGTCAATTTTTCCTCTATCCTTTTTGTACCGAGTACTCCGCAACCAGCTGTGCAATCCCCCGCTCTAAGGAAACGGACGCAGCCTTTCCAAAGCATTCCTCATAGCGGCTTACATCCAGAATATTCACCGGTACATCCGCTTTCCGTCCCGCACTGTAAGATACATTCACCGTTTCTTTCAGCACCTTTTCAATTATTTCAATTACGTCGTTTACGCTGTGGCCCACTCCCGAGCCCACATTAAATACCCGATGCTCTCCCGTATACTTCTCTATGTTACGCACTGCCGTCACCGCATCACCGATAGCTATGTAATCCCGCACCACACTTCCGTCTCCGTAAACGCAAAGAGTTTCTCCCCGTAACGCCTTATAGACAAAGGTATTTACTACTCCCTGTACACCATTGGGCTTTTTATATTTTCCGTAAGGATTGGATAGTCTTACCACCCGATACTCCAGCCCGAACAGATGCCGATATAAATACAACAGCTTTTCAATGGTAATCTTCTGAAGACCATATGCTGAAATGGGATTCGTTACGCTGCTTTCACTTACCGCTTTTGTCGCCTCCGCACCGTACACCGTACCGCCGGAGGAAATAAACATCACCTTTTTTACTTGGTTTTTTACGCAGGCATCCAACAGACGGATTGTAGAAACTACGTTATCCGAAAAATCCGCTGCCAGATTTTCATTGGAGCTGTTAGGCAGAGTTGTACTGATTAAATGATATACAACGTCTATCCCTCTTGTGAGCTCAAAAAAATCCGTATCCGTCTCAAAGTCGCCCCTCACCGCGCGGTAAGCACTTCCGTTTTTCACCGGATACACTTCCTCTTCCCGATCAAAAAGTAACAGTTCCGCGCCCGCTTCTCCGCTAATGTCTTCTATGAGATTTTTTCCGATAAAGCCCGCTGCGCCTAAAATTAAGTACTTCAAGTTTTTCTTCATCCCTTCCGAAACAGGCTGTCGAAATCAACCCGCTCAAAAATCTCCAATTCTCCGCCTCTGGTAGCATTATAAATCCGAAAGCCGTGACTGTCGGCATATTCCTTTGCCGCCTGATATGCCAGACGGTTTGCATCCACATTCAACCGGTATGTATTCTTTTTTGATTCTCCCGTATAATAGGCATCATCAAAATGCTTCGTTTCCACGCCGTCTGCCCGGGTGCAATCCACTCCCAGCAGATAAATTTCCGAAAATCCCATGTATGCCGCCAGCTGTAACGCACCATCATAAGTAACGGTATACCCTACGTATCCGCCCTCGGAAAAATCCTCGGAAAACCGCGGCTTCTCTCCGGCTTCTCCGCGCAGAATCAAGTGCCACCGGAAAATACCTTCCCGCTGCGCTTCCTGTCCTGCCCTTGCGTAATCCGCAATAAACTTTGCCTTTATATCCGCCGACAATATTTCATTCTTCCACATACGATAGGCCGCATCATCCCCCACTACATAATAGTCCGGTCTCCACAAGGTCTTATCAAAAGCCTTTAAGACTCCGTTGACCCCAATACAGATTTCGTTATTATCATGCAGCGTATCCAAATCCTCCATCCGTAGGCTTAGACCCGTAGCCACAATGAAGCATCGCTCCCCTTTATGGATTCCTTTAAACTGTTCCAGTAACGGATTCCGAAATAACCCCATCCGCTCTGAAATATCAAAGAAGGACTTCATTTCATTCCGAAAAAACGCTTCCTGTTGTACTTCAACCATCGGACGCGCAAGCAAAATAACCCTCTTTTCATTCCCGCATTCCTTCCGGGACAAGGTTTCCACCCCCAGCTTTTCCCGTAGATAGACCGCCTCGTCTGCTTCCGGCGTATTCTCCGCAATGAATTTCACCGAAAACCCTTTTTGCATCAGCCGCTCATACACAACAAGCCCCAGCGCACTATATCCCCAGACAGCATACCGTTCCTTCCGGTCCAACTCCTCCAGCACACTCTCCGGCATCTGATACAAAAAGCCAATCAAAGGAAACCATTCTTCGCCAAACTCAAACGCCCAATGTATCCCCTGTTCCTTCAACTCCCGGCGAATTGCGCTTTCATATCCTTTCGGTGTTATCATAACGGGGCAATCTCGGTATTCCCTTAGATAAGTCTCAAAAGAAATCACCGGCTTACTTCTGTACGCCGTCCCAACCAGTTCGGGATTCTTCTCAATAAAAGCACAAACCCTGTCATCACCTAATACATCAAAGGCGACCCTCCCGCGAACCCCAAGTCCCCATATAACAAAGCGATACTCTCCATTGGCATTCTGCTCAAAATCCGCCGGCAGGGAAAAGCTGTTGAGCTTCCCCATATCCATATCGATTATTTTCTCCTGCGGAATGTTTCTTTCCTGCAATTCTCTTTTTATCTCTGCCCGGATATCCGCCCGCAGCACAGCCAGAAGAATATAGTCATACTGTGTTGTCTCCAGCACCTTAGGTGATTCCACCGCTAACGCTTGCTCTCTATAGCTTTCGTAATTCTTGTCAACCCACGCAACCACGTTGGCATAACCATTTTCCTGCAATGCAGAAAACATACGGTTTCCGAATTGTCCCGCACCATAAATTACAACCCTGCTGCCCTTAGGGAACTCCCTGTAGGGAAAGATTGCATCCTCAAACTCCACACCTTCTACCGATGTGAGCAGCTGATATATCGCCATATATTTCGCTTTCATCATCAGTGTTTCCGCATCCGGCGCATTCCGAAACCGATTTCCCAGCACGTGATACACAAGCTTCAGCCTGTTATATTCTCCGCTGCTTTTTGCCCATTTTAGAGAATTCGCTCTCTGACGATAGTGATAAAAGGAATCGCTCTTGACATAAATTCTATCCGCATCCAACACGCAGGGATACATACAAACGACATCCTCCAGCATCCGGATCTCATTCGATATCAATTTCTGATTCCGTATCAAAATATCCTTCCTTATCAGGTAATGCCAGTAGGTCAGATACATTCCCCATTCCACAAAAGCGTCCGTTCTTATCATACACGGAATCAGCTTCTTCTCGATATCCTCTTTTTCATACATCCCGTCCGGTACAGGTTCTTTATCAATTCTTGCCGGTTGTCCGGGATACTCTCTTTTTACCCCAACCGAAACCATATCCGCATCATGCTTCTCCAGAACATCCACAAATCCCTGCACCAGATCAAGGTCTATCCAATCGTCACAGTCCACATAATAAATGTATTCTCCGTCCGCCGCTGCCACTCCGACTTTTCTTGTGTAAACAAGACCGCCGTTTGCCTGATGAATTACCTTTATTCTTTCATCTGCCGCTGCGTACTCGTCACATATCGCTCCGCTGCCGTCCGTAGACCCATCATCCACCAACACTATCTGAAAATCTGAATAAGTCTGCATAACGATACTGTCTAAGCACTGTCTTAAATATTCTTCTGTGTTATATACAGCAACGATAATGCTGATTTTATTCTTACGGGTCATTCTGTTCTCCTTAGCATCTCCAACGTTCTTTTCACACCGTCCCGAATTCCGGTTGCCGCCTGCCACCCAAGCACCTCCAGTTTGTCCGTATTCAGCACCTTACTCTCCCGCGCAATCCAATCTTCTGACGGCATTTCCACTGCTGCGCAAAGTAACTCCGTTTCCGCCACTTCCGCTATCAGCTGCCCCAGCTGCTTGATTGTAACAGCCGATGTCTTATCTGCAACATTGTACACCTCACCGTTCTTTCCGGAGGCCGCAATCTGAAGCATTGCCGTTACCGCATCCGCAACATAACAGTACGACCGCCTTTGCAGTCCGGCACTACTCATTTCCAGCGTTTCCCGTTTCGCCCCTTTTCGCAGAAATTGAGCCACAACCTTATCGTCCTCTTTCGTCATGGTTGGTCCATAAATATAGCCCATTCTGGCAATTTTCGCTTTTACTCCGTATTCGGCAACCGCACTGCGATACATCAGCTCTGCCGCACGCTTGCTTTCCGGATACCCCGCTCTGAGGGAATTATAATTCAGGGCTCCGTAGTCCTCCTCCCGCAAAGGTGCTCCGTCTCCTTCTCCATACACCTCCATACTGGATGTAAAGAGAATTTCCACTCCGGGGTGACTCCTCGCATACTCCAATACGTTCAGTGTCCCCTGCACATTTGTTTTTATGGTTTCCACCGGGTATTCCGCATACGCCCCCGGATTTGCATTACTTGCCAAATGAAAAATATAGTCGTAATCCTCGTCAGTTTCCAGCGGCAGCGTCACATCCCGCTCCCACAGCCTGATTTCATCAGCCTCTGCGTAAAAGAACCGCTTTCTCAATCTCTCTATGCTTCTACCTGTCAACGTAATTTCAAAGCGCTTCTCAATCTCGCGATTAAAATAAATCAACGCATCCGCCAAACAGGA
The DNA here is from genome assembly GCA_045546495.1 of Acetatifactor sp. Classification (GTDB taxonomy): domain Bacteria; phylum Bacillota; class Clostridia; order Lachnospirales; family Lachnospiraceae; genus Acetatifactor. The sequence continues at coordinate 8,896 of JAZQCX010000084.1, read as the reverse complement.
ACCAATCAATCCACCTGCACCGATAATCAGTATTTTCTTCGGTGTAAAAGAACATTTCTTTATGTATTCTGCCATGTATTCCAAATCTATCCCGTATGGATGCGTCCCTGTTTCTCTCATCTTTTTCACCTTAATCCGGATTCTGAAGGCTCAACAGCGCCTTGAAAATCTTCATATCATCCTTTGTTGTCAGCTTAATGTTAGTTTCCGCGCCAAGAGAAAAATACACCTTTTCCCCCAGCTCCGGCAGCAGGGTACAGGAGGCTACCGTATCCGTCATCCCACGCCTTCTCGCCTCCTCATGTGCCCAAAACAATTTTTCCACCGTAAATCCCTGCGGAGTTTGTGTCATGGCAAGAATCCTTCTGTCCACTACCTGCCCGGAGCATACCTTATCTTCATCCTCATACCGCAAAACCGCAGTATTGCAAGGAACCGCCGCTATGGCGGAGCCATACCGTTTCCCCTGTATAATACAGTCCGAAATAATCTCCTGCGATACCATAGGTCGAATCGCATCATGAACCAACAGCAAATCGCTTCCCTCATAACGACGTTTTGCCTCTTTCACACCATTATAAATGGAATCGAACCCCGTCTCGCCTCCCGAAACAACCCACTTCAATTTATCAATATGAAATTGGGCTGCATAGGCCTTTAAAATTTCGTGCCAGCCTTCGATACACACCACTCCGATTTCATGGATATCCGGATGCTTTTGAAATGCCTCCATCGTGTAGACAATCACCGGCTTATCGTTTACATTAATAAATTGCTTCGGAATTTCCTGTTCCATTCTTCTGCCGTTTCCACCGGCAATAATTAAAGCAATATTCATTGTCCCTCACCAATTATTTCTCTAAATTTACATCCAACACTTTAATATCAGACACCGGATGCACCTTTCTCTTCTCCACAGGCGGAAGCTGCATATAGTCCCCGTAAGAAAAAGTCAGATATTCCTTTGCCCCTTTCATACATTGAAACATATATCCCTCAAACATAACCTCCGGTCCGGGTTCGAACCATTCCGCACAATATCCGTATTCTTTTCCGAAAGTTGGAAACATCAGAGCCCGTAAGCGTCCCCGTTTTTTACGGTTACTGCTTTGAATCAGCTTGTGATAGCTCTTAAATATCCTCTCTGCGGGAACCTTACTCATCAATGAAAATATTTTTCTTTTCACCGCACTCTTATCCGCTATTTTCCCTACCTCTGACCATAAAAACTTTCGTATCAAAAAGCACCTGAAATTGTGAAAAGCCCGCAAAAAATATGCGTCCGGGACACCATCATGCGGAAAGATATCCAAAAATATTCCCTGTTCATAAGGCATATGCTCCTGATGCTCCCGCAGAAACAATGTATCCTTTCTACGAAGCTTTCCATATCCCCAGCGATATCCCTCGGTATTCCTATGGTCCTGAAAATAAAAGCGTTCTTCGTCCAGTTCCCTTTCGCACGCCTCTCGGAACCGTTCATAATCCTCTCGCAGCATGGCTACATCCACATCATCATCCCACGGAATGAAACCGCCGTTTCGCAGCGCACCGATAAGCGTTCCGCCGATAATTGTGTATTTAATATTATTTTTTCTGCAAATACGATCCAACTCCAGCAGCATTTCCAATTCCACCAACTGCAGTTTTCTTAATGCTTCCTTATCCAGATGTATCATTTTTCACCTGCTCATTCATTTTCACCGCCCGATGAATCACCTCACCGCATCCGGCTACATATTTCCCGTTAATTACCGCAAACTCTTTCTGTACTCTTTTTTCGGATACATACATCCCGCTGACAAGATAGTCAGCAAAAATATCCAACGACCATCTTACATCTTCTCGTACATATCCCTTTGAAGCCGCCACCGAAAAATCCGCATGCAGCTTTTTGCATTCCAGTATTCTTCTATCCGCTTCCTTCAACCTGCACACCATTTCTTCATTTTTTCCGCTACGCCCAGCGCATTTCAAAAGCCTGTAGTCAGATGTGCTCATCGCCAGTATTTCCTGTCCTTCCTTCCGCACAAGGCAATAATTTGTCCTCGCCGCACAGCGCGGAAGTCTTCGTTCTCTCTCCGTATAGCTCCTCTGCAGCTGCAATTCCGTCACCATACCGCACTTCTTATCAACCGCCAGAATCATATTAGCCTCGAGAGGGAAAATCCATATTTCCTCTCCCACTTCAATCATATTAAAATAAGGCTCCGCGCCGCCTTCAAAGCCTTCCGGCAACTGCTTTACCACATTTGCTTCACCTGTGGTCAGATTATAGCAAACAATTTCGCTTGTTGTATCGGCTGTCAACCACAGCTGCCCCTCCGTTCCGATAACCGCGTTAAAGCCAACGCCGGTTCCCGGTATCTGCTTTTCCGTGAATATCTTTGTTTTCAAATCAAATTCCAAAATCGCATTTTTGTGCAAAAAGGGAACATACAGCTTATCCTCATAAATGCAGCTTCCCCAGCCGAATACTAACGTTTCTTCCTGTATGGATTTCCATATATCCGGAATTTCATAATACGTACAGCTCGCATTTTCCGGATTAACAACCGCAACTGCCGGATAATTTCTGGGAGGCAATACTACCTCATCCCCATACCGAAGAGCTCCGGTAAAGAGCGGATATTGTACTGTTTCCTTTACAGGTAGCTTCACCGCCTCTTTACTTTTTACATCATAAATATAAATATCATCACAATGCGCAGGGGTCATAACCACCTTGTTTTTAACCTTGCAAATCCCCCAGTATGCGCCGCCTCGGGTCGGATTTCGGGTCAGTCCGGGCAACTCATAACACAGCTCCACCTCGCCCGTCTGCAAGTCCATCCGGCACAAATAGTAATACGCTTCTCCTACGCAGGGCACGAACCACAGGCATCCTTCCTCCGCAAAGCAATCGGTAACAGACAGCGCGGCGCGTTCCTCCTCCGTCCATTCATCCGTCACGTTCCAGTCCAGAATAAAGACAGGCTTTCCCAGTACGGAGAAATACTGCACAACGGACGATGTGTCCTCACCAATGTAGGCATCCGCTATCACAGCCGCGACAGCAACATCCGGTGTATCATCATATATTCCAAAATTCTTTTCCTGAAATTCCTTCTTTAACCGGCGGTATTCCTTTAAAAGCTCCGGCACCATAGACTCCAACGTACTTTCAATCAAAGGATGCGGGCGCCACAAAAGCACCACATCCTCTCTCTTTTCAAAAACAGAAAAAACGTAGCGCATTTTATCTATAGCTGATTTGCTATTTTCTAAAATCCCGGAAATGCTGGTGTTATATAAAACCACCTTTTTCCCGGAAGCCTTCGCCCTCCAGAATTCCGGGATACCGTTTTCTAATAGTTCCTCTCTCTTTTCCTGTAGCCGTAAGACCTTTTCTGCCTTGGGGCTTCCCAGCACCAACAGCTTTTCCCGGGGAATCCTACTATCGATATCCTTTACTACAAGGTCATTCTGTAAAACAATTTTATCTGCCTGGAGGTACGCAGGTAAAAGTCCGTGAGCCTCCGATATCTTCTGACCCTGCATAAAATAAGGGATATACACCAGCGTATCCGTGCATTTTCTAAGTTGCGTACTGTAGAATTCCGGTGCAACACTGGTTACATGATTATATTCATCAAAAGGATTATGAATATAGATAATCTCAGGGTGCTTTTCCATCAGCAGATAGTCCTGATAAGGCGTAATAGGGACATATTCCGGGAACATATCGCCTTCGTAATGCTGTTCCCCAAAGCTTCCGTCAGGCAGCTTGTCGTAATAGGGAATGGGAATCACATATGCATTACAATTCGGATCCTCCTGCGCCGCTTGCCACACGGTTTCCATACAGTCCCACATGCTTGCCTTATAGGGCAGAAATGCAATATCCAGCTGCTCCGGGAGTGCTTCTGTCTCAGCCTTTACATCCACCAATATATTACAAGCCTTTTCCAGCAAAGCAAGTTGCTGCAGCTGCGCTGTGGTCTGCGACAGTTCCCACAGCACCTCGCAATATGTCTCCAGGCACTTCACCGCCGCAGTTCCCTCGCCCTCCCACTCCTCTATCCGACTGCCCACCGCAACCGCTGCCTGCTGCTGTTGCGCAAGAATTTCCACCGTACTTTGGCCACTTGCAATAAGCGTTTCCAACGGCTTTCTCGTTTCTATTAATGTCGTAAGCAGCTCTATCAGCTGCCGCTTAATCTTTCTTCGCATTTTTCCCTCTTACCATGTAATTCGTAAAAACGCTCTGCACCCCACTTTGCAACAGCATACTATATTCATCCAAATCGTCCGTGCTGTAACAAATCAGCTTCACGTTCTTGTCCGCAAAAAATTCCAGCTCCTTTTTTCTCTCTTTCACCAGGTTCGTCCAAACAGCAACAACATGTACCCCGTGTCTGATACAATCCAACGCAATCTGCATAAAATGTGCCGCCCCCTTATTTCTATACTGTGTATAAACACATTGAAAACCTTCGTGTACGGCGCATTCCATTGTAGCTACGTTATAGACTTCCATTACGACCCGACTTTGCAGTTGTTTTGCTGTATCTAAGTTTCCTGCGACCTCAAATATAATCGTTTTCACTTTCCGCGCAATCCGAAAATACGCCTCATCACTCTCTGCCCTTTCCAAATACGGGTCGTCCTCTGCCCATTTCACATCTACTATAAGACATACATCCGGATATTTCTGCAACCACTCCAGTGCTTCTTTTAAGCAAAGCAACGTATACTGCCCTTCTGCCTCCCACAGTGCTTTTACATGATGTGCCAGATAGAATTCCTCACTCTCTGCCCACAAATCACATTCAATCAATCGAAATCCATTCTGTAGTGAAAACATCAACGCCTCTTTCGAATTGCTATAGGGATGCCTATAGCAATTTATATATCCTCCACAGGCATGCGCAATCAACCGTTCACCCTGATACCACCCATCCCGGTCATCTTCCAAAGGCTTCGCCGCCAAATATGCCGCATATGTAACATTCAGTTTTTTCAACGATGCCGCAACTTTTTGGGGGTGTCTATAAATCCGGCCGATTATATCCTCTGTGATTCCTTCTACCTTTTCATGCATAAACTCGTGTATGTTTTCATGCAGTAACGGCATAATTTTGTTTTCAGCAACTTCGCACTCCACAAGCTGCTCCTTTACCTCTGCGTAAGACGCCCATGCCCCCACACAAACATAATCAAAACCCACTTCTGATAGACTCTTAGGAGAATAAATCGGCTTTTCATGGAACATAATTCCCTGCTTATTTCTATCATTGTCCACAAAACCAATCAACTCTGCCAGAGAGAAATTAACACTATGCTGCATATTTTCATACACATATTCCGTTGCTCCAAACAATAGCAACCTACATTTATTCATCCCGCACCCTCTCTTCCCGATAGGTACCAATTCATTTTGCACGCTTCTTCATAAATCGCTCCACCACATCCGCCATGGCTACCGACTCTGCTTCTGTCAATTTATTTCCCCCACGGTTTCTTCCGTTAATTCTTGAAATAAACTCACTGATTTCATACCGCAAGCCGTCCCCCAAGAATTTAGGCGTATAGCTTTCTATCTCATCGGGATTTTCGTACCTTACCTGAAACTTTCTGGTAAGCCACCACGGCGATTCCGCCAAGATGTATCCCTTCGTACCCGATACTAAAAGCTGTCCTTCCGACTTAACACCAATTCCGGTTTTGGATGTTGCCATTCCGCCCATATAGTCAAAATATACCTTTGTATACAAATCTACCCCATTTTCCGCTTGAATACTGCTGAATCGAACATCTTTGTAGTTTGTTCCCAACAGCTTTATAATCGGCAGTACAGTATAACTACCGAATTCCAAAAAAGCTCCTCCGTATTCTTCGTCAACCATCTCACGAAGCCCCGGATCTGTTAATCTGGAAAAGCACGCTTCCACATCAACTATCTCGCCAATCCGTCCACTTTTCGCTATGTGAATCAATTCCGCAAAACCGGGACAGTATGCCGTCTTTATCCCTTCCATCAGTACCACGCCATTTTCCCTTGCCAACGCAAACAGTTCCTTTGCTTCCTCCTTAGAAAACGCAAGTGGCTTTTCACACAGCACACTTTTTCGGGCAAGCAACGCTCTTTTTGCATAATCATAATGCGTCTCATGGGGGGCCGCAATATAAATTGCATCCACGGAGTCTAAAAACTCCTCAAAGCATTCGCTGTACGGCTTCAACTCAAACTCCCTCGCAAATGCTCTCACCCCGTCTTTATTGGGGTTAAACGCACTTTGTACATTTACACCACTGACATACTTTGCCTCGGCTATAAAACGCGGTGCAATTCGTCCCGTTCCCACAATTCCCAAGCTCACAATCGGAAACTTTGTGTTCCGAATCATCGTAGAAGATATGTCCGGTGTTCGTTCCAAATACACCACCTGACAATACTCCTTCAAATAATCAAACATCCCTTTCCAATCAGACCCCAAGGTGAAGATATCTACATTATATTTTTGGATATCCTCTATCTTCTGCCCTTCATGATCCTCTATAATAATCTCATCCGCAAAGCCACATTTTCGAACATTTTCAATACGTTCCAACATGGAGTCCACAATATTAATCTTTCCACGCTGTTCGTCATAATGTTCTGTTGTAACTCCAACAATCAAATAATCTCCCAACGCCTTTGCACGCTTCAACAAATTATAATGCCCCTCATGAAACAAATCAAAGGTTCCGTAGGTTATAACCTTCTTCATTGGTATCCTCGCTTCCTTGCTCTTATCCTCGTTCTTCTCTCCCCATCTTATCCGACCGAACTTTTCTCCGCAACCGACTGTCCTGTCTTCCCCTGCTCCAAACCGAATAAAATTTAGCTCTTCCCGTTCCGTAGAAATCAAAAGTACATCCCACAGTTCCTGTAACACCGTACCCAGTTCTCTATAATATGTCCGTGAATCTTTCGGCTTTTTCCCTTCAAAATATTCACATTTTGCACACCCTACAGAAATTACCGGAAATCCCTCTCGCAAATCAATCGAATCAGCATGATTATGTCCGTGCACAAATCCCATTAGCCGATTATTACTACGCCTCTGGTACTGTCTCAGCATTTCAACCAGCCGCTTGCTGCCTCGTATTTCATCACTCCAAAAATGCATTCTTGGCACGGGCGGTACATGACTAAATATCACCGTATACCAATCAGCCCTTGTCCCTTCCAGCAGTGTCTGCAGCCAATCCAGCTCTTCCTCCGCAAAGCCATACCGCAAGTCTTCCGCCGGGTCGAAAGAATCCAAAAAAATCATTCGAAGTTTTTGGTTTGGCATATCCACATGATACCATAACTCAACCGGGCTTTCCACCTTATTATCCAGTTCACAACATTCTCTCGCCTTACTGTTTTTTCTGCAATGACCACCATTTTCCAAGTACAGTTCATACATTTCTTTCGGACAAAAGCGCTCCGGATTCCCTCGGAAATAATTCGAATCATGATTCCCTATGACGTAATATAACGGCAAATCCATTTCCGCTATATCTCGTTTCATCTCTACAACATACTCTCGATTCAATTCAGCTGAAATCATCCCGTCTGTTGCATCTCCCAAGTGAATGCATCCATCCAAATGTAGTTGTTTCTGTACCTCATTCACGTTCTGCACGGTCGTCTTCCATGTCCCACCCACTGTATAGTGAATATCCGACATTAGCACAAAGGCAAGTTCCGTACCATTCATCAATTGCCTCGTTTTCAACACAGTCTCTTTCGTTTCCGTTTCAAAAACTGACCTTTCCACACCCTCCTTTTTACCGGAGCCATTTCCTATTTTCTCCCAGCGAACTGCCTTTTCCATGCCAGCGCTTATCTCCGCCGAGTTGATTTCTCTCTGACACTCTTTTCTTCTAACCACCACACGAAAGTATATCGTCTCATCAAACTTCATAACCCCAGTGCGAAATTTGTTCTCTTCCGATTTTCTTCGAAATGTCACCCACTTCTGCTCCGATTCATAATCATATGTATAAATATACTTTTTATCCACTTCCGGCAAATAGAAAAAAACTGCGTATTCGCACCCTTCATCGCACAGGAACAGCCTGTCACCGCGCATTGCTCGATACACGCGCACCGTCGCCGCTGTTTCCGCATTCTTTTCAAGCATTCCGGTTTCTGCATTAACACTATATCCCGTTTTTATTTCCCACTTCTCCATCGTTACACTTCCCCATTTCTTTATATATCGGACAAGCCACTGCTTTTATGAAGCGCAACTCTTAATTCTTTTCTCAAGAAAAGAGGTGTAACCCGAATCCACAAGGTTACACCTGCATTTTCCAAACTATATTCTACGGTAACGCGGCTCTAAGCACGCACCATCTTATCACTCACGTTGTCCTTTTGCTTTTAGCGTATAACGTTTATCCCTTTAAGGGATTACGCCTCCGCTGTCATCATTAACCCAGTAAGGAAAGAACGCCCTGGTTGCTCTGGTTAGCCTGTGCCAACATTGCCTGTCCTGCCTGAGTGAGGACATTGTTGTTGGAGAATCTAACCATTTCAGTTGCCATATCAGTATCGCGGATAGCGGATTCAGCAGCCGTGGTGTTCTCAACTACGTTATCTAAGTTGTTGATTGTATGCTCAAGTCTGTTCTGAACAGCACCGAGATCTGATCTCTGCTTAGATACCTGCTGAATAGCTGCTGCGATAACATCGATAGCATCTGTAGCTGTCTTCTCAGATGTAACCTTGATACCAGATACACCGAGACCATCTGCACTCATAGATGCGATAGAGACGCCAATCTTGTTTGTCATAGACGAATCAGCACCTACATGTAAGTTGAACTCTAAGTTATCAACTGTTGCTGCTGCGTTAACTGTCATTGTAGAAGCAAGC
>JAZQCX010000083.1:0-11392 GCA_045546495.1 Acetatifactor sp. | reverse complement strand
CAAAGTAAACGTAAAAAATGGAAAACAGCAGTCCTACTGTACAAGAAATGAGTGTAAATGCCAGCCGGATATGGTGTAGGGATTCCACCTTGGAAAAAGTACCAAAAGCAGGCGGATATACCAGTCCGCTGTAAAAATGGGAATAGTCACTGACTGCCAAGAGAATGTCAACCTGACCGGCGGCTTCAAAGACTATTGTTTTAGCTTGTGTGGCAGGTACATAGGAATCGGGTTGCGGATTACCTGCGGATGCGGCTATCCGGCCATTAATATAAAGCTTGAATGCTGAAAAAATCTCCGGTAATTCCAAAGCATAGCACTGGGAGTCCTCCGGAAGATATATGTGGAGTGCATAACTGCCGCAGCCGTGCGGGGTAGTGCGTGTTCCCAAACCATCAAAACGTGTGCGTTCGCCGATATCGGTATATACCATATAACTTCCCGGGTAGGTATCCGGAGTGAGCAGTACATCCGGATAAAATTCCCAATCTCTAATGAGATAAGAGGGCGCGGACAAATCGGCAGCCGTTACAAATAGTTGTCCGTGGCTTGGCTGAAGGTCATTATAGGTGTATTTGTTGTTCCATATGTACAGACTGATGCACAAAAAAGAGGCAGCCATTAATGTGAACAGATATGGAATGTATTTTTTTGAGTGGTCAGCCATCATGTTCTCCTCTTTTTCCTGTGAATGGATATTGCGAAAACGGCAGAGCAGGTAATTACTGCCGTAGCAACAATCACCACGAAAACGGAATGGTCATTGTCTTTGTCGGCTGCAGAAATCTCAGTTACCGTAAGGGTATTACCAACGAAGGTATCCTGCATCGGAACTTCTTTATACTGTACATAAAATGTGCCGGTTTCGTTAATGGTAAAAGTAACAAGTTTCGTATCTGCATCATAGATTCCATCAGCAATTATGCTACCTTCCCCATTGCTTAACACCGGCGTGGTATTTTCCGTAAGCTGATACGGTAAGGATATCTGCATGGAAGAAACAGTGGTAACGGCATTGCCGTTTTTTAGGATATCAACGGAAAATCCATTATTTTCAACCGGAAGAATCGTTACAAGGAAACGATCCGTATCGTTTATACCAAGGGCGGCAATTGTATCTGCAGGTATGTTGAGCATAATCGCTTCTGCAGAAAAACGGGTCGTGCCCGTAGCTTGTATCATACGGTTGAGTTCACTTCCAAGCAGATAGGGTGTTTCGCGTTCTACAGAATCGGAAGGAACATTCTCTATTTGGATGGTGTCGGAGCTCTCATCACCGGGCTTGGAATCGTTATCCTGGGCAGCAGAGCCTTCCTGGGCAGCAGAAGCTCCCTGGGTAGCAGAACTTCCTTGAGCGGCAGAGCCGTCCTCGGGAGAAGTGTCTTCTTGGGGAGTGGAGTCTTCCGCAGTGACAGAGTCCTCCTCGTCAGAGTCCTCCTCGTCAGAGTCACCCTCTTCGGAGTTATCAGGTGGATTGCCGTTCGTGCCGCCGCCGTCATTCGGTGGATTGCCGTTCGTATCTCCGCCATCCCGGTCTCCTTCTATGTACTCCATGTCAGATAACATGTCCCATGCATAGGTAAAAGAGGCGATGCCGGTCTGACCACCTTCGTACTTAACCTGAATACGATAAGAACTGCCTTCATTCAGATACCACGCATAGAGACTGAGCTCGGAGGGGTATATATATACTTCATCATCGGGCTGCAGTGTCCGCCACTCACCATCATTTTCGGACAGCCATACTTCCACGGCACCAAGGTTGATGTCGGATGTAATCCATGGGAAAAGGATAAATTCGTAATTTGGACTTAGGTAAGACAAATCCAACCGTGGCTGCCCCGGAGCTTGCACGGTTACGGGTAAGGAGTGGGATGGTATGGTAAGACTGTCAGAAAACCGGCAATTAAGCGGTGCGTCAAAGGTAGCGGTAATATAATATATTCCAACCGTATCTTCCCGGACATCTTCTGTGTTATAGACAACAGAACAGAGATATTCATTTCCGGCGGCATCATAGCAGGGCCATGCGGTCTGAAGGGGAGCAGTGCTTAGAAGGTTTTCAATGCTGCCATTTTGTTCTAAGGAAAATGCAGTATCAAATTCATTCCAAACATCCTCTAATTCAACTATCTCAATCGACTCCGTGGGATCAAATACCCTGACGGGAAGAGATAATGCAGATAATACCCCTTCGCCCCATTGGTAGGAATCGTTCGGAAGCTGAATGATTCCGGTTTCAAGATAGTCTCCGCAAACAGTGGTATTCGTTACGGTAGTACTGTCATCCCAACAACTCCATGAGACAGATAGTGTTTGGGTGGTAATATTTCCGTCACTGTCTTTTATGAAAGCATTAACATTTAACAGATGATTATTGTAAACATGGTAAAATAACGGTTCTGTGTTCTGGGTAGAACGCCGTACAATTTCAGCAGGTGCAAGATTAGATAATTGCTCACTGTTTTCGAATCCGATTACTGTATAGGAAACGATAGAAGATGTATCCGAAGCATTCGAAAATATACTTGTGAGGTCTGTCTCACCTGCATGCACGTGCATGGATGCCCCGAATGCGATAAAAAGCACGCGGAGGCAGAGTTTAAGCAATCTATCATATGCAGTTAAAGAAAAAAATTTTTTCACATATCTCATAAGCAAACTCACATATTCTCAAAAATGTATTTGCGGTAGGATTGTAATATCTGCCGTTTGTTCCGTATGTTAATAGGGAGTCGGTCCCCGTTTTTGACAATGAAAACCGTTTCCTCCTGGCTAATGATGTAATCCATGTTTACCAAGATACCCTGAATACATAGTAAAAAGCGTTTGTCATTCAGAAGCGGTTTTATCAGAGCGTGGAAAGGACCGTTTACAATAAGCACCTGATCCAACGTATGAATCAGAACTTTGCGCTTTTGTACCTGTATGTATAAAATGGATTCGGTATTCAGCTTGAGTTCGATACCGTCGTATAATACATCCAGATAAGGAACATCATATGGCGGCAGTAAATGGCAACGTTCCATGGCCTCTGTAAAATCATGGACAGTGAAAGGCTTTATAAGATAGTGGCAGGCATTGACACGAAATCCTTCCAGACAATGCTCTGTGGATACCGTAAGAAAAATCAGTTTACAATCTCTGTTCTGGCGGCGTAAATAAACAGCTGCTTCCATTCCTGTCATACCCTGCAGGTAAATATCCATAAAAACAATCTGAAAGGTCAGAGCATTTAATGCTTTAACAAAATCTTCAGCATTTTCGTATGTGTATAAATGATAAGTAAGACCAAGCTTTGTCATATACCGATTCAGATTAAGGGCGATACGTTCTCGGTCCTGTGCCCGGTCTTCAACAATTGCAATGTTCATAAAATCCTCCATGAATAAGGCTGCATTATTAACTGCTTATATTGTAGCATAAAAGCCCTTTAAATGAAGTCAATTATTTTAATTATATCGTAAAAAAAAGATATAGATTTTCAGATTATGTCAAAAAATTGCGCATTATGCCACTTGACTGCATAGTGGTCACGGATCCGGGGACCGGGCGTTATACGTTGGCAAGCGACTCTGAATCCGGGACACTGATATTTACAAATGCCGCGCCTAATGAGGGTATCCGGTATGATGATGGAATCAGTGCGTCGAAAAATAAAAAAATTTTATTTCATAAAACCAAACGGATTCTACATGTATCTATCCAATGTAAAACAAAGCAGGGAGCGATAGCGTGGGACGCCAATAAACGACATCCAACGAGGTCGAGCCACCGGGAAGCGGAAGACGGACAACGGAAAGCAATCGCAGAACACAAACAAAATCGAAAGAAAAGAGGATAAGAACATGGGAAAGAATTCAATGGCAAAAACAATCGTAGCATTTATCGTAGCAATTATGGCAGTTAAACTGATTACCGGAGCAATTTCCATGCAGCAGTATCAGGAAGCCAGCCGCCAGATGCAGGAGGATTATCACAGACGAACAGAGCAGATGAGACAGGAATATCAGGAGATTGCGGATGCAAATAAGGCAAGTCAGGAAGCCGCAGCAAGTGCCATGCAGCAGGAGCACTGGGAACGCGTAGAACAGATGCAACAGGAGCATCAGCAGCGTGTGGAGCAGATGCAGCAGGAAAATCAGTGGCGCCAGCAGCAGATTGAGGAGCAAAGCAGACAAATTATGCAGCAGTATCAGCAGGTGCAGCAGTACATAAACCAGCAGAACCAGTTGTGTTGGTAATTCTCTTTTGGATATGTTAGAATATACTACAAACGAATGAAAACGCAAAAAAGGCAACATAACAGACAAGGCATCTTGCTTTAAGATGCAGGAGGGGACCCGTACATATGGCAACAAGTAAAGCATATCTGGAATTCATAATGGATCAACTGTCGGCGTTGGAGGAGATTACCTGTCGTTCCATGATGGGGGAATATATTATTTATTATCATGGGAAGATTGCGGCATACCTGTGCGATGACAGACTCCTGGTGAAGCCCGTGACCAGCGCGGTCAAAATGTTGCCGGAGGCACCTATGGAGCCGCCCTATAAGGGGGCTAAAGAGATGTTGCTGGTGGAAGAGGTTGATGATAAGGCGTTTTTAGCGAACCTGTTTGAAGCAATGTATCCGGAGCTGCCGGAACCGAAGCGAAGGAAAGCTTAAAGATAATGTAGCACCTTATGCGTTGAAAATTTATCGAAGACTTGGATTTGTGGAAACGGATGGGGAGCAGGAAACAAACGGTGTACGGTATACACCTATGCGGTTTTGTGAGGAGTAAGAGAAGGAGATTGTAATGCGTGCAAATTCACGTTGTATTGCCTGTATTTTAAATAGGCAGGAGAAGGAAATCAGGCAATTTTCGGATGAAGAGAAAAAGTCGGAGTATATGCATCAGGTGCTCGGTATCCTGCATCGGTACGGGCAGGAAGAATCCGCACCGGGGCTTGCAGAGCGGATAAATGGCTTATATACGGATTTTTGGGGACAAACGAAGGACTTTTCTCTGATAAAAAGGAAATATAATCAGCTTCTATTGGAACGGGAGGCGCAGCTGGAACAGAAAATCCGGCAGGCAGAGGATGGACTGAAGGAGTGCATCAAGTACGTCTGTGCGGCAAATTATATTGATTTTTCGGCAGTGGAAAATGTGAATGTAGAGACCTTTGAAAGGCTACTTGCGAAAGCGGAAACGGAGACTGTTCCTAAGGAGGAGTACGAGAGGTTTCGTAAGGATCTGGAAACTGCAAATAAACTGGTGTATTTGACGGATAACTGCGGGGAAATTGTGCTGGATAAACTGTTTATCAGGTTACTTCGGGAAGCTTATCCGCAGCTGCAAATAACGGCAGTTCTCAGAGGGAGTCAGGTTATCAACGATGCCACCATGGAAGACGCCCATCAGGTGGGGTTAACGGAAATTGTCCCCTGTATCGGTAACGGAAGTGCCGCTCCGGGAACAGTGCTGAGCCGAATGGGTAAGGCGGCGATTCAGCTTTTGCGGGAGGCAGACGTGATTATTTCAAAAGGACAGGGTAATTTTGAAAGCCTGTTTGGGGAAGGATTAAATCCCTATTATTTCTTCCTGTGCAAATGTGACTTGTTTGTGGAAAGATTCGGCATGGGGAAATTTAAGTCGGTCTTTTCAAAAGAAGAGAGGATTGGTGAAAATACCCCGGCTAGGATGAAACAACCGTAGGTTGTTTTACCCTGTCCGGGGTGTATGTTTTAGGGATTATCCGAGCACGGAAAGAATCAGAATTTCCACACTCATAACATCGTTCATGCGGCCGCTTTTAACAGCTTCTTCGGCCTCCACGCATTGTGTAACGGCCTTTTTTAGGGTGGATACCTTGAAGCGGGCGGCCTGTGCAAGATATTTTCCGGCAATAAAAGGTGCAACACCCAGCTTTGAAGCGATGGAACGCTGGTCATGTCCTTTGGACTGAAGCTCCTTTGCCTGCAACAGCAGATTACACTGTCTTGCGATTAAGAACAGAATACGCATGGGCGGCTCCTTTAAGGTCAGCAGGTCGTAATAAAGCTCCATTGCTTTTTTCGGATGCTTATCTGCGATGGCATTTATCATGTCAAAAATGTGGTTGGTGACGCGGGTAGTGCAGATTGCTTCCACATCTTCGTCTGTAATGATATCTCTATCCATACAGTAACACACCAGCTTTTCCAGCTCGGTCTGGATGTTGTCCATATCCGTTCCAACCTTGGTAATCAAAAGCTGCACCGTGTGTTCCGTAATCTTCTTGTTATCCTTTGCCAATACTCCGGCAATCCAGCGTTTCAGCGTATTTTCGTCCTGCATGGAAAATTCGGCGGCATAGCCTTTGGCAGTAACGGCTTTATAAAGCTTACTGCGTTTATCAATTTCACTTTCCGTAAAAACGAATACGGTGGAGTCATTAGGCTCGGCAAGATACTCTGCCATTTTTTCACCGCCGGATTTAAATAAGCCGCTGTCTGTAATGAAAATCACACGACGCTCCGCAAGGAAGGGCAAAGTTTCCGCAAGGTCAATTATCTCGCCTACGGGGATGTTTTTCCCCTCGAAGAAATGAGTGTTCATGGTGTCGTCTTCGGCGCAAAGTGCCTTGCGAAGACGTTCCTTGTACTGCCTGCGCAGATAGCGTTCCTCTCCGTACAGGAGGTAAATCTGTCTGAAATTTCCCTGCTTGATATCTTCGTTTATCTGCTTCATTGCGGTCGCATCCTCTTTCCCAAATCTTACATTCATTTTGCCCTTGATTGAGAGGATTGTCAAGTTCGGGAGACAGATTGGAGTGAAAAGAGAGGTACAGGTTTTTGTTCCGAAAAAGGACGATAGGTGTTATAATGGTAATAATAGCGCACGGCGTTGAAGCCTGTGCGGAAAGGTTGTTTCGGATGAAAGTATTACAGGGAAAAAGTGTATTTCGGGGGATTTGCGAGGGAAAATTGTTTTTTTATGAAAGAACGCAAGCCTGTAGCAAAGAACTAGATGCCGCAAATCGGGAATCCGTAGTGGATAGCCCGGAAAGAGAGTGCGCATCGGAGGCTACCGATGGGGTTTTTGATGTGGCAGTACAGCTGCAACGCTGGGAATGTGCGCAGGCAGAGGTGTTACAGGGGTTGACCGGCTTGTGCGGGGAAAAGTGTAAAACCATGGGAGAGGCCTACGCAGCTATTTTTGAAACGCAGAAAATGCTGTTGGAGGACGAAGGACTGGTTGCCTATGTGCGTCAAATGATTGAGCATGAGAAGCGCACTGCCGATGAGGCGGTGAAGCGGGCGGGAGAGGTGGCTGCCGGACAGCTCCTGCAGGCGGAGGATGCCTATATAAGAGAGCGTGCGCAGGATGTGAGGGATATTACCGCGCAGCTTTTGAATGCGTTGACGGAGACGAAAGGAAAAGAGCGGAGCACGCAGCTACAGGAGTCACAGGAAAAGCGGGAGAGGTCTGAGCCGGGGATTCTGGTGGCAAAGGAGCTGTTTCCCGGAGAACTTGTACGGTTGAACCGGAGCAAGGTGCTTGGAATTGTACTTTTAGAGGGGAGTCTGACCGACCATACGGCGATTTTGGCAAAGGGCTTTGGCATACCTATGATTGTGCAGGCAGGAATGAAACTGTCAGAGGAGTTTGCGGGAAAGGACGCGGTGCTGGATGCAGGTACAGGTACGCTGTATATAGAGCCGGATGGGGAAATAAGATATCTTTATGAAAAGCAGTTTGAAACGGCACAGAAGCTACAGGTAAAAATCCCCATTTATGCAAATGCCGGAACCGTACAGGAGGTGGAGCTTGCAATCCAAAACGGAGCGGAGGGTATCGGACTGTTTCGCAGTGAGCTGCTTTATATGGAAGCAGCAAAGACACCGGACGAGGAAGCTTTAACAGACTTCTACCGGCGTATTCTGGAAGCGGCGAAGGGACGTGAAGTTATCGTCAGAACCTTTGATTTAGGAAGTGATAAAAGGGTAGAGTGGCTTACTTTACAGCGGGAGGAGAATCCGGCACTGGGGCTTCGGGGAATCCGATTGGCTTTGGCGAAGAGGGAGCTTCTTTGTACCCAGCTGAAAGCACTATATCGGGCGGCAAGATTTGGAAAACTTTCCGTTATGTATCCCGTGATTTCCTCTGTGGAAGAACTGAGACAGGTGCGGGAAGCAGAGCAGGAGGCAAGGGCGCAGCTGGAAGAAGATGGTGTTTTGTACGAAAATAAGGTTTCTACAGGAATTATGATAGAAACGCCTTCGGCAGCACTGCTCTCGGAAGAACTGGCAAAGGAAGTGGACTTTTTCAGTGTGGGGACCAATGACCTGACTCAGTATACGCTTGCAAAAGACAGGCAGAGTGCCGGTATGAGTCAGCTTACCCATTCGGAGAAGGAAGCTGTTTTTAAGCTGATTCGGATGGCGGCAGAAGGTGCTCATAAGGCAGGAATTAAAATCAGTGTCTGCGGAGAGATGGCTTCTGAGGCGGCATTTTGGACCGGACTTACGGAAGCGGGTGTGGATGCGCTCAGCGTACCGGCGCCCCTGGTATCCGAAATTCGACAAACAGTATAGAAAGCTGTAAAAGTGCGTAGAGCGTTGGGGGTTTACGCACTTTTTTGACGTGCGGGGGTGGAATTTCGCGATGGAATGAGGTTGCTGTATGAAACATTTCTCTTTTATAATGGGAAAGTATTAATTTAGACAGTTTGCAACGAAAGGAACCGCAATAGGACGGCGTTAGGTTGCAAAATTTGTGTATGGAGGTAGTTTAATGGAACAACTAAACATTCAAACTACGAAGGATAACGAGAAAATTTACAAGATTCTGGGTGATTTGATGAACGGTGACAAGGAATTTCAGATTATGATAACGGTTCCGTCCCAGAAAAGTGAAGATAAACGACGAATTACAGGTGAGGTGAGAAAAGCGGAAGCTGCTCCGAGAAATCTGGAACAGGATGTAACGGAGATGATACATGAGATAGGCGTTCCCGCACATATTAAAGGGTATCAATACTTACGGGAAGCGATTATGATGTCGGTGGAAGATCCTGCTATGATCAGTTCGGTGACGAAAATTTTGTATCCCACCATTGCAAAGCGTTTCCAGACAACGCCCAGCAGAGTGGAGCGTGCCATCAGGCATGCCATTGAGGTGGCGTGGAGCAGAGGAAGAATGGAAACGCTGGATGCCCTCTTCGGATACACTATCGATACGGGAAAGGGAAAGCCCACCAATTCTGAGTTTATTGCATTGATTGCGGACAGATTGCAGCTGCAGCTTAGAAATTCATAAGCTGCAATGTAGGTATAGGCGGCGCGATAATTGTTTTTGATGAAACTTTTTCCTCAAAAAGAAACACTTTCCACGGACGGCAGATTGTTGTATAATTAGGGTATCCTTGTAACAGGCTGACAGATGGAGGGTATCGAATGAAGAAGATATTGTTTGTAGCATCAGAGGGTGTACCTTTTATTAAAACGGGCGGTCTTGCAGATGTTGTGGGCTCGCTTCCGAAATGTATCGATAAGCGGTATTTTGATGTCCGTGTCATCCTGCCTAAGTACGTTTGCATGAAGCAGGAAATGAAGGATAAAATGCAGTATGTTACGCACTTTTACATGGACTATAACTGGAAGTGCGAGTATGTGGGCGTTATGGAGGCTGAGGTTGACGGTGTCCACTATTATTTCATAGACAGCGAGTACTATTTCAGCGGTGATAAGCCTTACAGTGACGACCCCAGATGGGAAATTGAGCGATACGCTTATTTCTGTAAAGCGGTGTTATCCGTATTGCCCGTAATTGATTTCCGGCCGGATGTGATTCACTGCCACGACTGGCAGACTGGCTTGATTCCGGTATATTTGAAGGAGCGTTTTTCACAGGGTGAATTTTATCGGGATATGAAGTCCGTAATTACCATCCATAACCTAAAGTTCCAGGGAAGATGGCATGTGGATGCGGTGCGCGACATGACCGGATTGCCGGAGCATTTCTTTACGGCGGATAAGCTGGAGGCCTGCGGAGATGCGAATCTGTTAAAGGGCGGTATTGTGTTTGCGGATGCGGTAACTACCGTGAGCAATACCTATGCGGAGGAAATTAAAACGGAATTCTACGGTGAGGGACTGGACGGTCTGCTTCGCCAAAGATGCTGGGATTTACGTGGTATTGTAAACGGTATTGACTATGACGCCTTTAACCCGGAGACGGATTCCCATATTGCACAGCCCTATAACGCAGGTAATTTCCGAAAGGAAAAGATAAAGAATAAGAAGGCTTTGCAGAAGGAACTGGGTCTGGAGCAGAACGAAAAGAAGATGATGATCGGTCTGGTTTCCCGACTGACGGATCAAAAGGGTCTTGACCTGATTGATTGTGTCATGGATGAGCTTTGTCAGGACGATATCCAGTTTGTTGTATTGGGTACGGGCGAGGCACGGTACGAGAACATGTTCCGTCATTTTGCATGGAAGTATGGCGATAAGGTTTCCGCGAATCTTTGTTATTCCGATGCATTGTCTCACAAGATTTACGCAGCCTGCGATGCATTTTTAATGCCTTCGCTCTTTGAGCCCTGCGGACTGAGCCAGCTGATGGCTCTGCGCTACGGAACCATTCCCATTGTCCGCGAAACCGGCGGATTAAAGGATACGGTTCAGCCCTACAACGAGTATGAGAGTCTCGGTACCGGCTTTAGCTTCGCGAATTATAATGCACATGAAATGCTGAATATTGTTCGCTATGCCGAGCATATTTATTACAATAAGAAGCGTGAATGGAACAAGCTGGTGGATAGAGCCATGGCAGCAGATTTCTCATGGGATGCTTCTGCGAAAAAGTATCAGGAAATGTACGATTGGCTGATTGGATAAAACAGTATGGGTAATGAAAGCAGGAAAGATAATTTCATTATGCAGGCAGGAATTCTGGCGG
Organism: Acetatifactor sp.; assembly: GCA_045546495.1. Taxonomy (GTDB): domain Bacteria; phylum Bacillota; class Clostridia; order Lachnospirales; family Lachnospiraceae; genus Acetatifactor. The sequence goes on along the minus strand of JAZQCX010000083.1, from coordinate 458 downwards.
CAGCCGGAATTATCAGCAGAATCATAGGGCTCCTTTACAGGAGCCCTTTACATCGTGTTATCGGCGATTTGGGTATGGGCTACTACAATTCTGCGTATGTCTATTATACCATCATTCTGTTGATTTCCTCCTACAGCATACCTTCCGCCATCTCAAAGGTGATTGCACAGAAGCTGGCAGTGAAGGAATACCGCAACGCACACAGGATTTTTAAGTGTGCTCTTGGATATGTGCTGGTAGTGGGAGGTGCGGCAAGTCTTCTGCTTTATTTCGGTGCGGGACTTTTTGTGGCAAAGGAAGCGGTTCCTGTGCTGCAGGTTTTTGCACCCACGATTTTTATTTACGGAATGTTGGGGGTTTTGCGAGGTTATTTCCAGGCCCATAAGAGCATGGCACAGACCTCGGTATCCCAGATTTTTGAGCAGATTGCCAACGCTGTGGTAAGCGTAGGTGCTGCG
>JAZQCX010000082.1:0-7631 GCA_045546495.1 Acetatifactor sp. | reverse complement strand
GCGAACACGACTCTTATTTTTGTCCCAGCTCATAAAAAGCTCGAACTATCGTAAATTCAGAAGTAAGCACATTAGAAATCCCACATTTGTTGACCCAATATTCCGGCATACTCCCGGGGCGAACAGGTCGCGGGGAGCGTGTTCAGGTGAAAAGACACGAACCGTTTTACTTCGCGGCTTCCTTAGCGAACTCCGTGTTTACCAGGTCGGTGTAGGGTACTCTCTTCTCCAGCACTGCAGCATCCTCCAGAATGTTCTGAAGCAGGTCAAAGGCATCCTCACTAAAGATAAGGTCTTTCTTCCAGGTATCCTGATTATGGTAACGTTCTACGATGGTTGTCAGGCTTTCCATGTCTGTCTCTGCAAACTGAGGTGCGATTACCTCTGCAATTTCCGCCGGACTGTGACTGTTTACATAATCCATTCCCTTTTGCAGCGCATTGGTAAACGCCTGCACCGTATCCGCATTTTCTTCCAAGTAGCTCTTTTTTGCAGAAAAAGCGGTATAGGGCACATAGCCGGATGCTTCGCCCAGGGACGCTACCACATAGCCTTCGCCCTTCTTTTCCAGTGCTGTTGCATGAGGCTCAAATTCTACCGTAAAGGCTCCCTGCCCGCCGGAAAAGGCAGCGGCAGTAGAGCCAAAATCAATACTCTGGTCGATATTTACCGCTTTCGCATCAATTCCGTTCATATCCAAAATATATTCAAACACCATCTGGGGCATACCACCGGCTCTGCCGCCCAATACATCCTGCCCCTCCAGCATTTCCCAACTAAAGTTATCAACAGGCTCTCTTGACACCAGGAAATTACCTGCACGCTGTGTCAGCTGCGCAAAGTTTACCACATAGTCTTCGGTTCCGCCCGCATAAGTGTATACTGTAGATTCGCTCCCCATAAAGCCGATATCAGCCTCTCCTGTCAGCACCGCTGTCATGGTCTTATCTGCGCCGAAGCCCGTCACCAGTTCCAAATCAATGCCTTCCTCCGCAAAATACCCCTCTTCAATTGCCACATACATGGGCGCATAGAAGATGGAATGCGCTACCTCATTCAATACTACCTTCTTCCCTGTCGCCCCGCCGGACACAGTTTCTGTCCCGCAACCCGCCAAAGAAAAACTGAGAGCAAACACAGTCATACCGATTGCTCCCAGTTTCTTAAACTCTCTTTTTTTCATAATTACCTCCCATAATTCATAAAACATCGTTACGCTCTTATTTTATGATATGGGAGGCAAAAGGTTCCTATGAACGATACAACGAGAAATCCGGCTTTGCGAAATAGAAGCCCTGACCATAGTCAACCTTCATCTCTTTCAGCACCTGATATTCTTCGTCTATCTCAATTCCCTCAGCAATTACCATTTGTCCGTTGGCGTGACAGAATTCAATCACACTGCCCACCAAGGTTCTTGTTGCCGCATTTTCGTGAATATTTCTTATGAGCATTCTGTCCAGCTTCACAAAATTAAACTGCCGCGACATCAGCACATCATTATTGCTGTAGCCGGCGCCGTAATCATCAAGAGCCACGGGAATTCCCCACTTTTCACAGAAGCGACGCTTTCTTTCCTCACAGTCAGCCTCTGTTTTATTGCTCTCGATTATTTCCATAACCACTCTGCCCAGCTTGTCGCCGTATACCTGCTCCAAGGCTTCCATGTCCTTATCGGTAAGCGCCTGATTCGGAAGGGAATTCAGGAAAAGCTTTGCCTCATCCCCCATACGTATCTGGGCAAAAAACTCCGCAAGTGCACGGAACCATGTGATATGCTCTATCTGTCCCAGTCTGGACTGGGATTCCGCAAGCTGTACCAATACATCCGGACGACTCAGCGTATCGGACACCGGTCTCATCAGCGCCTCGTAAGCAAATATCCGCTTATCCTCCATGTAAACAATGGGCTGAAATGCGTATCGGATAGCACCCTCGTTCAGAATGCGGTTCAACTCGCCTACACCCTGCAGCAATACATGTTCCTTTACATACGCCTCTCTGTCGAAGGACTTACACTGACCCTTGGAAGATTTCTTTACCTGATACATTGCATAGTCGGCACACTTCAAAAGCTCTGCATAAACCGTTGCATCCTCGGTATACCTTGCCATGCCCATAGAGGCACTGACTGCCAGTGCTTTCCCGTCAGGCAGACTGATTGTACGCTGCATGAACTTTCCGTGCAAGTCCACCAGAAAACTCTTTAATTCCTCGTAAGGCGCATCATATACAAAGAATACAAATTCGTCACCCGAAAGACGCGCACAAACGGAATTCACAGAGAACGGTCCGCGGAACACATCCGCTAACGTACGGATATATTTATCACCGATATCGTGACCGTAGGTATCATTTGCATATTTCAGATTATCCAAATCCCAGATAGACAATATACCGTTCTGGCAATGGCCCTCGTCCACCAGATATCCCATTTCTCTTGCAAAGGCACGTCTGTTATACAAGTCTGTCAGCACATCGTAATCACGGTCGTGCATAATCTTTTCTTTTTCCTTGACGCCCTGCGTTACATCATGCAGAATACACAGCATACCCTCAGCAGAAGGAATCCGCTTGATGCTAATCCACTTAGGTCCTGTCACAGGATACCGATATACAAAAAGCTCCTCTTCACCCTGACATTTCTCGAAATAGGGAGTAAGCATCGTCAGATACTTCTGAAAAGTCTCTGCGGAAATGTAGTTATTCTCCCACTCATCATCCGGAATACTCAGAATGTCAAAAATCTTATGGGTACAAAACAGTCTGTCCGCACCTGTATCATAATCGAATACCGCCAACGGAACATTGGAATTATCAATAATATCCGCCATCTTTCCGCCTGCCTTGAAAATCTTTATGTTCTGACTTTCCATGGCACCCGCTATATCATCAAACTCAATGATACCCGTTCTGGGAAGATTACCGCTTCCCGGCGTCATTTCATCAATTCCTACAAGCAGCGTATTAATCGGTCTTAAAAATCTTCCCGCTACAATCTGCGTACCTATCAGCGAAATAACAAGCGAACTGATCAACGCACTGATCACCATCACATTTACCAGTCGGGAGGATTCATGCAATGCGGTGTCTGTTGCAAGACCGCCAAGCAACCACTGCTGTCCCTCAAAGGGAGAGTTATTGTTATACAGCTTTAGCGGTTTTACACTGACACTGACTTCATCCGCCAGTCCCTGTGCATGCAGCCGATAAATGTCGTATTCTTCATCCACTTCCTGCAAGGATACGTTTGCACCGCTCCGCAACGCAGAATATAACGCACTGTTTCCTACCGTCACGGTTTCCACCTGCTGCATATCTTCAGACATACCGATAACGTAAGTTCCGCGCTCGTCAATCGTAATCTCGTTGCTCGGAAGGAACTTTGACAAATAACTGAGTGTGATTCCGAAACCGATAACACCGTAAGAACGATGGTTCTCATCCAACAACGGAACGGAATAAGTAATTACCTCTGTGTCATCCTGATGAATTTTACAGGGCATACCGAAATATCCCAAATCCTGCGCTTTGATGTTGGTATACTGATTACCTGCATCCACGGAAACCTGATAAAAAGGACAGGCTTCTTCCACATCCAACTGTGCCGTCCACTGAGAACCCAAGGTAAATTCGTACTCATACAAGAGATTACTGTACCCTGCCTCTACATAAATGTCCGCATTGTCCTCAGGATTGTCCTGCGGATTGGTATCCCGCAAATACACAACATCCTTTTTCGAAGCGCCGGTTTCATTCTCCAGAATCAGAAAACTCGCCGTAGCCCCACTCTTTCTCAACGCATTCAAAATTGCCGGCGTTGCTTCTTCCAAAACCGCATATCTGTTTTCCGGTTTTTCAACATACTCCGCTACCGTTAATCCCTTTTTTTCGGCATTTCCCTTCACAATCTTAGTCACCGCGTCATAGTAGTCCGAAATATCGCAGACCCCCGCAAAATACTCGTTCAGGGTCTCCCCTCTGGCTACAACCGTGTTAGACAAAATCTGCATCGTACTTTCATCCAGACGCTTTGCCGTGCCACTCAGGAAAATAACACTCGTACAGACAACGGTCTGTAGCAAAATAATTCCCACAAGCAGAAGCAATATTCTGTTTTTTAGTCTTCTTCCCTTGCGTATTTTCTCCAAAACAATTTACTCCCTACTTACAGATTTCCTGCAAGTTCTGTAATGATTCCTGATACCACACCTCGAAATATTCCTCAGAAAGGTATTCCGCAAGCACAGCATCCCTCTTCTCGCCCTTTGCCACGCGCTCTTCAATGACCGCTCTGTCTTCTACCGCCCGACTCACCATAGCAGTATCCAGCATATCACGTGCCGCTGTGCCGTTTGCAAAAGCCTTAGAGGTAAAAAGGGTACTTCCTTCCGCCTGCTTCAGTGCAACGTCAACAGTATCCCTGATTACGGACTTCGTCTCATTTTCCGCGCAGTAGCTTTCAATAGCCTCCGGCTTAGCCGCGTCATATTTTACGGGAAGATAACCGCTTCCCAGATTAAATCTGAGATTCTGCTCCTTTTCGGTAAACCATTTCAGGAAAACAATACTTGCGTACTCCTCCCGCTCCGTGCTCTTGGTTACCGCCATATTCGCCCCCTGCTGTACCGCATAAGGCTGTGTTCCTTCAAAATTAGGCAACGGAAGCACTTCATAATCGATGGCATAGCTCGAACCATCCTGTGCTGCTACCTCCGCAGGGAAATACGCCGCACTGGAAGTAGAACAGGTCTGGGCAATTATCTCGCCCAGCTTAATATCATCACTTCTGTACCTTCCCACCTGGGTAAAATATCCCTTCACATAAGGAACATAGAAATTATCCCAAAGACGCTTCATTACATCCCTGTCGTATTGCAGGGTCACACTGTCTCCGGATACCTGAAAAATCTCTTTTCCAAGCTGCATGCTGCCAATGATAATATAGTTTGCAAAAGCATCTCTTCCGTAAAATGCCTTCCTGCCGGACCAGTCATAATATTTTTCCGCAACGGTTACAAGACTCTCCCAGGTCTCTAAATCCGCCGTACCGACACCTGTTTCGGCTGCGAATTTATCCCAGTCAGTCTTATTCAGCATCAAAACCTCCGTAGACTTTGCCACCGGGAAAAGCTTCCATGCATTATCCGTTCCGAAGGTACCCTCTGCCACATAATCAGCGAAGTAAGACGCCTTCTCCTCATCCGTCATATAATCGTCCAGATGCACCAAATCAACCGTTCCCTCCAGAGAGGCTGCCGTATCCAGATAACAGTGGAAAATATTGGGCATCTCAGCCGCACCTACCTCTTTGTTTGCAGATGCCTCCAGCTGACTCACAAGATCGCCGATGCTGCTCTTGCTTTCCGCATATACCACAATACCCATATCGCGCCCTACTGTATTGTTAAATTCATCCACCAGTTCATCGAACTGAGTCGCCAATGCACCGCCGTAATAATGCCATACGGTGATGTCCTGAGGTTTTTTCGCGGAAAGTCCGTGATTCTCATTTCCGCATCCGGTCAGTAACACCGCCACAAGGCAAAGCATCCCAAGTATTCTGACGATAGTTTTCCTCATAAGCACTTCCTCCCATTACAGGTTTTCTTTTATCTTCTGAATCATCTCCGCATACTCTTCCTCGGAAAGGTAAGTCTTACCGGGATTCATCTGGAACGTTCCGCCCCACTCATCTCCACCCTCATACTTAGGACAAAGATGCATATGCAGATGACAGCCTGTATCACCGTAAGCACCGTAGTTGAGCTTATTGGGGTGAAATGCCTTATGAATCGCCTTCGCCGCCTTTGCCACATCTGCCATAAATGCGTTTCGTTCCTCGTCGGAAATATCAATCATTTCGCTTACATGATCCTTGTAAGCCACGATGCATCTTCCGGGCTTTGACTGCTCCTTAAACAAAATCAATGTGCTGACCTCTAAGTCACAAATATAAATCCCGAACTTATCCAACAATTCCCCTCTCATACAATAAGCACAATTTACATCCTTCATTTTCTTATCCTCCTTAGCTATACTTTCTGTTTTCCCTTGTTGTCTTTCGTTTCCTTCTTTTTCCCGTCCGGCTTTGCCTGCTGTACGGGCATCTGCTCTTTCGCAAGCTCGTCCACAATCTTCTCAATCATCAGTTTTTTTAAGTATACGTCAAAACTGAGCATACAGATAAATGCAAACTTTTGTAAAAACGCCGCATTCTCTTCGGAAGCACCGGGGAAGCTTTTTTCGGAAATTCTGAACTTTTCTACTACATCTGCTTTCAGCCCCTCCAGCTGCTGCATCTCCATGTCGCATACCTCACGATAGATTTCCTCCAAACTGAGTTCCGCTTTTTTATTATGGAAAAACTTCTCCGTCAGGGGTCCCAGCAGTGTCTGAATATCGTTAATGGACAAAATTCCTTTGTAATAATAAATAAAAATCAGCAGAAGCACATGCTCCTTGGAATACTTCTTCTTTTCCGGCGGAGGGAGCAAATCATTCTTCGCATAATTATTAATCATCGTCTTTGTCAGAATTTTATCCTCACCGGGATATCTGGCTGCCGAACGCAGCTTTGCGTCCATAAAAGTCGTTACCTGATCCATATACAGGTCGATGTTCGGAATATCACTGGGCTTCACATACTTCACCCTGTCAAGACTGGCCAATATACTGTTCAACAAATCATCATTGTTCAGTGTCATTTGTTGTCCCCCACTTCACGCAGTTATACATTTCTATTATATAGTATTCAATACTACAAAACAACTCTTTATTTTCGGAAAATTTGTGTTATTTCTTCTGCTACGCCTCTTTACTTTACAACTTTAGTATGATAAAATGTCACTAAAACAGCTGTAAAACTTTACAGCGTAAAAGCCACAGGAAAGGTATTGGTGAGAATGAATAAGAAAATTAAGACAGAAGCCGTAGATTCCCTTTTTGATGCTATTTTGTGTCTGAAAAACCGGGAGGAATGCTACAGCTTTTTTGAAGATTTGTGTACCGTCAACGAGCTACTCTCTCTTTCCCAGCGCTTCGAGGTGGCTGCAATGCTCAAAAGCCATAAAACCTATCTCGAAATTGCAGAAAAGACCGGAGCCTCCACTGCTACCATCAGCCGTGTAAACCGTTCCCTGAATTACGGAAACGACGGCTATGATATGGTATTCGGCAGAATGGATGGTCTTATGGATACAGATACCGGAAAGTAAGCTCGTTACCGCCTGCTGAAAAACAAAAGCGTCGCCCCCTGCTGTCAGGGAACGACGCTTATTTTGTAATTAAGCCTCCGTATTTTCTGTCTCGGAAACAGTTTCCTTGTTGTTTTCTGCTGCAACCTCCTTCAGTGCCTCTGCGATTGCCGCCTTCGCGGACTTTTTACTGCTGCGCACAGCCTTTGCAGCCGGTCTGGGACGCTTTGTTGCCACATCCTGATTCATATTACAGCCGCCCTGGAAAATTGCCTTCTCATCAATCACAATAGTGGAGGTCGTAATGTCACCGATTACCTTTGCGGTAGTGGTCAGTTCTACCTTTTCAGGAGCCTCCACGTTACCGATTACCTCTCCGCCGATAACAACATCTGCCGCCGATACATCACCGTATACAGCCCCCGTTGCACCGAT
>JAZQCX010000081.1:0-17226 GCA_045546495.1 Acetatifactor sp. | reverse complement strand
ACCATTCCGTATACAGCTCCGCTGTACGCAAGAAACAATCCTTTTACCCAATGGGGAAGTGTAAAACTACATAATTCACAAGCCAAAAGCAAAATCACCACAGGCACAAAACAACCGCCCAGATAACAAATCTTGTTTGCCAGAATTGCTACATCCACGTTGCTGGCAAGAGCAATCGCAAGATAGCCCGCATTTGACAACGCCAAAATCAGCAGAATCACTAAAAAATAATAATTCGTTTTCTTAGACTCAAAGGAAAAAATAAGTATCACAAAACTGATTAACGCCAGAATTGCAGTTATGAGATAATAGTATATCATGGGAACTCCCTCCTGTGCCGTAGCCTGATTCGATTATATAATATCCTCGCACTCATTACAACTTTAATGCAAAAAGGCGGCAAATCTGCCGCCCATTACAAAATTTTCTTATTTGGTCATATTATGCACCACTTCCTGTACCAACAACGGAAGAAACGGTTTCGTAATATAATCATTGCAACCATGCTCGGAAAAAGCACCCGATAAATCAGCATTCTTGTCTCCTGTCATCATGACAACCGGCGTGTCATACTTTTCCCGAATCAGCTTTAAGGTCTCCAATCCGTCTAAATCAGGCATCCGCACATCCAGTAATATCAGGTCAAAGCTTTGCTCCTCCAACAGGGTCAATGCAATGCGCCCGCTTTCTGCCGACACAATCTCGTACTGTGGCTCATCCTGCATAATATGTGCTATAATTTTATGATTCATCGTCTCATCATCTACCGTGAGAATTCTTTTGTGCACCACATCTGCCTGCCGCATGGAATACTCCGTATCCTCTTTCATCAGCTGTAGCATAATATCTGCAATAGCGGGATCAAACTGGGTCCCTTTCCCTCGTTCAATTTCAGCTCGTACAACCTCCTGCGGCAACGCACTGCGGTAGCTTCTGTTACTTGCCATGGCATCATATGCGTCTGCTACACCGAGAATCCTCGCAACCTCCGGTATCTTATCCCCCGTAAGTCCATCCGGGTATCCTTTACCGTCATATCGCTCATGATGATATCGTGCCCCCCACGCTATATATGTATTATCCGAAATGCCACGCAGTATGTGATGTCCAGTCACCGGATGAATTTTAATCGTTCCGAACTCTTCATCCGTCAGTTTGCCCGGCTTATTTATAATTTCTGCGGGAATTCGTATTTTCCCCACATCATGCAAAATACCGGCGTAATATATTTCCTCCTGCTCCCGAGTACTTTTTCCCATCCGCTTCGCTATCATCCGGGCATATTCCGCCACCCGTCTGGAATGACCGCTGGTGTAACGATCCTTCGCATCAACCGCCTCACTGAGCGCAGTTACCGTCTCCGCATACATTTCCTGGATTCTGTTTTGTTGCTGCCGCAGTTCCTTCGTCTGTTCACGTACTTTTTCTTCCAATATTTCCTGAAAATGCTCCAGCTCGGAATTATGCTTCGCAAGAAGCTCCATATACTGCCATTTTTCCGTATCCTCCCGCATCTCAATCATAAAGCCGCACACCTTATTTCGATACCATATGGGTGTAATACGACATTCATAATGATGGCCTTCCTGCTCAAAATTGAAATTCTCCCGCTCATCATCCAAATAGTCCGAAATCCATGCAGTTACTTCTCCCAGACCATTCACATTGCGAATGGAACGGTCAACCGTACACTCCGAAAGCTGCGGAAAAATCCTAAGCCCGATATCATTGCATCCCAGATAGTTTGCGCGCCGGTCAAACATAATGTATCCGTACAGTTCCTGCCTTTCCAACGCACCTACTAATCCATCCTCAATAGAATACATGACTCCGCGGCGGTACATATACAGAAAAATCCAGCCATCAACCACATACACCAATGGCATAATTTCCAACTGCGGAATCATAACTCTTCCACCCACAAACAGAATAATCGTTACGGCACTCATTGCAAGCAACGCATACAGATTTTTACGGGAAACCGATTTTTTACGAATAAAGCTGTAAACCAACAATATTGCCTGCACCAGCAAATAGCCGTACAGGATAAGGTTAAACAGCATATGCCCGGGTCCGTAGTCATGTCCCAATACCGAAATATCCCTAAACTTTTCTATCCAAATTTCACTATAATAAATCTTACTGTACCCAATGGACAATACCATTCCGTACACCAGCGCACTGTAACCGTAAAGTATCCCTTTTACCCAATGCGGCAGTTCAAATTTACACAGTTCACACGCCAGAAAGAAACCCACTGTAGGCATAAAGCAACCGCCCAGATAACATAGCTTGTTAGCCAGCACTGCCTCTTTTAAATCAGTTGAAATGGCAATCGCCAGATAACCTGCGTTTGAAAATGCCAAAAGCAGCAAAATAATTAAAAAGTAGTAATTCGTTTTTTTTGATTCATACGCTATGACAAGGATGCCCAGACTTATCAGCGCAAGGGCCGCCGTTATCAGATAGTAATACATCATAGGACCTGCTTCCTCCTTATTCATCCTGTTTTTTATTTATTCTGTTTTGACATCACCTCATTGTATTTCCCGCATATTTCCTCATACATGTCAAGCAGCCTTTCCTGTAACGGGGCTATTTCTTCACTCCAGCCTGCATTTGTCAGTTTTTCCAACTCGTAAGACATATCTCCCAGTTCCATAAATCCGATAGAATATGCGTTATTTTTAAAACCATGGATTTTAATTCCGTAGTTTCCGGCATCCTGTTTTCTAAAATACCCCGTTAGTTCCTCCCGAATAGACATCTGTACGAAATCTGAAAGCAATTCCAGATAAAACGCTTCATCTCCTCCTGCTGTTGTCATACCTCTTTCTATATGCAGTCCCTCACAGCTTTCTGCAAACGCCCTCAGTGCCGTTTCCGGCAGAATCCTGCTCTCCGGCACCTCACGCTCGGTTCTCAACGCCTCTTCCTTGTTTTTTTCTTTACATGTCATACGGATTAATCCTGTGGGCAGATACCTTAAAACCATCTCATCCAATTCCTCCGGCATAATCGGTTTTGCCAGAAAATCCCAAAATCCCTCCCGCATATATATCTCTTTGTCCTGCACCGATGCGTTTGCCGTCAGCATAATGACAGGTGTCCCCTCACCCAGATTCTCCCGTTTCATAGTCCGAAATGTTTCGATTCCGTCCGGCTTCGGCATTCTGTGATCCATAAAAATCAAATCAAAGTTTTTCATTCTCAGCAATTCCAGACACTGTTTTCCGTTCTCCGCCGTCACAACTCTTACACCGGTTTGCTTCAACAAATTCCGGAATACCTTTAGATTCATGGGGGAATCATCCACTACCAGAATCTCTGCTTCCGGGGCCATATATCCCGTCTCCGGGTCACGACAAAATGCCTCGTCACCCTTTTCCATAAAGTCCCCCAGCACCTCTTCTCCCACAATCTCCTGCATTAATTCAAACGAAAATATACTTCCTTTTCCGTATTCACTTTCAAGCTGCAAATGACTTCCCATCAGTTCCAAAAAACGTCCGGTTAAGTTCAATCCCAGTCCGGTCCCCTCGATATCTTTATTCCTTATCTCATCTACTCTGCGAAAGGCCTCGCATAGCTTACCCTTATCCTCATCCCGGATACCGATTCCGGTATCCGATACCGCAAAAGTAAGAACTGCCTCTTTTTCCCTCCTGCTGCACCTTACAGAAAGCGTCACTTCCCCCTGCGGCGTATATTTAATTGCATTGGTCAGCAGGTTCAGCAGCACCTGTCGGATTCTTTTTTCGTCCCCTACGTACTCTCCCGGCATATCGCGGTCCGCATCAAACTTTAAAAGAAGCCCCTTTTCTTCCGCTCTCAGGCGTACTACGTTATATAGTTTCCGCAACAGGTTTGCCAACTGATACCGCTGCGGTACCAGTTCCATCATTCCGGCCTCTATTTTGGAAGAATCCAGTATTTCATTCACAATTTCCAGCAGCACACCCGCCGATTCCTTTGCATCTGCCGCATATTCGCGCACCTGCTCCTCTCTGCTCTCCCGCAGTATCATCTCACTCATTCCCAACACTGCATTTATGGGTGTTCGTATTTCATGAGATATATTTGCGAGGAAACGGGACTTTGCGCGACTGGCATTTTCTGCCTCCTCCTTCGCGCTCCTCAGCTCTACGGTTTGTCGGATATTGCGTATTTCATCCTTAATAATCTGAATCAGGGTTGCCGCCAGCAAAACAATCAGTCCGACACATAAATATTTTCCCAAAATATAGAAGTCCCGTATATAAAATCCGACAATTTCCACCATGCAGAACAGGATAAACAGCGCCATACCAATGGCGGTAACGGAATATTTTTTGATACGCCCCGTGACCACATCCATTCCTGTTGTCACAATAGCTGCAAACACGCCTACCAGCATCCACAAATGTGAAAGCACAAGCGTATCATGAAATTCTGCAATTCCGCCCAGCGTAAGCGCACAGTTTACGGTCAACTGTCCGAATACCAGTATTTGAACCAGCGTATAGGTTTTATGATACTTATGCCCCTGAATTTCATCAAAATACATGGCAACAAATCCACTAACCAGTTCTATCAACATATATGCAAAAAACGTGCTGTACAGAGGGGAACGAAAGATTATCTGGCGGATATTGGATTCACTGATAATCCAAAGTCCGACAATAATCATCACCTGTCCCAGAAACAAAACTGCTCTGCCGGTACTCATCAGTTTTCTTGTTAAAAGATAACCAAGTACCGCAAGCACACCGGAAATTACCAGAATAAATGCAGCAATCACTACCGGCAAGCAGCTTTCCAGCACGCCAAACCAGACATTGTTGCCGTAGCCCAGAGAGACTTCATTCAGCTTCGCCTGCGTTTTTATAATGATTTCCATGCGAACGGGTTTTCCCGCATCTTCTTCCCGCAAGTCCACCATCACGTAGGAGCTGGGCAGATATTCTACCTCCATTTCCAGTTCCTCGGTTGCATAACATCCTCGCAATTCTCCGCCGATATACAGGTAAATATCCTGCAGCGCCGTCCGCATACATAGCCGCATCCCATTACCGACATAATCCGGGAGCACGTTATGTAAAACAACTTTTTCTCCCTTGCCTTTCTCCAAAACAGTGGGAAGTGTCACTGTCCTGCTGTTTTCGCCTTCCTGCAGAATCCATCCGGCATTAAAATCCATTGTACCAAAATCCCCAATATAGGCCTCTCCGTCGGCTTTTTTACCAATCAATGCCACAACGAAAAGACTCACTGCCGTGAATAACAGTAAATTTGCAACAATATGAATGCACCTGATTTTTCTCCCCATGTTTTCCTCACCTCACATACTCTTGCAGCTTTGTCATAAGCACACCTTTTCTCTACCGCTCCCGCAATATTGACTTATGCAAAATTCGTATGCTAGAATAAATTTGTGAGAAATTATAACTTTTTTTAACATTTTTCACCCCACCCCAAATTAAAGGAACGGGTAGGAAATTTATTCAACAAGGGATTTATATCTATGAAAAAATTCACCATACTTACCTTAACACTATGTTTTCTACTAGCAGGTCTCACCGCCTGTTCCGATACTGCAAAGCCCACTGCCGCAAATCCTGTTACCCTAAATATCTGGCACGTCTACGGCAGTCAGACAAGATCCCCCTTAAACGATACCATTGATGAATTTAACAATACGGTAGGTCGGGATAACGGTATTACCGTAAATGTGGTTTCCGTTACAAGTTCCTCTGCCATTGACGAGGCACTTTCCGCTTCCGCAAACGGTGAACCCGGTGCAGAGGATTTGCCGGATTTATTTACCGCATATCCGCGCGTGGTTGAAATCGTAGGTAGCGACAGGCTGCTTGCTTGGAATGACTATTTCAGCGAGGAGGAACTGGCGCCCTTTAAAGACACCTTTTTATCCGAGGGGTATTTTGGCGGGGAACTCCTCATGCTCCCTATTGCAAAATCCTCGGAGGCACTTTTTCTGAACAAGACCCTGTTTGACAGATTTAGTGCAGATGCCGGTGCTTCCATGGAATCTCTGTCCACCTTTGACGGACTTTTCAAAACAGCCACTCTCTATTATGATTGGTCAGGCGGTCAAAACTTCACCCAACTGAATGACTGCTATAATTACGCCCTTGTGGGAATGAAAGCACATAACAGTGACTTTATCCGGGATGGAAAGCTTCAGTTGAGCGACCCGGCTTTCGAAAAAATATGGCGTCCCCTGGCAGGTGCCGCAATCTACGGTGGGATTTGTCTTGACGACGGATATGCTGCCGCACGATGGAAAACAGGTGAAATTATCTCCAACATCGGTTCCTCCGCAGATATTCTGTACCAGCCCGAGGTTGTTTACTATCCCGATAATACCAGCGAGCCTATTGTCTCCGTTTCCCTTCCTTATCCCGTATTTTCGGAAACAACAGCCGTTGCGGTTCATCGCGGAGGCGGCTTGTTCGCCACAAAAAGTGACGACGCCAAGAAAAATTATGCCGCCTATATTTTTGCAAAGTGGATTACGGAAAAGGAAAATAATCTGAATTTTGTAACAAGCACCGGCTATCTTCCCGTTACGGATGACGCCTTTACGCTCCTGTTTGATAATGTTGACATTGTCAGCACCGAAGGATATCGTGAATTGTACGGAACACTCAGCGCTATGCTGGATACCTACGAGCTAATCCCTCTTCCGCTATACGATGGTGCTTCGCAGGTTCAGGCTGACTTTGAAAAGCACGTAAAGCTTGTACTGAAATCTGCACATATCCAATACGAGGAACGAATCGCTCTGGGGGAAAATCGCGATACTGTTTTAAATGAACTGATTGACTCTTCTCTGGAGGAACTAAAGAGACTTTCCGCAAAAAACATGTGAGGCTCATGATATGAAATGGTATGAATATGTCTGTACCGGACGCTTTCGACAACAGCTCAAAACAGAAGGTCTTTCCATCAGAAGACGTTTTACGCTTTATACTGTGTCTGTTATTTGTTTGTTTCTGGCACTTATTTTTGTTCTGCTTAACCTTTTTGGGATTCTTAATCCCACCAATCGACAAATTGCGGATGATTTAGAGGTACGGCTGAATGCTTACTCCGACAGCATTGAAAAGGACGTGGACGAGCTTGCCGCCTGCGCCGTTTCCTTTTCCGAACAATTAGAGAGCATAATTCAGGACTATCTCGTAAAGAACAATCTTTCCTACGATGCTTTTCAAAACAACTCATCTGCCATTAATGAGTTGGAAAACATTCTTTATAATACTGTCTACCTCAATATGCAGGTTGCTCCTGCAAGCGGTGCCTTTTTTATTTTGAATACCGACGATGGTAATACAGATACTCCGTATTACCATGGCATCTATTTAAAATACATTAATCTGTATTCCGAGCACACCGTAAACAATGAATTTGCCCTCTACAGGGGCTCCTTCTCCACAGGAAAAGCCCATAACATACCCTTTCACAGTGGTTGGCAAAGTAACAGTCGCACCGGCTTCTTCTCCGATTGTCACGAATTATTTACGGACAATACCCACTACATACTAAGTCCTGTTGTAGAAATTCCCGAAACTTGGGAACGCGCCAGATATGTATACGTCCCCATCCGAGATTATCAGGACGACATCATCGGTGTATGCGGCTTTGAAGTCACTGACCTGTTATTTCAGCTGACACATAAAACGGAGGACGGAAAATGGGGAAGTGTAATCTACGGTTTATTAGACAGTAATACCGGAATCTTTTCCGGACAATTCAGCTCAGCCAGATACAATAGCGTCGACAACACACTTTCCATAAAATCACACAATGATTTTTCAGCACTCATCTTTGACAGCGAAAACTGCATCGGGAAAACAAAAGAACTGATGCTTGGCAACACCGTATTCCACGCCTCTGCCATGATTACAGAGGTACAATATAAAGACTTTCTGCAGGAGGGGCAGCAACGCCTTATACTCGTTTGTGTTGTGATTGCTCTCCTCGCGCTTCTATGCTGTATAATTACCAGCAAAAAGTATGTTGCACCCATTTTAAGAAAATTCGAGCAGCTTAAATCCCGGGAAGAATACGGAGAGCAACTCCGTATTCGTGAAATTGATGATTTATTTGCTTTCCTCGCCGAAAAAGATAACGACTACGAAAAGAAGCTGCATGCTCTGGAAATTGCCAGACAACACGCTGAGGAGGAGGCCCGCCATACGCAGGCCGCTTATCATAAAGCATTAGAGCAGTACGAATTCGCAAAGCACGAAATCGACCGGTTGTCTGAGGCTCATCAGGAGGAACTTGTCCCGGAAGAATACGAATTCTTCCTACGGAACCTGAGCACTCTTACTCCCGCCGAATACCGTATCTATGATTTATACCTTTCCGGGAAAAACGCAAAGCAAATTGCCGAGACCCTAAGCATTACGGAAAACACCTTAAAATACCACAATAAAAATATCTACAGCAAGCTGGGCATCTCTTCCCGTAAACAGTTACTTCGCTTTGCGGTCCTAAAACAACATCAGGATAAAAAGAAGGAGACATCTCACAGGTAATTAAGCCTGCGATGTCTCCTTTTCTACTTACATTTTCCTATTTTCACTTACCGCTTCCCATTTTCGTATTGCTTTCCTAACTCTTTTGCTTATCCAGATACATTATCGCTGCAAGGAACGCCAGCCCCAGCAATATCCAGGGCGTTGCCCCGCTTAAAAAGTCAACTACCGGATTTCCTTCAAAGAAAAACCCAAGTATCAGAATAATCACACCGATTACCAGCGAAATCCACGCATATTTAAGCACACTCTTCTCCGTTTTCAGAAGCTTTGCATCCTTTTCTAATTTTTCCATCATAACATTATCTCCTTTTAGTAACTCATCCAGACTGATTTGATAGAGCTCGCTCATTTTAATGACGCTTACGATATCCGGCAGGGATTTTCCGTTTTCCCAATTTGAAATTGTCTGGCGGGAAACCATCAGATTTTCTGCTGCCGTTTCCTGCGTCATATTCATTTCTGTGCGGGCCTTTTTTATCTTTTCACCAATTTCCATATTGTGCCTCCTTCGTATCTGAGCATACCTGCTCACACACTGTTTTTCTATCAAAAGTCTTTTACAAAAGGGAGTTTTCGGGTGTCAAAATGGTTTTACATCCATCGTCATCTTAATACATCTAATTAGTGATATTATATCATACATATCCTTTCCTCGCAAAACCGCCTATAACAAATTGTTTCTTGTATTACTTGACAGATGCACATCTATATGTTACTTTTAGCATGAACTTTGGGTCTCTTTTAAGATCATCCTACGGGATGGACTGAGTAACTCAAGGTTTTTATTTTTCATCAATATTGTGTATCCAAAAGTGATTGGAGCCCACTTTTTTCTTAATCGTAATACGTATACCAACTACCTCTCCATCCAAACATATCCGATTTCCAATATACGCATAACGATATCCGTTCATCTCATGCGAGTTTTCCACATCATCTCCTATAACATAACCCGTCTTAATAAGTATCGGCAAATATCTCACCGTAGCAACCTTAAACTCTTTCAATTTTCTTGGTAATATCTGAAATCTGTTTCCGTTCCCCAAAGTTTCCCTAATCCCCTTGGAAGTAATACGTATTTTCAATCCCGATTCTATGTTTTCTACGATTTCCGTCTCAAAGAATCGCCTTTCCCGAAGCACACGCAGTACTTCCTTTTGAACCCCTATATAATCATTCCACCGCCCCTGTAGATTATATAAAGCCAATTCACATTTGACATCAATACTTTCCATGCAAATTCCTCCTCAGTATTTACTTGTTTTTTCTTGGAATATACTGGCGAACGCCACGACCAAGCAGAAAATAACTTTTAGACAAGTACATTATAGTTTACCGCATATATTTTGGCAATCATCAAGTTTAACCTTTGTAAATAAATATAGGATGACAACATCCATGTTGTCATCCTCACCAAAATTCCTCTCTAAGAACCGCGTACAGCTGAGCATCAATAAACACGCCGTCCTTATAATACTTTTGTCTCGCAACGCCTTCCTGCTGCATTCCGCATTTTTTAAGCACACGCACCGACGCTGCATTTCCTTCAAACACCTCTGCCTGCACTCTGTTCAGCCCAATCTCACAAAAGGCGTATTCCAGTACTGCCCGGAGCACCTCCGTCATAATGCCCTTCCCCCAGCATCGTGGGGAAAGCATATAGCAGGTGTCCGACATCAGACAGGATTCTTCCACATTTCCCAAGTTGATGGTTCCTATCAATTCTCCGCCATCCTTCCACTCGATTACCCAGTGAAAGTAGGTGTCCGACTCATAGTTACCGGCCCAGACACGTACCTTTTCCCTGTACATTTCCACGTCCGCCACGGGATGAAAGGGGAAGTATCTGCAAACCTCCTCATACTTCGCCCAACTCTCATACATCTCCCTGTAGTCCTCCGGCGCAATCCTGCGCAAGACACAACGGTCAGTACAAATTGTTCTCGTTCCGATTTTATTCATAAGTATCTCCTTGCTTTTCCGATATCTGCATACTTACAGTTCGTACTTTATCTCCTCCGCCTCGGACACATCCTTATCATACTTACGGATTCCGTTGCTTCCGGCGTATTTCATGCCCAGATGCTCCATTACCCTCCGGGAGGGCGTATTTCTGATGTCGCAGTACGCCACGATACTTTCCACCTGCAGCTCATCTTTCAGATATTCTACCAGCAGCTTTGCGGCCCGGGTTGCAATTCCCTTGCCCCAATACCGTTTATCGATAAGCCACCCGATATCCGCTTCCTTTTCAGAAAGATACGCAAACACCTCTCCCACATGGAGATTGTTCCATGTAACCGCAAAGGACAGGTACTCCGGCTTCTCACTCTCATATGCCTCTATGCATTTAGTAATAAACGCTTCCGTCTCCTCTCTCGTCCGAAAGGGAACCATCAGCATATAATGCGTGTTCTCAAAATCCGAGGAGTAAGTAAACGTAGTTTCTACATCCTCTAAAGTCAATTTTCTGATTGATACCATTTTTCCCGCCCCTATATTTTGACTTTACGCCACGCAAGTCCCTTTCTCAGAGGCTTTCCTCCAATCTCTATTGATTCCCCAGACGTGTTCTATAACGCTGTTCCATTTCATTACGGTACTGTTCCGGATTATTCATTTTTGCCCTTCCTCTTTCCGAGGGAGGCATTACCGCTCTCCGTTTTACGGCCTCCTTCTGCAGCTCTGCCGTAGGGTGCTCCCTATAGAAACGCTTCACCTCCGAAAGATAATCCGCATACATCTGGCGCACCAGGTTAAGTCCGTTTTCAAAATGCAGGGCACTCAGATTGTTCTCTGCTGCTTCCAAGGTGACGTCACCTACTGCCTTCCGGATGAGCTTACTCCGGTCAGCTTTATGTTGAGATGCTACCTGATTCAGCAAATTCTTTTGGTCCTGATCCTCTTCTTTTTTTTCCTGCTCCGACAGATTGTCGATCATTTCATTCAGAATCTTCAAATCCGGTTCAATCTGCTTCATGGCCCATTTCTTTTGCTCATAAATCCACTGCGCCGTTAATTCTTTCTCTCTGTGGGTTTCTTCAGCATTCTCGTCTGCTTCGTAGACTTTAAAACATTTTACCTCCTGTACTTCCATTCTCTCAAAAATGCTCACCTCAGCCTCTAACGCATACGCCTCCAGTTCCCTCTTGTTTGCTGCAATTTCTTCCGCCAGTGAAGGATTCTGTTCCAGTTTTCTGTCATACGCTTCCAACATTTCTGTTTTTTTCTGTCTCACTGACGCAAGCTCCTCAGTAATGTACCTCATATTTACAGCAAAAATCTCGGCATCCCGCTCCGACTCTTTTCTGATTTTTTCCCGTATCTTTTCCTTTATGGCATTTTCCAATGCCTGCTTTTCTTCTTCCGAACGGTTCTCACATATTTTGCTCCGGCTCAAGACCTTTTTCCTATACTCGTCCCTGACACGCTCCAATTCTTTTTTTTCAGCCGAATGTCTGGGAACACATTCTACCAGCTTCTCCACATCCTCGGTATGTACCCCTTCCCTTCTGTATCGACTCAAATTTCTTTCTGCACTGGTCCACATGCCCAGTATATCCTTTTTCTGTCCCTCCTTCATACCGGCAACATAATCGTTTATCTTCTTTTCCAAAACTTTGATTTCTTTCTTGCCGCCGGCAATCTTCTCGGTCTCCTGTCGCCATATTGTTCGTTGATTCATCAAGCCTGTCAGTTTCCATGCTGCGTCCGACACCTCTTTTTTCTTTCCCTCTGTCTGCAGCAGTTTCTCTCTGACCTCTTGCAATTCATTTTCCCGCCCCGTAGCTTCTGTAAGCGTTCTTTCCCGCTCTTTCAGCTCCCGTACCTGTTTGTCAAGCACCTCTGCCGCCGAAGCAAGAACCGCCTGCGCTTTCTCCTCCACATTCGCGGCGTCCTGACCTCCCGTATCCCGGCTCGACGTTTTTTCCCGGAATTCCGGCTTATCATACAATTTTAAGACACTCTTCGCACTCTTGGTTATTTGTCCGCTTATACTCTTTTCAAAGGTATCCGGATTTTCCTTCGCCTTATTTACCATCGAAAGCTTTTTTGCCTCAGCTCTCTGTACAGTTTCCGCCGCCTTCGCAGAAGCATTTATCAGCTTCAGCTCCTCTATTGAAAGGTCTTTCATCAGGGAGCATTTTCCGTAAACCTTTTTCTCATAGATGGCTTGCTGTCTTTTTAAGTCAAACACGACACTGTTCAGTTCCCCCTCCCGAACGTCAAACTTAGCCTGTTCTTCTTCCGGTACCATTCCCAAATAATCAGACTTCAGCTGTTTCAGCTCTTCTTCCACATCTTTTATGGTCTTTTCTCCTGCATCCTCCACTTGTTCTTTATGTGCTCTTCTGGATTTCTGCTTAATCCGCTCTACTTCTTTTAGTTCCTTTCGGTTAATCAAAAGTTTTATTTGATAAAAGGACTCTTGCGGCGATAATTCTGCCTGCGGTTGCTGTTCTTCCTGTTCCCTCTCCTCAACCGTCATTTCATTCGCCTGTTCCGTTAGTGCGGGCTGTTCCTCGACTTTCTGGGTCACTGTCTGTTTCTTTTCTGCCTGAATTTCTGCCTGAATCGTCGGAGCAATCTCGGATTGTAATTCCAATGACAGCTTCTTTAAGTCCTTCTCAGACATTCCCAACTTTGCTCTGTATTCAGCAATCTGAGCCGCATCCAACTGCACTGCCTGCGTAACAGTCACATTTTTCTCTTTACGCATTTTTTTCAGAAGCTCCGTCAGCTCAGTTACCGCCCCGCCATTTTTCTTTTGGGCCTTTTTCTTTGTCTCATAGCTTCCTTTTGTGACAAGATTACCTTCCAGCTTAGAGGCTCTTTCGTGCAGACTTACCTTATTGACCCACTCAGTTCTCTGGAACCCATCCTCAGACGATTGTTCATCCACACGCTTTATGCTCTGAGTGGTAAATTTTCTATGCGTATCCAGCACAGAATCCTTTTTCATGGTTGTGTTGTATTCCAATTCCGGCACAAGTCCGTCTTGGGCATCACTAACCAACCGCTTCAGTTCCTTTTCGGAGATACCATAATTCTTTTTACACATTTTATAGGTATCTTTTGAAATCATGTCTGCCGTAACAACCGTTTGTTGGCTTTTCATGGCATCTAATACCGTATAAAATGCCTGTAGCTTTGCTTCCGTCTCTCTATGCCGAAAGCCTGCCTGCAACTGCTTCTTTATCTTCGCCTCCGTTGACATATCTTTTCGCAGAGCGGTAACCTGCTCCCACTCCGCCATATGCCGGTTCTGGAGTTCGCCCAGCATCCCGTAATTTTCCCACGCCCTCTTTTCTTTCGTTATTTCCATTGTTCTCCCCCTCTTTAAATCACTCCACAGGACTCCACTCCGCACTGTATGTTCTCATCACCAATTCCGCCCTTGTCAACAACGACTCTACAATTTTGCGGGACACATCCGTAACACAGGGAATGATTAACTCCGCATCCGCCGAATATTTCTTCCTCAAAAGCTGTTGCGCCCGATACAACAGCGTAAACAGCTTCATGGATGCCTTCTCTTCGGCATATGCAAAAGAAAGACTGACCGTATTCTCATCTATTTCTTCAAAAATCACACAGGCAACAATTCTGTTCTTTTCCACATAAACAACGCTGATGTCCGAACTTGCCCACTGCTTGTCAATAGGTGCCACCAGCATTTTATCTCGCTCGGTTACTGTTTGATTCAAGGTATGCAGCATCTGCTGAGGAACCTCTGCCAGTACCTTTACCGCTGCATCTATATTCCGCTCTGTGGTAAAAAACTGTTCATTTCCAAGCTCTCCCACCGGGATAGAATAGCTTTTTCCTTCTCTGTCACTAATGAAAAAAAGATGCTTACTGAACAGATGATATAGCCCTTGGTCCCCATCCCCCTCTGAAAACAGGCAAAAAAGCTTCATCTCCGTCTGTTCTGCGATACTTTGCGCCAGCTCCAGCATTTGGGTACCTGCACCGAATCCCCTTCGCTCCGGTGATACCAGCAGCCATCTGATTAGCCACACATCATTCAGCATCTGCATTACCATAGCACCACAGGCCTGCCGCGTACCATCCAGTTCTCTTTCCACTGCCCCTATCAGCACAACTCCTGTTTCCGGAACTGTTTCCCTACTGTCCTCCGGTAACAAAGGATAAAAAGCCTCTACATTTTCCGATGTCAAAATGAATGCCTCCATTTTGTACCTCCCCGTCTAATCACAATTTCTCGTATGCCAGTCTCGGATCATTATCCTCCGTTACATAAATGGTTCCGCAATGCCGAAAACCCAGCTTTGTCAGCAAATTCTGCATTACAATATTGTCGCCATGGGTATCCATGCGCAAATGCCCGCACTGCTCGTAAGCCCAGTTGATACAAAAGCTGCCGATTCCCTTTACGGAGCCGTCACCCGCAATGCGATGAACCACACCGCAGTCATCATCCCCCAGCCACGCTCCGTTTTCAATCCGACGGTAAGTAGGCTCGATATCCTTCCCCGCTTCAAAGAAAAAGGTTCCTACAACGCTTCCCTCATGGATACAAACGTAGCTTGTCCCCTGTCGGATATCCTGATGAATCAGCTCCTCAGGCGGCCAGTTCCTGGGACCCCATTGGTTCGGGTTTCCATGGTCGGCCATAAACTGTCTTGCATATTTGTAAATTTCCATCATCCGGTCAAAATCCGCTTCTGTTGCATGTCTTATTTCCATTGTAATCACTATACCTTTCCGGTGCAAATACCTCACACGATTTAACTGTTATTTCAGCGTAAATAAAAGCGGGGCGGCTCCTCACAAGAGCCGCTCACTTTTCATGCTTTATTGTAAAATGTCCCCTACATTTATGCAACCACATTTTTAGCTGTTTTCATTCTAATTGGGTATCCCGCTCCCAGAAAACGCATGGGAGATAATCTTTTTCTCTTATCTACCTTGAAACCGCTTTTTTCATACAGATTTATGGCCGGCTGATTCTTGGAAAACACTTCGATAGAAAACACTTCATACTCTTTTTGTTCAAAAGCATAATTCAAAAGTGCGGCGCCAACTCCCTGCCTTCTTGCGTTGCTTCCTGTCACCAGAACATCTATGTATAATTCCTTCTCCGAATTCACTACAGGACTTTGGAATATAGCATTCATCTGCTTACTGATTATCGCACCCTTAAACTTCCCAAAATGTTTTACACAAGCATCATAATCAAACTTCAGGGGACGTGCTTCCTTTGTAGCAATTCCCATCAGTCCTAAGACCTGCCCCTCCTTCACGTAGCATTTAAACAGGGACGGATGAAATATTTCAAAAAACAGCTTTCTCTTCAATTCCTCCTCTTTGGAAAAGGTCATCATATGTCCAAACCCTTCCATAAATAGCTCAACTGCCTGTTTCCTTTGACACTCGTTCAGGCATCCGTATTCCGTTATTTTGTATTCTGTCATGTTATATTCCATTGCCTTAGTGGCACCCTTTCCCTCTTTACCTTTCGATTCCGATTATCACGACTTCCGCCAAATTTGTCATTACAAATCAATATCTATTTCATACTTATCATCAATAAGCAAATAATTGACGTTGTGCTTTTGCGCAAGTTCCAGCATCCGGGCATTATCTGCTATCACGCTTTCTAATGTGCACCATTCATCATCCAAACGCCTCTCAATCACATTTGCATATTTCTTTATGTCAGGAAAGTGACTTCTGATATAATTCTCGCTCATGACAATACAGTAATATTTGATATTTTCAAGATATTCCCTTTCAAAATCTTTTGCCCAATCGAAGGGAACGTAGCATCCCTCTACGATAAGATTTTGATGATTCTCTATTGCGGTTTTTATCATTTCGCAAACGATTGGCCACAGATACGCGGTAAGCTCCGCATCCTCACTCAGAGGAGTAAGTTCTGTATTCCCACTACGAATTAAACCCATCTTCAAATGGTCTATTGAGAGGTACGGATATTTATATTTTTCAAGCAGCTTTTGTGCCAACGCTGTTTTTCCCGTGTGCGATGCACCTGTAATTATAATTATCATTGCTTCCAGCTCTCCAAATTGGAATTTATCAGTATTACAACTGCTTAATCACATTGGCAATCACAGCCACATCCTTTGCGTTTGTATCAATTATAATGGTATCCAATGTTTGATACATCGGTATTCTTGCTATGCTTCTCTCAATTACATCTTCAGAGCGAACACCTCTTTCTACATCCATTGATAATCTTTCGCACAGAGTCTTTTCATCCGCTACAAGTGAGAAGCATTTCACGTCACAGTTCTGTGTATCCAGCTTCTTAAGTATGGAATCGATAATTCTCTGCTCGTGCATCACCCAACAAAAAATAATATTTTCGTATGCAGAACATTTCAGAAAATTATTGAGTAAGTAACAAATATTATACGTCACCATTGCTTTTGTTTCATCGGTTACTTGGAACGGATTTGCATCGCAACACCAATCTCCGTCAAGAAATACACTATTCGGTAAATCCTGTTTGAGCTGTTGGCACACAGAACGACATGGCTACGATCCGACTTAATACCTTTGCCGCCTCTAAAGATATCTCGACATCTCCTTTGATTAGAATTCTTTTTGCTGCTTCCGCATTATGCTTTTTGGCTTTTTCGATTATTTCTGTGGCGTCATTATCGGTAACAACCCCACTGTGCTCTACTAC
>JAZQCX010000080.1:0-23131 GCA_045546495.1 Acetatifactor sp. | reverse complement strand
TGGCTCACAGAACGACATGGCTACGATCCGACTTGGTACTGGCTGGGCGCAAACTCTTTAGAGCATACTTCCACAGCCTATGACACTCTCGTTTACGACAATGATAATCAGCCCGTGAAATTACCGGGCTATCGTGTGGATGCGCTCACGGACGCTGCCATTCGCTTTATTGATCGCCAAAGAGACAGCGATAAGCCCTTCTTCCTGTTCCTGTCCTTTTTGGAGCCACATTTCCAGAACTGCTTTGACGATTTCCCTGCGCCGGATATTTACAAGAACATCCCTGCGGGCTATATGCCGCCCGACCTCGGTTCCCTGAAAGGAACTGCCTGGGAGCATCTTGGCGGCTACTACGGTATGGTGAAACGTCTGGACGAAGCCCTGGGTCGAATCCGTGATGCCCTAAAAAGCCTTGGCATGGATGAAAATACGATTCTTGTTTTTACCACCGACCACGGTTGCCACTTTAAAACAAGAAACGCCGAATACAAGCGTTCCTGCCACGAAAGTTCCGTGAGAATCCCTCTGGCTTTTTACGGCGGACCCTTTACCGGCGGCGGAAAGCTGCGGGAAAAGGTCAGTCTGGTAGATTTAGCACCTACCGTTTTAGATGCCTGCGGCATCCCTGTACCGGACGATATGCAGGGACGCTCCGTGATGCCCTGGGTACGTCGCGAAGCTACGGCTCCCTTCGGTAAGGATATCTTCATCCAAATCAGCGAAAGTCAGGTGGGCAGAGCCATCCGCACAGACCGTTGGAAATACTCCGTGGAGGCTCCGGATAAACATCCCATTCACGATTCCGGCAGTCCGGAATACACAGAAGCCTTTCTCTACGATCTGGAACACGACCCTTACGAGCTTCGCAATCTGATTCATTCCAAGGCTCACGAAGAGGTATGTAAGGTTCTGTCCGAAAAGCTAAAGAAGGCTATGACGGAAGCCGGCGAACCCGCTCCTGTCATTCATCCGGCTGAAAAAGAAAAAGCCGGACAGTTGCTTGTATTTGAAGGAGAAGAGAATTTGTAAGGACATACAAAAAAGTGCCGAGACCTCAGATTTTCCAAAGTCTCGGCACTTTTTATCGCGTCGGAGTGGCGGGATTCGAACTCTCCCAAGAAGAGCCTATAAGCCGCATAAATACGGCATTTCTCAAATTCCATGACAAAATCTGTGACAAATTTTTCTGAATAAACCTATCTCGCTTGCCCTGCACACACGAGTTTTTGTGTAGTAGGGAATCCCCCTCTCGTCGCGCCGCCAAACAAAAAGAGCCACCGAAGTGACTCCATTACAATTGTAATATTGTCTATTCATCCGAAATCCCCAAGTCCATGTATATACAAGCCAAATCCTCATATGGGTAATCCCAATGACTCCTAAATTCGTTCTTATGATAATTTATCAAGTAATAAAGTATCATTACTGCAGGTTGCCTAAACAAATACAGTTCTTGACGTTCATCGATATTGGCTAAAATAAAATCATTTTCGTTAATTAGGGAAATAATCTTCTCTGCGCCGATATCATAGTGGTCTAATAAATATTCCACATTATCATACATTTCTTTATTAATTTTTTCACTTTGTTTCTGGAATGGGTATAATTCCATTAATAACTTCATTAGTTCAGTGTATTTCTTTTTTTCTTCACTTACCATATGATATACCTTACTGAACAAATCATCTGTTGTCTCATTCAGCGCCATGCTTTTTGCCAAATTCCTTTTTATTTGCGGCGGAATTGTTTTATTGCTTTTATAAACATAATCATGCGACAACTCTGCATATGCGTGCTGCTCCAATGTGCGAATTTGGATCTCACATGGAATATTGTCTGCTACAACAATATTATCTCTCTCAAAGCTTTTTCTATTCCTCACAATATAATGAACAGACTGATATCCAAACAACTCCGGTGTCGTTTCTCTTGCCTCTTCATAATCAACGTCTTTTGAACTTTCCCATAAATCAGATTTTTCTACAATATCTTGTATAATTCTAATTTGTTCCTCTACCATTACAACAAATCTTATTCCTACCTTGTCTGTTATTTGATTTATAGGATCTGTATAGTGTTTGTTCGCTCTCATAAAAGCTTTTGCCGTCATAGATTCTGTATCTTTTACTCTAACAGTAACCGGGATTTTTATTATAGATTCCACATCATATAGTGATTTATTCAGCTGGTCCAATATGTACTCTTTCACGCAGATACCCCATGCTTCATACATCGGCTTTTCCTTTTCATATATTGCCCTAAACTGAATAATACGTTCTTCATTACTCATGGAGATATCTACCCCTTATGGATATAATAGTATTGCCGTCCTCTTCCCTTATTGTAACATTCTCATCAAATTCGTCAATTGGCGCTGTAAGTTTAATCGCATTTTCAAACGACAATTTTCTCATTTTTTTACCAGATACCATCGACAAATCCTTTCTTATCGCTGTTGTAGGCATGCCAGCCTCTTGCATAACATTTAAGTATCTGTCTTTAATCGGTGCTTCTTGAATATATTGATTAGCGAAATCTTCCACACCGATATTATAATTATTTTGAATCATCAGATAGTCATTTAGAGCTGTCTGTAGCCTGATTTTTCCTTCTGCCCCTAAGTCACATTCATTAATATACTTTTTTGTATATACATAAAATCTATTTGTGAAAACATCTGCATCTTCTCTGAACTTAAGTCCTAAGAACGTTTTATAAAAATATGTTGATTTTGCGTCTGCTACCGACTCAGCAGTATTACTATCGAACAAAAATGCTAACACATCTTTTTCATTTATCTCTCTTCCTCTAATCTGTGTATTAATAAAAAAACCTATTTTTTGTAATTTTTGTTGTCCCGTTAACAACAAATTATTGACATATTGAAACAGATTTTCACCATTCACATTTTCAATATTAAATCCATCTGATATTTCAGCTTTGATTACTGCAATATAATCAAGATTTATGGGCTTAGTAGTTCCCTTTAAAGTGATTACTATTCCTCCCGGATACATTCTGCTATTTTGTGCAAGTGCCAACAAGTATGTCAATCTTTTCGACAATACTAATAACTTTTCATCACTTTGATTTGATAACCAAAATTCTCTTAAATATCCAAACACACTTTCTTCACTCGTATCCTCAATACTCATCTGAATAGCATGAGTATTGTTGTTGAATGCTCTAGTAATTCTTTGAGTTAATGCTCTCTTAGCATCTGTATCTAATGCACTGCATGTTTCATTATAAAAAGGCGGAATTACTTCATGTTTATTCTCGCGCCTAAATATTTTATGAATTACAACTTTCTCGATTTTGGTATTGATAAATTCTCCTGCCATTTTGTAGCCCCCTACTTTTTTCTTTTAGGGTACTACAACATTCGACAAACATCAACACATTTCACTATTATATTAAAACATTTTGCTTTCTTGTTATGTATGTATTATAACATATATAACAGCATTTTTCTAGTCTATAACGCAGAACGAAGCCCCCAGATTTCTCTGAGGGCTTCTAAATCCGCGCAGACAACCATTTAGAAAATTCGCATAAATGTGACACTCTTAAAAACTTGAAATTATCTAGGAACCGCCTTTATCCTTTCCAACATCCGGGCATACTGCGCATCATACAGAGGATTCAAAGAAGCACTTGCATCCACCTTAGGAACCGCTTTCACGCGCTCCAGCATACGAAGGTATCCGGCATTATTTGCCGAGTCCGTAGAAGCACCCGCATCGGTTCTAGGCACGGCCCGTACAC
The DNA here is from genome assembly GCA_045546495.1 of Acetatifactor sp. Lineage (GTDB taxonomy): Bacteria > Bacillota > Clostridia > Lachnospirales > Lachnospiraceae > Acetatifactor. The sequence goes on along the minus strand of JAZQCX010000080.1, from coordinate 19,363 downwards.
GCTCCAGCATTTTCTCGTAGTCACTGCTGCCGGACACATTCGACACCACATCCTGTCCTGCTGCCTTCTCCACTTCGTTCTTTCCGCCCGGTACTTTTTTTATTCTTGTAAGTAGCCTATTGTACTCGCGGTTTTTGAGTGCTTCCTTCAAAGCATCTTCCGCTTTCTCACGCGCAGTTTGCTTCTTGCCATCCTTATAGAGTACAGATGCATAATTCAACATATCAGCATAAGACATATCCTCCTGCGCAATCTGGTTTATGGTCTCCGTCGGTGACGATTTTCCGTTGCCGTCCACATCTGCCTTGCTCTGCATGGAATACCACTTATAAAGACCTGCATCACCGTAGTACCTCTGAATGGCTGTTGCGTCATCGGAAACATTAACCAGCTTGCTTAGGTAGTATCCCTTTTCCTCTTCAGACATATCAAGGGCATCCAGTGCCGCCACCTTACTGTTGTTGCTGGTGTCTTCTCCCATCCGCTTCTTAACCTCATAGAAAACCGCGACACCCTTTGCACCTTTATCCTGATATATGGAATACGGCGTTTTATAATTGTTGGAGTTGGCTATATCATATCCTACGATTTCACTTTTTGCCAGTGCATTAGCGAACTCATGCAACGATGTTATTGCACCGGCTTTCTGCTCATCACTAAGGGTAGTATAAGAAGACGCTCCCATCAGCTCCGCCACCATATCATAGGTGTTACTTCCCATGATTCTCTGATACTCCGAATATTGTTCGTTGTTCAGTTTCACACCATTTACGGACCAAGCTGCTTTCTTAGGGAATACCGCCGCGTCTCTGGTGCTCTCATACAACCTCGTAATCTCTGAATCCAAAGGAGTAACATTCTCATTCCCAAACTGTCCGGGGTTCACCAGATTAGCTATTACAGCTTCCAATGTGTTGTCCTGTCTCTGAATAGGATTGCCCCAAGTATCATAGGACACCGGAAGTGATTCTGACAATCCAGGTATTTTTGCTTTGGACTGGTTTACAAGGTTGTTCCAGTAGCTCGTCTGATCATAGGTCGAACGCTGTGTAGTATCACCTATCTTCGCCATTGCTCCTATCTGCGCAGGCAGAAAAGATAACGGAAGGTCTGTTGTTAATACATCATCTACCTTCTCCGCGGGACTTCCATAACCCCCAAAAATATCGGACAAATTCTGCAAAGGTGATAACTCCAACCATGAATCAATAGCCGCCAATGCACCTTGTTTCAATGCAAACCCGTTATTTTGGTCATCGTTCATAGAATCATAAATTGTAACTCCCAAAATTAATGGGATAGATGCTGGCTGTGCCCAATCATAGGAAAAATAATTACCATTGATATTTATTGAATATGGTAACATTCCTTGTTGTTTCTGAAATTGCGCTTCATCCTCATCCTCTGAAAGCGCCCCTGAAATAAGACCGGCTTTTGCTAACAAATAACCTATATATATTGCCGTACTACCTGTGACGCTCTTTGCCAGACTATCCATTGTTCTCGTCACATCCGCTGGTGTCCGCTTATTGTCGAACATTGTTTTGACTGCATCTATATAACCACCTACTGTATAATCAATACCACGCATGGCAATATTTGCAGGAGTCTTGGTAAACGGGAAAATTGCTTCGCCAACAAAATGCCCTGGTATCTTATTTAAAGCTTTCCGAGCACTACTTAAAGTTTCTGCAAAAACGTTGTCATCCTTAAAGGTAGCTTTCAGAGCTTCCTGCGTAGCCAAGGTGTAAGCATCTGCCGGAATACTCTCAATGTCTGTAATACCCTGTGCCTGAATGTAGGAAGCCATTCTTGATTCGAAGTTTTTCTTAACAAAGAAATCATCACCCTTCTGCAACAACCAATATGTAAAATTCTTTGCTGTTTCCATCAAGGACGGGTTAATATCCTTACCCATAGCCCGATTAGCTTTTGTTACCGCGCCATTTGTAATGGTATCAAGCATTCGGGCAACTTTACTCCCTTTGAATACCTGCTTATCACGAATTGCTCCTTTTGCATCCTCGTATTTATTGTCATCCAATAATTCACTCTTCACCATCTCAAACGCATCTGAAGCCAATTTACGACTCGCTACAGAACGGAATGGATTAAGTGACTGAGTGCGTTGATAATCAGGGTTCTTCAAGCAATATACGCCCTCTCCGAGTGCTGAAACTCTGTCTGCCGTCCAGCGTACAGGGAACAACAGTGCGTTGGAAACCACGTTTCGCACGTTGGTACGAACATTCAACAGCATTGCCACTCTACGGTACTCCATGAGCTTTTCTGTCATTGTGGAAGGGTATTCTTTTCTCAATCGGGTATACACATCTTCATACAGTGCCTTAATGCCATCTGTATCACCGGTCTTAATGCCATCAAACCGCTGTAGCTCCGCTTCGTTCAACTCAAAGTCTATCCATTTCTTACCGTACTGCTCTTTACCTTTTTGATTCATGGTATCAAGCTCGCGAATGAGATACCGTTTTGCCGCCTCCGGGTCGTTGTTAAGCAAGGTAATGGCCGCCGCCTGTGAAAACTGTCCCGATTCCGTAAGGGCACGGCTCATTTCTCTCACAATCTGCACTGACTCGTCCAGTCTACCGCTTTGTGACAGCCGCTTGGATATATTGTACCCCAACGGAATTGCCACCGGATTCTTTTTGTCAAGCAAGGAATGATATGTAGCTATTGCAGAATCCAAGCTACCGCTTGCCAATATCGCGTCTGCCTTTGCTGCCGTTTCCTGATTATTCAACTGCGTGTAAATATCCGGATTACGAATAAACTCGTTCTTAACCTCCTGCGGCGCATCGGTCTTATTGACAAAAGTATCATTGTAACCGCGTTCTCTTTGAGTTCCTGCCGGTACATTTCCCGCGCTTCCGTTGACATTTGCGTTAGAATTGGGTATACTATTTGTAGATAAACTTGACGAATCAACAGGTGCGGCGGGCACTGGACCCGTGACAGGACCATGTTGAGTGTCTGCGGCGGGCACTGGACCCGTGACAGGAGACGAAGTCAAGTTTATTTCATTTATGACCTTATGCGTTCTGTAATTATTCGTACTCGGGAACACCGCCACATCAAAAGTAACTATGTACGGTTTTCCATTGATATTTGCGGATGTCTCAAAATAATCATACCGAACCAAATCGTGACTTTCTTTTGCCCCATGTGGAACATACTCACCACTACCCACATAATTTGAATTACCCACAATTTCTTCAATGGCATCGAGAACAGCTATTTTCTCAGCTGATAAATTACGGTCCGACATCAGCTTTCCTATAACGCTTTTATTAACGGTCACGTTATATTTCGCCCCCTCATACTGTAACCCTGAAACAGTTATTTCTTTTGCCGTTAAGCTGGGTGCAAAAACATTTTCATACATTTTGGTGAGAATTGTTTTTATACTTTTCCCTGTTGATGCTTTAGCACTCTTAGCTGTGTTTATGTTAACTACGGCATTATCATACGCTTTTTGCGCAATATGCACCCTGTTTCCGTTTACCTTTGTCTGAACAGGCACCTTCCCCATGTACGGCTTTTTAATTACTGTTGCTCTCCCCACGTTAATTCTTTCAGGTAAATCACCTAAATTATCCCTCGGCACAGCCTTAACTCTTTCGAGCATCCGAGCATATCTTTCCGCATCTGTATTTGTCTGATTCCCATTGACATTTACAGAAGAGTTGGGTACACTATTAACAGATAGAGGAGAATGTGGAGACGCTTCGAGCGTGGGAGCGACTGGTGTCATGTTTGATGCAGGTTGCGCCACAGTAACTCTATTTTTTATGTCTTCTGGGCTATTTCCAGATTCCGCAAAATCATACAGATACTGGAACGCATTCAACGGATCCAATTTCTTTAATTCACTGATAGCTGAAACAGAACCACCGGTAACACCACCGCTTACCATTCCTGCCAGTGCAGACTGCATCACATTCTTACCGATAGCCGCGTTGGCTTTCTTTACCGCCTGCTCTCTTGTCAATCCCTCATTCTGATACACAATAACGAGCTTATTCCAGTAAGATTCATCCTGATTGATTACGCGGTCCACATAGTTGTTTGCGAGCTCCGCAACCGCTTCCTCACTCGCTTCCGTACCTGCCTGCTTCAAGGTATTCTTGATAACCTGCATTACTCCCTGTTTACCCTGCGACTTTGCAATTTTGAACAGATTGTCCAGCGGAATTTTCTCGGTCAGTGCTTCAATCGCACCAGCGGAAATCGCAGTTCCCATCATCTGGTCGGGGGTAAGGTTTCTGCTCTTTGCTTCGTTCAAAGAATTCGCCGTAGCAGAGGATGCCATGATAGGCAATGCACCCGTAGAGCCGCCCAACGCCATTGCTGTACCCATGTCACCGATAGAAGTTCCCACATCGTAGCCAAAAGTTGCCGCAGACCGCAGAAAAGGATTCTCAATGCTCTCGTTGATATTTTCCTTGACTGCTCCACGCATTTCACCTGTAACCGCGCCGTAGGCGTTTGCCTCCTCATTGCTACCAATAGGCTTACCGGTAAGATAGTTCCCTACATCTGCTCCAAGTGTGGATATAGTTCCTAACAGATTCGTGCCAAAAGATGCACCGGTTCCCAGAATACCGTGTTCATCCGCAAATGATACCGCTTTATCTTTGAATTCTCCCGCTTTTTTTGCTTTGTAGTATTCTTTTATGTCATCCATGCTTATATTTGCCTTGTCTGCAATTTCCATAATAGAATGTTCTGCACTATTCCTTACAATAGGTACGGATACCCCCCATACCTTTGAGGAAGCAGGCTGCGCGATTGAACGAGTATATGAAAATGCATTATCTAGCATGGTCTCATCGATTCCATTCTTAGACAGCATATCCGCAATCTGGCGATTCTTTGCGTCCCTGTAATACGGATAAAGCTCCTGTTTCTTTTCGTAATCCTTAGACGCCTGTGTCGCACCTCTACCTGCACCGGAGGTAGAGGTAGTCAATCCACGCAATAAAAGGTTATGCTCCGGGATAGATTCATACGCGGAGATCACCTGCTCGTCGGTCATGTCCTTCGGCTCAACCTGCTTCACAACGGGAGTGCTCTTAATCTCCAGTTTAGGCGGCAGAAGCGCCTCGCTGTATATATTCTTCTGTGTCGTTCCCGACATATATCCTGTTGTTGGCTTCTTAATCTTCTGCTCGGTCTTGGTTGCATCATTCAATTCTTTTGTTCTCTGGTTGATGTATGCCTGAAGCAATTCATCTTCGTGTAAGTTTCTCCGCGCCATTATCTCACCTCGTTAATCTTCTGCATAAAGTCCAGCATTAGCGAAAAACTGTCCTATCTGCTTGTCAGTATATCCATCCAATCTAAGCCGCTCCACCGTTTCATCGAATGAAAAACCTGCATTAGCAAGTTGCTGTGCCCTTGTAACACCTTCCGGATCATAATATGCTGTCGCCCCATCAATCGACGGAGTTCCGTCTAATGCATTTTCAAGAATCTGCTTCTGAAGGGCATACTGCAAATTTGCGCTACGGTCTGCCTGGTTCGCAACATAATTACTCATGGCATTCACATAATTGCCGTCCATGTTTGCAAGGGCATTATACAGATTCTGATACGAGCCAACCGTATTGTTGGCAAGGTCATTTTCCAACTGCATCCTATACGACATATTTGCATCCGCAGCCGAGCTTACCGCGTCATTATAGCTCTGCATTGCATTTGCCATATTGTTGTTGTAAGCCGCTTCCAACTGTCTCAAATTGTCCTGTCTGGATGTCTCAATGTTGTTTCTTGCATTCCCGTAATTGTTCATCAGCGATGCCACTGCACTCTCTGTCGCGCCGCCGTTAATTCCCTGTGCGCTTAACTGCATCGGCAGTTTCTTCTCACTCATCATGCGAGAAATATACGCCTCCTGTAGTGCCTTAGACGCGCTGTCGTTAAGGCTCTTTGCCGAATCGTTATAAGAACTCGTAAGCTGTGACTTTGTCGCATTCAGATTGCTATCCAAATTCGCAAGCTTCTGCTGATACGCACTCTGCAATGCGGACATGTTGGAATCATACGCATTCTGCGCCGCCTGCTGCTGTGCCTGTTGCTGTGCTTTCAGCTGGTCTGCATACCATGACTGCTGATTGCGTAAAGCCGATGCAAGGTCGGACTGCCCTGTTGATGCTCCAGTCGTAGCCGTGGGGGATGCACCTATCGGTTTACTGAGTGCGTCTTTTACCCCAGACACCACATTCCCTGCTGTTTGCCTAAGCAAAGTTGAAGCCTTGGGAGTTGTTTCCACTGGCGCAAAATTATAATCTTTATTTACTATATGCATAAAATTTCCTCCGATCGTAATAGACCCCCGGCTCATCACCGGGGGTAGTTTTTATGCCTTAATCAGCGTTCCCTCGCAGAGCATTCGCAACATATCAATGTTCTGCTGTGCGGTTCCAGTGTAAGGATTTCCGATGCCGTTCTTCTCTGCGATTCTCTTGCGGTTCGCATAGGACGAATCCACGCCGATTTTATTGAGTGAATCAATCAGGGTAAACTCCGGCGATTCGTAGTATTCCGGTTTTCTTTCCGGCAACTCGCCGTAGTAGTAATTCATGTCACATTTTCCGTAGATACCGGGCACGCTTCCGTCAGAAGTATATTGCCACATAAGCGGGTTGTATTCGCTCCTCATAGTTGCTTCGGTCACACCATACCGCGCATACCACAGCGGGTACTGCGACAGGTCGTTGAACTTGGTTCGCATATAGTCTCTGTTGGCGTAATTACCCACCTCGTAACCATATGACTTCATTCTCTCACAGAACGTAACGACCATAGCTGTACGCATGGACTTAGTCAGCGTTACCCCTCGCCTCTGTGCGTTATTGTCAGTGTCGTACTCATGGTCACACCATGCGCCCATCGTAATCTTGTCCTTATACGGAGCAATGGTCTCATGGAACTTGTCCGCGTTCTGGATGGATTCCTGTTCATTGATTCCATAAATGAACCAATATGTACCAAAGGGAATATCGTTATCAATACATCCCTTAACGTTATTGTGGAACTGCGAATCAACCGTACTTCGACCATACCCCGCGCGGATAATCGCAAACTCAATTCCTGCAGCCTTTACCTTCGCCCAATCAATGGCTCCCTGGTGATATGATACATCAATACCCAGCTTACGCATTTTTCTCCCCCTCGCTTTCCTTAACCTCCGGGATTCCACCGATACTGGTAAGCACGGAAATAATGCCCGCTGTAGCTGTTACAGAGAGCACATTCAACCAATTCACTTCCATCACAGCCTGCCCGATAGTCAGCATGGAGAGTGCCGTCTGTGCCATAGTTTTTGCCGCTCTAACACCTGCTGCCTTAATCCACTTCTTTGTGTCCACCGACACCTTAAATACATTGTTCTTAAACATGATTTAATCCTCCTTTTTTTCAATTCTTCCTTCCATCTTGTCCACACGCTCATGCAGTGCATCCGCAAGTCGCTCCGTCATGGCTACACGCTCTCTAAGGCTCCCTACCTCTGCCTTAATATCTTTTGTTTCTGCCTTGATTTCCCTGACATCCTCGGCGATGTTTTCCAGCTTCGCGATAACAGTCGCAGTCTCCGCCGCGTTCTGTTTATCATCTGCCTTTTTCCCTCTTACCGCTGTAATGATGCCGAATACAATCATTGCAATAAGGGATATTACCGACAACACAAGCGAAATTACTGTTGATACCCCCATCTGTCAGCCTCCTTTCTCTTTTTGTATTACAAAAGCCGGCATCTCCCCGCAGGGAAATAACCGGCTTATTGCCTTGTTAAAACAGTTTGTACCGCGGCTTCTCCTCGCCGAAAAGCCAATATCTAATATAATCGTCAAGAACAATCGCGACTGCCGCCAGAAAACACCACAGCACACTAAACGGCAAGCATATCTGCCCCAGCACATTAAGGGGCAACTCCGAGTAGTCCCACACATTCCAGTCAAGCAATATATTGACCACAATACCTGCCAGAAACTCCGTAATTGTTATCATCACTGCCCCAATTACACACTGCTTCAAGAAACGCATCTCCCATGTAAATACCTCGTTCAGTCCGCCGATAAGGATAAAGCACACGCCGCCGACAACAAACATGGTCCAGTGAGTATATCCGCGCCACAGCAACTCAATCAGAATATACAAAAGACCGCCGATTATCGTGAGAATCGACAGCCTTACCGCGCGGCTCATGACATTTGAGCGAGCATATCCTTTAAAGGCTCGCTCTGGTATTCTTCCGGGATATCGCACCCGTATGTAACAGCTGTTACGGCTTCCTCTGTTTCAAGAGCGTTGATATATATACGAAGGTCGCGGAAGTAGGTTACATGATAGGTAACATACTGCATTGCCGCCGCAACAATCAGTGCCATATCGGCATTGGAATAATATTTACAATGCTCGTTCTGGTTCGCTGTGTGCCAGGGAATATCCTCTGCACCGGAAGCAACCTGCGTCTGCAATCCCATAAGGGATGTCTGGTCGTGGTCGGTCAATGTGAAGTGCTCTACCGTTCCATCCATTAAGGTAACACTGACACCGCTCCGAATGATGGACTGCTGTACGTTGTTCATCTGCTCGACCTTTCTTGTTTTCAACTCCTCTAACGTGGGAATATGTGGTGTCGGTTCCGGCTTTACATATACACTGCCGTCGTTGGAAAGTTCATACCAACCCTCACCCTGTCGGTACAGTGTCGTGTACTCCTCATACTCTCCACTATCCAAAGGGTACTTGCCCTCGGGGTCAAGATACAGTTTAAATCCAGTCAGTACCGGTTCTGTGTCCGTGGTAATCCTCACTACATGAGTTCCCATCGGAAGTATTGACGCCCTTATCGGGGCTTTGTAATCCACGAATTTAATGTATGCCATTTTTGCTCCTTTCTTTTTTGCCATAGAATACTATCTCAACTTAGCTTCTGTAATCTGGGTGTATGCGCCAGTGTTAATATTGCTACCACACGGGAATTTCATGCCCAATCGGTAATTGCCAGTCAAACCACTAACATCAAACTCTCCATCACAAACCTTGTCTGTTGATGTGGAATCATTCAGCCTGAATAAGTACATATCATTAGCATGGTCGTATGTAGCCTGTTTCGTTAGATATATACTAGCATCATAAGAGGTTCCCACTTGTGTTCTGTGTATATGCCCTTTTAGTGACAAAACACTCTTATCGGTTAAGTCAAAAAATGGCGATACATAACCCACGACAAATCCACCCGAATTTTGCGAGCTATTGATTTTAAAATATGCCTTTTCCTCGTTGGAAGTCGCCGTGTAAGTCGCGGATGCGTCTCCCGTTTGGAATACAACCCACTGACTATTAAGCATGGAAGCCCACGCAGGATATACTTCCGCCAACACCGCGCACATCTCATCGAAGGTCATGTCCTCCGTAACAAGTCCGCTGTACTGCAGGGCCTCATACAACTTCTTGGCGTTGCTAAAAGGGACTACTGTATCAGCACCATCCTCTCCTGTTACAATGTAACCATATTCTCCTGTGTCTGCATTGTAACCGAACCGGAACGCCGTTCCGTCTGATGCGGTCAGCTTATTATTAACCTGCTCAAAGCCTTCCTTTACCGCCAGCGCATCCGGGGTATACCCTGCCACCATATTTGCCATCATATCCGCGTAGGCTGTGATTACTTTTGCCGCAAGCATATAGCCTTCTGCCGCCACACCACCAAGCTCTTTTGCATTTCCTGCTTCTGTGGCATTCTCCGCATTTTTTGCATTCGCGGCATTGTCTACAACACCGTCACCATCCTTGTCGTACACCTCCTGTAACATATCTCCTGCGCCGAGCTTCTTCACATAATCCACAATCGCCGCCGATGTAGGAATCTCTGTGTTATCGTCCCGTACAGAATCAACAATACCCGAAATACCTTCCAACAAAAGAAGCAGTTTGCTGATGTTCAGTAGCAATTCCTCTGATACCTTATCCAACGTTACCTTATTGTCGTGATTATGCTTGTCCTGCTTATTCTCCTTTGCAATTTCCGCAACGGCATTTAACGCACTCTGGATACACTCCTCCGCTTCGCTTATAGGATTAAGCACTTTTGATGATTGCCCCACTTCCGTCCCGTTCAGTTTTTCTACAATATCGTTGATTTTGGGAATGATAACATCCCGCGACAATTCATCGAACTTTGCCTGCATCTCTGTGGTAGACAGCCCCGGGACATCCGGCAAACCAACTATCCCTTTATCCGCCAAATCCGCTTCTTTAATTTTCTCAAAAGCCATGCTCTACCTCCTATTTATGATTTCCACTCTCGACATACTCTAAAGCTATGTCAAAAAGTCCAAACGGCTCATTCAGCTCTTTATTCACCAGACGAAATCTCGCCTTGTCAACTTTCTTGACACGGAGCTTTGTAGGAATAATCTTTTGCGTCCGGTCGGAGCTGAACGTAAATTTCGAAAAAACAATACTGCCAAAAGACAAATAACGCGCCGTGTAGTTATCTTTCTTGATAAAAGACCACAGTCCGCGCTTCTGTACATATATCTCCAAGGTTGTTGCAACCGCCGATTTTAACCTTACTGCCATATACCGGAAAGTCTTGTTCTTGTAAAAGATTCTTCCGTCAATATCCGGCGTTTCCCAAATAGCTTCTATTGGTGCTCCATCGTCATTGTACGAACCGAGCGCATCTGCGTCGGAATAAAACCTGCATATCCTACCATCGGCGGTACCGAAATACAACTCACCGTTTTTCTCCCACATACAATTAGCCGGAAGATTGGTTCTGTAAAATCCCGCGTACTGCCGCATGGAATACGGTGCGGACTTATCGGTACGGGTAGGCTGCAGTCCGTCCAATATGTACGCCACATTGTTGACGCACAGCCAGTACATATCCTTATATACGAAGCTGAACGCATTTTCCAAATTCGGTTCTTTCAAAAGTTTCCCGTCAAGATAAAAACTTCGATTCTGTCCGTACTTCTCTCCCGTTATATCCTGCGCTGTAATCGCGTATACGCCTAATCTCGTAAGGAAAAGAGGCTCACTGGACAAATAACCGAAAGTATCTTTTGCAATCGCTCCTGCGCCCTGTAACGTGTTCACAGTGCGAAATGCGGGCTCATCATCTACCAGCGTTCCCTCTCTGAGTACAACAAACTGGTCTGTTTCCATCTCGTCCTTGTGGGTTGCCAGATAGTTATTGATAACGCTATACCCCATGATTGCGGAGTTGCTACTTCCAAGACTACTGTACCCGGTGTCTGCAAAATAAGTGGGGTCGTTTTGTGCGCTGAACCAGTCCTGATTCGGATAATCTGAATTACCGCTAAGAAACAGCCTGTCCATTGCACCCTTAATACCGTACTGAATCCCGATAGAGCACTTGTTGATTCTATCCGCGTATCCGTCAACGGTTCTGTATGCCGTGATTTTTACATTATCTTCACCAGTCACCGGGCTTTCACCGGGAGCTGCCGTAAAATTGATAACGCCATTCTCCCTGTCTACGGTAAAATCCGTATCCTCCACCTTTTCTACCCACTCACCGGATTCATTTAAGACAAACGCCTCTACCTTCGTATCGTCCAAACCACTAAATGTTAGCTGATAAGCCGTTGCATCCGCGGTACCCAAAAACAATTCCGTAAATCCGGGCTGTAGCAGGTTCAAATCTTCATAATCCGTGCCACCGCCGGCAGGACTTTTTGCGATGGTAATCACAGGAATCTTGGCAACTTCGGACACCCTCTTTATTTCAGCACCATCCCAAACCAGTAGAGCTTTTCCATCAACAATATACACATTGTCACCAAACTGCCAGCTCTTACTTCTGGCATTGTTCGCATCCGCGTAAACCTCTGTTCCGTTATGAAACAGCTTTGTGCCTGCATGTACAATCCCATGCTCGTCACCGTGTATTCTATGATACCCGTTAATCTGGCCGTCATATGCTTCGATGGTCTGATAACCCATGCACTTTCTGACCTTGCCCGGAACATCACGAATCATATTTATGCAGTTTGGACTTCTGGATTCTTCCACCGCCGCAGGACTGTTTGTGAAATCGGCTCCCAGAAAGTAGTCGATAGTCAGAATATTCCTCTTAGGACTGGACGGAATCGCGAATTTTGTTGCCATTTAGACCCACCCTCTCTCGCTTGTAAATTCTTCGTAACCGGATGCTCCGCTAGTATCAATAAGGCTCTCCAGGCCCGCTTCAAACTCATTACGATAAGATGTCGCAATGCCGTTATCATCATCCTTATACAGCTGTGATGCCATATAAAGCGGCAACAGAATCGCCACCTCCCTGTCCAGCGGCAATTCGTAATCATCCTCTGTACTTGCAGTAATAACAGGCGGATACGCCTTGTAATACACCGTGTAACTTCCCGGTTCATCTCTTCTCAAGACAAGCACATTTTCACTCTCACGGTAATATCTGCTTGTCTGTATGTACCCCTCTCCGCTGATCCCCTCATAGTAAATCGAGTTATCCCTCAACTGGAAAAAGTCGGAGCACAGCTTTTTGAGTTGGTATTTCACCATCTGCGCATATGCGGGAATCTCTTCCGCTTCGTCGAAAACCTCCGCGTAAAAAGCTACATTTTTAACGGTACTGGGGTAAGTACAAGCGAACGTGAATTTCACACCTAACGGAATGTCGAAAGTCCCACGGTACTCCGTGTAAGTGCCTTTGCTTTCTAAGACCACTTCTTCCGTAATTCCATCTTCCCGCTCAATCGTAAGTACTCCCTTACCGGAAAACTCGAAATAATAACTCCCTACTCCATCCATCGTAAAAACCTGTGTTCCAAGAGGATAGAGCCTCAATCCATCATCAGCTTGCAGCAAATTTGCCAACGGGATATGCGCGATTACGATGCTTTTGGTGATAAACTTTCCGGCGGTTGATAACCTTTGCAATGCTTCATTCGCCACATGCGGCATTCCTGCCAGATAGTCCGTAGTTGATTCATCTGTTGGTATTGTATTGCCCTCTGCCGCAAACATTTTCTGCAGTGTGGCTAACTTCACATCTTTCCAGGTCATTTACTTCTTTCCGCCTCTCTTTGTGTTTCTCGTAGTTGTCCTTTTACGAACGGTCTGCTCCTTGGGCACTTCCTGTTTCACTTCAAGAACCATTTCCTCTACCGCAACCTCAGGCTGCTTCTCTACAACCTGCTCCTTGGGTTCTGTTACTCTCTTTGAAATGTAGTTGCCATCAGGAAGGACGGACTGCACCTCATAGTGCAGCCCATTCTCCTCAAACACGGCTCCCACAGGTAAGTTGGGTTTTACCATGTTTCGCTCCTTTCTTAGGTCAATGTAGTACCTGCATTTGCACCGCCGAGGATGACATGTCTCCAGTCATTGAATCCGGCGGACATACGACCATAACCGTTCCACTCCAGATTTCTGGTGTCAAAATCAACCTGATTCTTAACATCCAGAGGGATTCTGTCATAGAATACGGAACCGTTCATTTCCTTGTTTGCCTCGCTGGACATCAGGATATAGGGTTCACCGCTCTCCACCTGCCACATAGGGTCAACGATAAGGTTCCACAAACCTTTCTGGGTATTCACATCATTGTTGGAAGACCCAACAATCAGGTCGGAACGGATGATACGCTTAATCAAATCCTCCAGCTTGTAGCAGTTGGAAGGGATGATAATGGTATCAAACGTATAACCCATAACGATACCGGACTGGTTTTTGAAGTTTCTACCGATATTTGCAAGACGATTCAGCATAGTGCTGTCTTCACCAAACGCATTGGTAAAGACATTAGACTGTGCTACTACACCTGCCTTCTTTCCGGGATGATCCACCGCAAACAATGCCTTCTTGTCACCGGTAGTCTTATCCAGCTTTCTGCCGGAAAAAGTGAAAGTGTCTGCCTGAGTGGTAAGTGCATCGGAAGCCAACTGCGCTCTGGTTCTCTTGTAGGAACGTACGAAGTTTGCCGCTGCAGTCTTCATCACATCAATATCACCATCATCCTTCATTTCCTTGGTACAAGAGAATCCCTTCATGAAAGTGCTGTGTACAATCAGCTTAGAGAAACCTTCCTGCATATCGTCCATAGGTGCAGCCTGTCCCTCTTCAACAATCGCGAAGTTACCCAAAGAAGTCATGCTACCGGATTTCTCCGCATACTTCTTGGATGTCTTCTCATTGAAGGTATCTGCCACAAACTTATCATAGTTGTTCTTCTCGCTGTCTACATCCTGCATAACAGACTGCAACACCTGTGCTTCTACCTTCCAAAAGTCATCATTCAAACCACTGTTCTTACTGAAAATAATAGCCATAGTTTCTCTCCTCCTTAGAATTTCACAATTACTTCATCGCCGATAGCGGAAGCACTGTACAAATCAACAATCTCTGCCACACCGTTCTCCGTAGTGGCTGTTACCTGCGCGCTGTCCGTATGGATGGTTACCTTGGAACCAACTGCCAAGTTCTTAGGCACAGCTGCAAAAGTGGTAATCCACTCGTATCCGTCCAAAATGGGATATACCGCAATGGGCTGATTTCCGCTGGCCGGTGCTACATATTCCTGTGCACAAATATGTGTAGGCTTAACGGTAGCTCCTGCCTTTGTTGCCGCACCACTTGTCAGCACAAGGGCTTCTCCGACATGATAAGTAGTTCCTGCTGTACTGGGTACAGTCATGATTGCAGGAGTGTTTTTCCTGCCATTTGCTCTGTAAAATCCGAACATAATTTTTTCCTCCTTAATTTGAAATAGTTCTGTTGTACTTCTTTTTCAGTTCTGCATCAGACAAGCCGGGATAATAAGAGCGCCATGTCTCAATTTCACTCTGCGGAATATCCACACTATTGTCAGATGCTGCCGCACCCGCTCCGCTCTGTTCCATGTGGCTTTTCCCTTTTGCCTGATTCACGGCTGCCTGTTTTGCCGCCTCTGTTTTTCTGGTCGCAATTGATTCATAATTCGCGAGCTTAAAGGCATCCGGCAATGATAATCCGTGATTAGTCACCAGATTCAAAATCTGCGGATAGGTTTCAAGATTGACAATATCCGCCTCACTCTGGATAGTGGGGTCAATTTCGCTGACCGCCTTAATGTCAGCTGCCAATTTCTGTGCGGCTTGGTTTCGCAGATTATCCTGCATAATCTGATTCGCCTGTATAATTGCGGGCGAGTTCTGGATCATCTCGTCAATCATCCTCGGGTCAATGCCCTTGGTGCGCAACTCCTGCTCCCGCGCCATCCTCTGCTGCGTATCTGCTACTTTCAGATATTCATCCAGCGTTTCAATGGGCTTACCGGTCTCGGGATTTTTCAGACCGCCGAACAATCTCTTCACCTCAGCATTTACCGCCTGTGACTGTGCTTCATACCTCTGTCTGGCATCCTCCTCCGCTTTCCTTCGTACACTGGCAAAACGGCTGTCCTCTTCCGTTTTCCCTGTTGTGGGTTCTGCCGCGGGTTCGTCGGTTACAGAATCCTCCGCTCCCCCGTCAGTGTTGTTTACGGTTACCTCTTCCTGTTCAGCAGGGGCGGTGACTTCCTGCACTTCTTCACCTCCTTCAGCAAAAAACTGAAGATTGAATGGAATTCCTTTGTTCATGTCTCTTTCTCCTTTTTGAGTTTTCTACGCTATCTCAAGCGATTTTGGTATTAAAAAAGAACACTACATAGTGGTGTCCTTTGATAATCTGAGTGGATTTTCAATTATTGCGATAACCTTTTTGAAGTTATCGCACGCCTTATTTCTGCACGCATATTCATGCTTCATATAAAGCTCTGTTTCTTTGTCCGCGGTGTCGTCATTTTTTGTGACATAGCCACTTTTTACGATTGCCGCTTCAATTTTACATTTAGGGCATTGCATTTTGAATTCCTCCCTGTTGCATCATTGGTTTAATTGCGCTTTCTGCTCCTGCACCTTCTGTTGGAATGTTTTTCTCATGGTTTCCGCATTGGGGTAATCATTGTCTGCCATGAATGTCCAATAGGTAAGGAGCGTTTCCGGCTCTCCTATCCGTCCAAATGCACCTGCCTGATACTTCAAATCTATCTGCTGCCACATGGCTTCGCGGTTCATCATGATTGTAGATGTAGGGTCAGTCTCAAAAATGAACTCATCATTCCAGTAAAGCTCCCCTGCCGCATCCCTTTTCAGGAATTTGTACCGGTCAAAGTGCGTAAATTCATATGTACCATCCGTATTTTTCTTAGAAATGGGTATCGGTTGGTCTGCATAGGCAAGCATGAACTTAAACATCATCTCGTACAGCTTTGCGTAAGCTGTCCTTTTCATGACACGCTTTGATTCCAAACGCCCCGCTGCCTGATTGATGGAATACTGCTTTGCTGTTCCCGATGTAGCAGACGAATCATATTTGCCCTGGTATGAATCTGTGATACCAAGGGTGGATTTCGCCCATGTGTAGTTTTTCTCCAGCATAATGTTATCTATCGTGATATCAGCCTGCATGTTCTTGACCGTAATCAGTGCCACGTCGTTTGCGTTCCGCACTCTTACTACCTTCAATTCCTCGTCAGTGGTCTCAATTTTAAGACCCTGCGGCAGCGTAACTACGGAACCGCCCTTTAAAATCTTTTCCTGCAACTTGGAACCCAGTTTTTTTACCGCGTCCTGCTGGTCCTCAATAACTTTTACATCGCTGACCCCCAGAAGTTTACCGCTACGGGACACATTGCGGCGTAGTACTACCGGTATCACATTCGGCTTGTAATAGGGGATTTCCGTCTTTTCTTCCACAATCCCCATAATCGGCGCGCCCGCATCGTCAAACAGCAGGTTTCCATCAACGTCTACCTGCTGCTCCTCGTAAAAACTACGCGCACGAATTATTTCGCCGGACAATAAGGTTATGTCATCTATGAGAACTTCCTTGTCTTCTGTTTTGTCCTCGAATTTCTTATTGCCACACTCGCATACATCTCCGCTTTTCACGCGGCCGCACGCAGTACAGCGGCAAAGACGCCTTGATTGATAATCCGCATAGTCTTCCAGCACATAATCCTCGCACCATGTAAACAGACCGATTACACCATCATGTCTGTAATAACATTTAATGACCGTTACCAAATCCTCAGACTGCGTTTTCTTCTTTTCGTTGTTGCCCTGTTCCGTATCCGTCGCATCCGATACGTCCACGTTGTACTTTGTTTTTACAAAGGACTTTGTCTGGGGTATCTGAATGAAGATATAGTCCATTTCTTCAATATCCGTAACACCGGGCTGTGGAATTACATACTTAGGATGCCTTTCCGAAACACTGATACCGCCAATCGTGCAGTGATAACCTTTTGTGTTGTCCCATTCAACATGCATAAAGTCCCCGCCGACAATCGGAACGGTACGCTCCTGCTCGTCATTGAGCTCATTAAAATGCAAAAGGCGAATCTCATTCTGCAGTGCTGTCTCAATATCCCTCGCCAACTCCTCATCCTCTTTGTGAATCGGGATAACTTTCGGCATGGGAATAGATGAATCAATCTGGGATTCAATCAGTTCATAGGTGATGTTACGCACATTGATGGAATCCTTGGTGGGTTTCTGTGCTTTGTTGGGATTCCCATTCACCGCTCTGTCGCCGTCATACATCCGCGCAAACTTTTTCATGGAGCTGATGTCATCCGCATATGCAGTTTTTGCCTCTTCGTACCTGCGCTTCCATTTATCCAATTTTCTTGTCTCTTTCGGATTCGTAATATTCCTCATAGCTTTTCTCCAGAATCTCATAGTATAGGTTCTCCATATAACTCTTCCAAATAAGCCCTATCTTCTTCGTTGGCGTTCTCCCAATCCTCGATACGGTCAGGTGTCCAGAATGCTTTTCTCTGCTTCTCGGTTTTATCTTCCGCTGTGTTCGTCCACCAAACGCAAAAACACCTAAGACTATCCACATCATGAGTAATATCATGAGGCTGTTTAGCATAGATGTTTGGCTTCTTTTTGTCTTTTTGAATTTTCTGTAAGCACCGGTAAAGATTCGGCGCAGAGTCCCCGTATATCGTCAGCTTCGATTGCCCGCTCTCCTCTGGTCTTAACCATTCTTTCATGGACAGGCATCCACTGAGCATATCATTTGAGGTCTTGGTTAAATCAATTCCGCATTCACTGAAGATGAGCGCGGCACTCTTACCGGTTTCCTGCCGCCTGTTCCATAAGTCCGGCGGCGCAAGATATAACTCAATGGTTTCATCCTCGCTCATTCCCAGCAAGATACCTGCCGCCTCGGATATGGTCTTATTCGGAGAATCGTATTCCTTGTAAACCTGCGCATGCCCCCGTGAATCCACCATTACCCAATGCGCTGAAAACATATCCAGTCCGTAGTCGATGCACACATATCGAATAACCCGCCTGTTTTCGTCCAACGGTTCTTTCGATATGGTGTTTTTCTCATTTACTTCGGGGAAGTAAGCACCTCCGGGAACCTTCAATGCTTCTTCAATACTGGACGGGTACTCCTGCGTAATCAAATCGCCTAACGCTCTCTTGGTATTCTCGTACCACTCCGCATCTCTTCGAGGATCTGCAAACCACGGAATGAATATTTTATTGAATCCATTATCAGGATTCGTAAAAATCTCTTCAAAAAAGGACCCTCGCTCAATCGTCGAAAGTCCTATAACTTGTCCACCGGTGGGACGGTTAATCGTGGGAAATCCTGCCGTGTATATTTCTTCCGCAAACGGCTGAAACGCCCATTCATCAAAAATAATCAAATTGGCAGTAAATGAACGACCTGCACCGGGCGCACTTGCCATTCCCGTGAACACGGATTTTAATCCACTCGGAAAAGTGATTTCGATTTTTAACGCTGTCTGTGAAAACACGGGGCCGCTCCATCCCTCCGGCTGCCGTTTCTCTTCTTGAATCAGCGCGGGCATATTTTCGAGGATTACCCCCAGACGTCTCACCAACTCTTTCGCGTCATCCTCTTTCTGGGATAAGCCGATTGCCGTGCGACCTTCCATTGTCAGAAGCATCCAGCACGCATAATGTAGCACCAACCACGAGAATCCCAACTGACGAGCTTTCAATATCACATTGAACTTATTCCGCATGATGCTTTGAAGCGCATCCCTCTGCGCCTGCCACATGCAATACGGCTGAATAATCTCCTCCGCATCCTTATCCTCGATGTGACCATACTCATCTATGAAATACTCAATGTTCCCTCTGCAATATTCAATTTCATTCTGCCGTGCTTCCTGTGCTGTGTTTATTGCAATCCACCTTCCGTTTCATTTCTCAAAAATTTATAAAATTTGTCGGCGGGTATATGGTACCTAAAAGCAGGGGGAGGGGTGACCCCG
>JAZQCX010000079.1:0-4504 GCA_045546495.1 Acetatifactor sp. | reverse complement strand
GGGGAAAAGGTAGACAGTGTAATGAATGATGGTTTTATTCAATGTACTTTTGAAAGCGTATTGGTACAAGAAAAGTCGATTATTCTGATGGATTCTTTAGTGCTTGCATTAGAGATGCTCAGTAAAGAATACGGCGAACAGTATTTACAAGTAAAATTCGAGGAGGTGTAAACCATGTTAAACTTTAACCTTCAATTATTCGCTCATAAAAAAGGTGTAGGTTCTACTAAGAACGGTAGAGATTCCGAGTCCAAGAGATTAGGCGCGAAGAGAGCTGACGGACAGTTCGTAAAGGCAGGAAACATTCTTTACAGACAGCGCGGAACCAAGATTCATCCCGGCGTTAACGTAGGAATCGGCGGAGATGATACCTTGTTTGCACTGGTTGACGGTGTTCTTCGTTTCGAGAGAAAGGGAAGAGACAAGAAGCAGGCTTCTGTATATCCTGTAGAGCAGTAATCCGAAATCAGAGGACTTCAAACTTGATGTTTGAAGTCCTTTTTGGATGTACAGACTCATAGAGAAGCTGTGAGTTACAATGATGTCGGGAGAGACAGGTGTTTTATTGAAAGGAAACACAGATAGGAGAATGACTTATGTTTGCAGACAGAGCCAGAATCTTTGTTAGAAGCGGTAAAGGCGGAGACGGACATGTTTCCTTTCGCCGTGAAAAATATGTACCTGCAGGCGGCCCTGACGGTGGAGACGGCGGACGCGGCGGCGATGTAATATTTGAGGTTGACGAAGGCTTAAACACCCTGATTGACTTTAGAAATGTGCGTAAATACAAGGCACAGGACGGTGAACCCGGCGGCAAGAAAAATTGTCGCGGTAAGGATGGTCAGGATATTATTATAAAGGTTCCCCAGGGAACGGTTATTAAAGAAGCGGAAAGCGGACAGGTTATTACGGATATGTCCGGTGACAACCGGCGTGTTGTGCTTCTTACCGGCGGTAAGGGCGGCAACGGAAACCAGCATTATGCAACCAGTACCATGCAGGCTCCTAAGTATGCACAGCCCGGTCAGCCGGCACAGGAGTTGGAGCTGATGCTGGAACTGAAAGTAATTGCAGATGTCGGCTTGGTAGGATTTCCAAACGTAGGAAAATCCACTTTTCTTTCCCGTGTAACCAACGCCCGTCCCAAGATTGCGAATTATCACTTTACTACCTTGAACCCGAATTTGGGTGTTGTTGATCTGGAGGGCACAAAGGGCTTTGTGATTGCGGATATTCCCGGTCTGATTGAGGGAGCATCTGAGGGTATCGGACTGGGACATGAGTTCCTTCGTCATATTGAGCGTACTAAGGTGATTATTCACATTGTAGATGCTGCCGGTACGGAAGGTCGTGACCCGGTTGCGGATATTTACGCCATCAATAAAGAACTGGAAGCGTATAACCCGGAGATTGCAAAGCGTCCTCAGGTGATTGCGGCTAACAAGATTGATGCTATCTATGATCCGGAAAACAATCCGGTCGAAGCTATTAAAAAGGAATTTGAGCCTAAGGGAATTCCTGTATATGCCATTTCTGCAGTCAGCGGCGAGGGCGTAAAGGAACTTTTATATTATGTAAATAAAATGCTGGAAGAAGTTCCGGATGAGGTTACCGTATTTGAGCAGGAATACTTCCCTGAGCTTGCCTTCCTGGCCGATTCCGATCAGCCTTATACCGTGGCATATGATGAAGAGCAGGATGAATATGTAGTGGAAGGTCCCAGAATCGAAAAAATGCTTGGTTATACCAATCTTGACAGTGAAAAGGGCTTTACTTTCTTCCAAAACTTCCTGAAGGAAACCGGTGTGCTGGAACAGCTGGAGGAGCTTGGAATCGAAGATGGAGACACTGTGAGAATGTACGGCTTATCTTTCGATTACTATAAATAATTTTCCTGTAACCGTAAGGAACAGGTGTAAAAAAGGTATGGTGATTCATATGACAAGTAAACAAAGAGCATATTTAAAGAGTCTTGCAAGCAATCTGAATCCTATTTTCCAAATCGGAAAATCCAGTCTGACTCCGGAAGTGACCGAAGCAGTCAGCGAGGCGTTCAATAATAATGAGTTGATTAAGATTGCGGTGTTGAAGAATTGTGCGGATGATCCGAGAGCTATCGCAGAAATGGTGGCAGAGAGAACCCATTCTCAGGTTGTGCAGGTTATCGGCAAGAAGATTGTATTATACAAGCCTGATAAGGACAAACCGAAAATTGTGCTGCCTTCGGAGAAGCGCGCAAATGACTAAAAAGGAATCCTTGGAAAGCTTGGCTGAAACTATAAAATGCACCCAGAAACCGTCACGATTTACGCATACCACAGGGGTTGCCTATACGGCTGCTGCGCTGGCTATGTGTTATGGCGGAAGTATGGAAGCTGCACTGACGGCAGGGTATCTTCATGATTGTGCAAAGGAATTGGCGTATGAGGAGAGCTTGCGCATTTGTGAGGAAAATCATTTGCCGGTAACGGAGGTTGAACGCAGAAATCCCTTTTTATTACATGGCAAAGCAGGTGCGCAGCTTGCGAAGACTGTTTACGGTGTGGAGGACGAGGATATATTAAATGCCATATGGTATCATACCACCGGCAGGGCGAATATGAGTCTTCTGGAAAAGATAATATTTGTTGCAGATTATATGGAACCAAGTAGAAATCAGGCACCGAATCTTACAGAAATCAGACAGTTGGCATTTCTGGATTTAGACAGGGCAGTGGTCAGAATTTTGGAAGATACGCTTTCCTATCTGAATGCAGGCGGCGGGGAAGTAGACCCCGCAACGGAGGCTACCCTGCGGTTCTATCGGGAAACAGCGAAGCAAGAGCGTGGCGAAGCCTAAAGGTGCATGTTAAAGAGGGATAAAGATTTTTTAAGAGTAAGGGTGACAGGAGGAAAAACGATGGAACAGAAAAGTTCATTGCAGATGGTGAAGCTTGCCATCCAGGCATTGGAAGATAAAAAGGCTGAGGATATTCGTCTCATTGATATTAGCGAGGTGTCTGTGATTGCAGATTATTTCCTGATTGCAGGAGGAAGCAACCGCAGCCAGATTCAGGCGCTTTCCGATAATGTGGAGGAGGCGCTGGGGCGTGCCGGAATGCCTGCGAAGCAGATTGAAGGTTACGATACCGCAAATTGGATTTTACAGGATTTCGGAGACATTATCGTGCATATCTTTGATAAGGAAAACAGATTGCTCTATGATTTGGAGCGTATCTGGAGAGACGGTAAGCAGGTAGATATCGAAGCACTTTAGATTTTAAGAAATGAGAGCGTTCCACGGAAAGATTTTTATCCGTAAAACACTCTCATTTTTAGAATTGTGATTAGGCTTCCCTGTCCCGGCTTCCCAAGTGCATATAAAAGCTAAGCATATAAAGCCCGCAGAAGCCGACCAACGCGTAAACGATTCTGGAAATCCATGACATGTCGCCAAAGAGAAACGCAACCAGGTCGAAACGGAACAATCCGATCAGAAGCCAGTTAACAGCTCCGATGATGACAACTGTCAAAGCAGTGCCGTCTAAGAATTTATTTCCCATAGCTATACCTCCGTTATACATATTTTCCGGGCTTTTTGTAAACCCGGCTGTATTACTATCTGCAAATGCGCATAAAATATGCATGTTTTTATTGAAAAGTTATTTATTTGTTGACAAAAAGGAATCCTTATCGTATCATTAACAAATGATGATTATACTTGTATACAATCATCGAACCGTTGATACAAAAGCGTATCAATGGCGAAAAAAGGAGGATAATATTATGAAGAAGTTTAAGAAGTTTGTCAGTGCTGCACTGGCTACTGCAATGGTTCTTTCCATGGCAGGTTGCGGCGATGCTGAAGCAACAGCAAGCAGTTCTGCAGCAAGCGGTTCTGAAAGCAGTTCCGCAGATACCTTTAAGATTGGCGGCATCGGACCTACTACCGGTGGTGCAGCAACCTACGGTCTGGCTGTAAAGAATGCTTTGGAGCTGGCAGTTGAGGAAGTTAATGCTGCAGGTGGTATCAACGGATATAAGCTGGAGCTGAATTTCCAGGATGACGAGCATGATGCAGAGAAGTCTGTAAATGCTTACAACTCTTTGAAGGACTGGGATGCAGACGTACTGCTTGGCTGTGTTACCAGTACTCCCTGTATCGCTGTATCCGAGAAGACAAAGGCTGACAATATGTTCCAGCTGACCCCTTCCGGAACTGCAGTAGCATGTACCCAGTATGACAACGCATTCCGTGTATGCTTCTCTGACCCTGCACAGGGTACCGCATCTGCACAGTACATCGGTGAGAATAAGCTTGCAACCAAGGTTGCTGTTATCTATGACAGCTCTGATGTATATTCTTCCGGTATTTATGAGAATTTTGCGGTTGAAGCAAAGAATCATTCTTTTGAAATTGTATCTGCAGAGGCATTTACCGCTGATAATAAGACCGATTTCTCCGTTCAGCTTCAGAAAGCAAAAGAAGCAGAGGCTGACATGGTATTCCTGCCTATTTACTACC
>JAZQCX010000078.1:0-21578 GCA_045546495.1 Acetatifactor sp. | reverse complement strand
GGTGTAATTGCTTATTTTCAAAAGGAATTTATAAAGACAGAAATTTTTGATAAAAAATATTCAAAATATTTACAACAGGCATTTCAAATTAGAAATAGTTGCGATTATGATGATTTCTTTATCGTTTCGAAACAAGATGCCGAAGAACAATATATAAGAGCAACCGAAATGTTGGCCGTTATCGAAGAGTATATTGGGCAGTCAAGGAATTGATTTTAATAAAGTATGGTTTGAAGGCACAAGTTCAAAATGGACTTGTGCTTTTTGTGGCAAGCGGTGGCAGAATTACCAAAGCAAGTAATTGGATTTGTGAGGCGGTATTTTCATACCCTGACGAATTACCACTTGAACGCTTGGACGAGGGCGGAAGTGCTGACGGAAAGGGAGGACTTCCCCACTTGCACTTAGATATCTTAATGATTACCGAAGACAACCGATTATCAGCCAAAACACTTATTACAAGAGATTTTATAACTCCAATGCATAGAATTATGCCTATCATACTCAAAAAACACGGTTTTAACATTGATGAATACGAAGAAACCGAAGAAAAGAAGCAGGGCGGATTGTCTGCAAAGGAATATAAGAAGAAAATGGAGCAGGAAAAAGAGGGACTAAACAAAAAGTTAGATGGTATGGTAAAGGAATACAACGAATTGGCAGACAGATATAATAAACTCATTGATGATAAAGCCGAATTGAACGAAAGAACAGAGAAAAGGCTTATGAAGTGATGTATCAGCAGGAACATAGCCGATGAAACTGGTTGCAAAAGTGAAGATGCATGATATACTTGGTGTAGAAACTTTGAAGATACTTAATCCTTATTTTATTGAGAGGAGATTGACAGGTGAGTAAACGAATTAACAACTCGGTGCAGTTCTAATGCTGACAACAGATTGTATCGAGGTTAATTTTATAGTATTGCTTATGTTGTCAGAACTGCATCGTCAAAATGAAATTATAAAATGAATTTTGAAAGGAATGTAGTTTATTATGAATGAATATGTTAAGAATTTAAATCGAATTGAGTTTGTTATAACAATGGCTTGTACAGGAAAATGTAAGCATTGTTCAGAAGGAGAGCATACAAATTGTACGGGTCATATTGATACAGATGTTGCGGTAAAGGCAGTTCGTGAGGTATGTGAGAATTATGAAATAGGGTCTCTAATGACGTTTGGAGGAGAGCCGTTGCTCTACCCTGAAGTGGTATGTGCTATTCATAGTATTGCGGCAGAGATGGGAATTCCTCAGAGGGACTTGATTACGAATGGTTTTTTTTCTAAAGATTTGAATAGAATAAAAGAAGTTGTTGAAAATCTTGAAAAGAGTGGTGTCTGTCAAATATTGTTATCTGTTGACGCATTTCATCAAGAAACAATTCCGCTCGAGCCAGTGAAGTTTTTTGCTGAGTGTGTGGCAAAGTCGAAAATCCGTATAAAATTAAGTCCAGCGTGGCTTGTTAGTGAAGATGATAACAACCCATACAATGTGAAGACGAGAGAGATAATAAAGGAGTTTGGTTATCTGAATATTCCAGTTGGGTCAGGAAATGTTATCTTTCCAAGTGGAAATGCATTGAAATACCTTAGAGAGTATTTTGATGAAAATGTAGAGTATTCAAGTCCATATGATGAAAATCCAAAGGATATTAGAGCTATAGGTTTTTCGCCAAATGGGGATGTTTTGGATGGCAATGTTTATCAAAAGGGAATTCTTGACATTTTAAATGAGTATCAACCATAAAATTTTTATTATGCACCATGCTTAAACTTCAGTTTATTAAAGAGATAAGCTATGATTTACAAAGATACTATGCTTAATGTGTAGTATCTTTTTCTCTGCCAAAAATCCCGAAATATTTTCACAAAATTCATATAAAATACGAGTTGCTTTTGGGGGGTTATGAGTTATAATTTTTATATCAACGAAATGGTAATATTACCACTTTTGAAAAGACGGAGCGAATATTACCAAAAATATTACCACAGAAAAAATAAAGTAGTTTAGAAAAAGTGTTAAAAACAATTTTCTGTATAGCCAAAAACTTGTAAAAAGCCTTTAAACACCCCGAGAATAAGGTAAAAAGGCTATATAGAGAGAAAAATAGCGGTGGGGTGTGCTATATCGCTTTAAAGTATAGTGCGGCATAGAAAAGGCAGAACCGTGGTTCTGCCTTTTGTAATGCCTATTGATGCGTGTTGGAAAGCTGTTGCCTTAACTCTCGGATAAAGGCATCTTTTTCTGCAATTACAGCATCTTTTTCGGCAACAAGGTCTTTATAGGACTCAATATCGGCTAAATAGTCTTCCCTGTCGTAGCAGCATTTCTGAACCCATTCATCAGCAGTCATCTTAAATATTGTCTGGCATGCTTCATCCATAAATACATTTGTATTTGCCATAGCCTTTAAGTCCTCCCATGTTTTTGCCTTGAAAAGAGTTGCCCAGTAATCGAGTTGCCATTTCTTATCTTCATCTGTTGCCATGTCTATCTGAGTTAAGTCTAGCACACGTAAGTCGAAGTTGTCACTATAAACTTGGTGAGTTTCCGTTTCTGTAAGCTTGTATGTTGAATAAAATCGTGGAGAGCTTTTAAAAAGGGTAAAATCAAGAAATCCGATATGTATGACGGAAAGAATGTCGTTGTATTTTTGCCCGCGGTTAGTTTGGTCAAAGGAGCGTGCGAGATAGGACAGAGAGCGTATCAGCTCGCACAGCACATGATTGTTTGATTGAAGTACCGCTTTAAATAAGTAATCATTGGTCATGTTAAACGGAAGAGGTCCGGTAGCCTCTGCAAGGGACGAAAAGGGTACAAGGCTTGTGTGTTTTTGAGACATAGATAATCCTCCTTAGAAATGAATATAGATTTGTAATAGATTGAGTATTTGGCGAGATGCCAAGGTTGATGTGCAACGAAATGAAAATTAGAGATGCTGCACGATTAAGACGCATGTTGGTATGAGTAAAATTATGATGTGAAAACTATAACATGGTTATTGAAAAATGGCAATGCTAGTTTAGAACAAGGAGACAGAAAATCTATACTTCACTGAGAATGTATCAAACAGGGATGTTTGTAAAAATGAAGCTATATGATATAATAAGCAGTAACAAAACATTAATCTGGGAGTGCAGTGTATGGGCGCCCCAAATGTGGAGGTAATGGATGACGACAACCGTGTATTTTGTCAGGCATGCGGAGCCTAATTATGAAAACCATGACGATATGTCAAGAGAACTTTCGGATAAGGGACTGCAGGATAGAAAGCTTGTGACAGATTTCTTGACGGATAAGAAAATTGACGTTGTATTGTCGAGTCCGTTTAAAAGAGCAGTTGATACCGTGCGGGATTTTGCGGAAGCAAAAGGGATGGAGATTATTACCATAGATGAGTTCAGGGAACGCAGAGTGGACAGCGGGTGGATAGAAGATTTTAACGCTTTTTGTAGAAAGCAATGGGAGGATTTCAGCTACAAGCTGTCCGATGGTGAGAGTTTGGGAGAGGTACAAGCCAGAAATATCTCAGCTTTAAACGTTGTGTTGGAAAAATACGAAGGTAAAAATGTAGTTATCGGAAGCCACGGAACAGCACTAAGTACTGTTATTAATTGGTATGATAAAACCTTTGGTCATTCCGATTTTGATAAGATTAGGCATTTAATGCCCTGGGTGGTACAGTTTACCTTCGAAGGGAAAACGTGTGTTGAAATCCGGAAATACAATTTGTTCGAGATTTAGCCGGAGCCCGAACCAGACTATATTTTATGCACGCTTTTCGTAAATCAATAAGGGGTAGTGTAAACCGGAAGGGTATGGTGACTAAAATGGGAAAAATATTGTGCTACATATATGACGATATGGCGGACTTTGAAATCAGCCTGCTTCTGCATCGACTGAGAAATGCGGGAAAAAGGGAGATTGTTGCGATATCGGAAACTTTGGATGAGCTGGTTGCCCAGTCCGGGTTGCGGTATGTGGCGGATAAGCTGATTGAAGAGGCAGAGGCGTGGGATTCCATGGAAGATGTGGAGGCATTGGTGATTCCGGGCGGCCCTATCAACAATGAGCAGAATGCCATTTGTCCGTTGATTCGGCGGATGGTACAGGAGGATAAGCTGGTGGCGGCAATCTGTTTTGCACCGCAGTTTTTAGGGAGAGCCGGGATACTCGGCGAATATGCCTATACTACTTCCTGCTCCCCAGAGAAGATTCGACAGCTAGGCTGCGATGATCCCTTTGACAGAGCCAATTATGCAGAAAAAAGATGTGTAACTGACAGGAATGTCATAACTGCACAGGGCTACGCTTTTGTGGACTTTGCGGAGGCAGTTTGCGATTACCTGAATGTTTTTGAAAATGAAAAACAGAAATATGAGCAGCTGGGCAGGGTAAAGGAGAGCTAATTTACAGACCGGTCTGTATGGGGGTGAAGGATGCATTTTACGGATGCGAAGGGGATATTGTCTGCCCAAAACGGAATGAACTTATATAGAGGCTGTACCCACGGGTGCATTTACTGTGACAGCCGGAGCCGTTGCTATGGTATGGAGCATGCATTTGAGGACATCGAGGTAAAGCAGAACGCACCGGAGCTGTTGGAGAAGGCGTTGCGTTCCAAACGGAAGAAATGCATGATTGGCACCGGGGCTATGTGCGACCCGTACATGCATTGCGAGGAGACACTGAAGCTGACAAGGCGATGCTTGGAGCTGATTGATTTCTATGAGTATGGGCTGGCGATTCAGACGAAGTCTGACAGAATTTTGCGTGATTTGGATCTGTTAAAAAGTATCAATGAAAAAGCAAAGTGTGTGGTGCAGATGACATTGACTACCTATGATGAGGATTTGTGCCGGATTTTGGAGCCTAATGTGTGTACAACGAAGCGGCGCGCGGAGGTACTGGAAATCTGCCGGGATAACGGAATCCCTACGGTTGTCTGGCTGTCGCCGATTTTGCCCTACATAAATGACACAAGGGAAAACCTGGAAGGACTTCTGGATTACTGTATCAAAGCGAAGGTGCAGGGGATTATTTGCTTCGGCATGGGTGTTACCATGCGGGAGGGAAACCGGGAATATTTTTACAATGCCTTGGACAGGCATTTTCCTGGGTTGAAAGAAAGGTATCAGCGCAAATACGGCTCCGCCTATGAGCTGACAAGTGAGCGCAACGGGGAACTGATGCAGTATCTTCAAGAGGTTTGCAGGAGAAACGGTATGCTGCATACGGTGGATGACTGCTTTCGATATTTACACGAATTTCCCGAAAAGTATGAGCAGATGAAGTTGTTTTAAATGAATGATACAGAAACTTTGGATTTGCGGGAAGTTCGGAACAAGAGAAGTGCAGGATAAGTGAAATACAGTGCGGGAGAGCGGTTAGATAAGAGAATGTTAGAAACAGGTCGGTTGAGAAGATAATGCTACAAAAGAAAATGAGTGAAATTTGCGAGGAAAAGGATGAGTTGTAAGATGAGCCTGTATGAAGAAATAAAACGATATCAACCCACAAACGAACAGGAAGCGCGGGACAGGGAGATAATGCTGCGGTTTATGGAAAACAACAGTGACTGCCTAAGCCGGGAAAACCTGATAGGACATTTTACGGCATCCGCATGGACGGTGAACCCGGAACGCACGAAGACGCTGATGGTGTATCATAACATTTATGATGCATGGTCTTGGACAGGCGGGCACGCGGACGGTGAGGAGGATTTGTGTGCGGTGGCTATGAGGGAGCTTCGGGAGGAGACCGGAGTAACCCATGCAATTCTGCTGAAACCTGAAATATTCAGTCTGGAAATCCTGACGGTAAACGGGCATGTGAAAAAGGGCGTGTATGTGCCCAGCCATCTGCATTTGAACGTGACCTATCTGGCGCAGGCAACGGAGGAAGAAACACTTGTTGCCAACAAGGACGAAAATCAGGCGGTGAAGTGGTTTGCGTTTGAGGAAGCCTGCAAGGCGTCCACGGAAGTATGGATGGTAGAGAATGTTTATAAAAAGCTGATTTCCAAGTGCGAGAAAGGATAAGACGGAGGGGCGAAGGATGCAGGGCTACAATGCAATTGCGGTATTTAATGAAAAGGCGGACAGAGTGCTGATGTGCCTACGCAAAAAAGACCCGTACAAGGGACTTTCCAATTTTGTGGGCGGTAAGATTGAGCCGGGCGAGAACGGACTGGACGCGGCATATCGTGAGCTTTGGGAGGAAACCTCTATTACGAGAGAGGACATCCGGTTGTGTCATATGATGGATTTTACTTATCATCTGGGCGACTGCTATGTTGAAGTATACGCGGGAAAGCTGAATAAGGCAGTAGAAGTGCAGGGTGATGAAAATGATCTTTACTGGTCCACGTTGGACAAGGACTTTTTCGACCCGCAGAAGTACGCGGGTGAGGGAAATATCGGACATATTATGATACACGTGGAGATGTTCAAAAATCAGCTTTGGTAGCGGGAATTCTCAACGAAACAGCAGTGTTGCGGAATCTCAGACGGTTCTCAGGTTATCTTCACTTAGATGCCGGAAGATTCCTAAGCATTTCAATCATTTCTGCAAAGCTGCCCTTGGGCCCGTCCCAAGGGTATTCTTCGTTGGGATTCATGCAGTCCGTGACCAGATAGCAGTTTAAGCCTGCAGCGGAGGCCGCGTGCATATCCTCGCGTTCGTCATTTCCGATCATCAGACAGTCCTTCGGTTCTACGCCTAATTTTTTGCAGAGAGTTTCATAATATTTCGGATTGGGTTTTGCGTAGCTTTCCGTTTCGTAGGCGGTGATATAATCGAAATCCTCAGGGGTCAGGCCTACGAAGCCTGCTCTTGCAACCTGTGCTGCCATGGGGAAAACAGGCTGGGAAGCGAGGACAACCTTTTCCGCAACCTTTCGTGCAACAGACACAGCCTCTTTTGCAAGCGGGTTTTCACGCATCACTTCTTTTACGGCAAAGAATTCCTTTTTGTAAAACTCTGTGGACGCTTCAATAAAGGGTGCACTGTCCTTGCCTGTAAGCAGGGCAAAGGTATCCCAAAATACTTTGTCGTTACTCTTGCTGCCGTCATTTTTTATCATGGCACCGGTAGCCTTCCAGATGGCGGCCACCAATGGTTCCTTTTCGATACCCAGCGGGCAGAGCTTTTTTGCAAGCCCTCCGAAGTAGCTTTGAATAAATAAGTCCTCATCCATAGGCAGAAGCGTTCTGTCCATATCGAATAAAATTGCTTTCATAGAGTCTTCCTTTCTCCAAATCATCACATAAACACATCAATCATGGAGTACACAAATAAAATCAAAATCATAACAGGCAGTACAAAGGTCATATAAGGACGCATCCATTTTTTTATCTTCATGCCTTTTCCGGCGTTGGCTTCCTCCACAAACTTATCCCAGCCCCATCCAAAGCGTGTCGTGGAATAGATTACATAAATCAGGGTTCCGACGGGCAGCAGGATGTTGCTTACGATAAAGTCTTCTAAATCCAGTACAGCGGTACCTTCGCCAAAGGGCTTAAAGGAAGACCAGAGATTGTAGCCGAAGATGCAGGGCAGGACTAAAAGCATCATGGCGACAGCATTGATAATGCAGGTCTTTTTACGGCTCCAGCCGGTTACATCCATGGTACAGGAAATAATGTTTTCAAATACAGCCAGTACGGTAGACAGAGCGGCGAAGCTCATAAATACAAAGAACAGGCTCCCCCAGAGTCTTCCCATGGTAAGGTGGTTAAAAATGTTGGGGAGCGTTTCAAAAATAAGGGGCGGACCGGAATTTACATCTACGCCGTACGCCATACATGCCGGGAACATAATCAGACCGGACACAAAGGCCACAAAGGTATCCAGTGCGGCAACGTTGACTGCCTCACCCATCAGGCTGCGCTCCTTGTCCAGATAGCTTCCGAAAATAGCCATGGAACCCATACCGAGACTTAGGGTAAAAAACGCCTGCGTCATTGCGGAAACGATAACTTTACCCACTCCCGTTGTCTTCATCCGCTCCAAATCGGGAATCAGATAAAACTTTAAGCCCTCTGCGCCACCTTTTAAGAACATACTGTTTACAGCAAGCGCAACCATAATGACCAAAAGCGCAATCATCATATATTTTGTAATGCGCTCCAAGCCCTTTTGAACGCCGATGGAATTAATGGCAAAGCAGATAATAATGACAAAATAAGTAAAGAGAATCATGGAACCGGGCTGTTTCAGCATATCGCTGAAAATAGTAGAGATACCTTCCCGGTCAGCACCTTCGAATTCGCCCGAGGCGGTCTTTACAAAATATTGCAGCATCCAGCCGGTAACACAGGTATAGAACATCATCAGGAGATAATTTCCTGCCATGGCGGCGTAACCGTGCCAGTTCCACTTCCTTTTTCCGGGAGTCAGCTCCTTATATATTCTGACAGGGCTTTTCTGACTTGCCCGTCCTAAGGAAAATTCAATCGTCAGGGCGGGTATTCCCATAACAGCCAGGAAGAACAGATAAATCAAAACAAAGGCACCACCGCCGTTCTTTCCCACCATATAAGGAAACTTCCAAACATTTCCGATGCCGATTGCGCATCCGGCACTTAATAAAATGAAGCCCAAGCGGCTTCCCAGTCGTTCTCTTTTCATAGTAATTCCATGCCTTTCCGATGTCTGCAGGTTTGCGGCTGCAAATCCAAGTTTATAATTTCCCAAACATTATTTTAATAAATTGACAGGTACTTCTGTTTCAATTGTCGGAGCAAAACAGAAGATTCCATCCCATTATACATGGAAATCCATGTTGTATCAACTTTCTAAAATGTTTTAATTCATCTTAGAAAATTCTTGTTTGAAAAGGTTCGAACTTGACAAAAATTTTACACAGATTGTCTTTTGCATTTTACATAAGCTTCTTAAAATGGAAAATGTAAAGCGAAAAGAAATGTGTAAAATTGAGAGGAGAATTCAAAAATGAAGAAGAAAATTGTAACAATGATGGTAGTAGCTACGATGGCAATATCCGCGCTTGCAGGATGCGGAAGTAAGGAAGAAAGCAGTGTAACAACAGACGGCTCCACCTCCATGGAAAAGGTTATCGGTTCCCTGGGTGAGGCATTTGAAGAGGAGAGCGGAATTACATTTACTTATAACCCCACCGGTTCGGGAACCGGTATCAAAGCGGTACAGGAGGGGCGTTGCGATATCGGTCTTTCCAGTCGTGATTTAAAGGAGGAAGAAAAGGCGGCAGGTCTTGTGGGAACCATTTTGGCGTATGACGGAATCGCAATTATCGTAAATCCCCAGAATCCCATCGAAGATCTGGATTTGGAGACTATCGGAAGTATCTATAAGGGTGAAATTTCAAACTGGTCCGAGATAGGTGGCAATGATGCGGAAATCGTACTTATCGGGCGGGAAGCGGGCTCCGGTACAAGAGATGGTTTCGAGTCCATTACAGATACAGAGGATGCTTGTCAGTATCGCCAGGAGCTGACTTCCACGGGAGACGTTATTACGACGGTAGCGCAGAATCCTGGTGCAATCGGTTACGCATCCGTTGCTTCCGTAAAGGACAGCGTGAAGGCATTGTCCGTAGACGGTATTTTTCCTACGGAAGCAACCATTAAAGACGGAAGCTATGCAGTACAGCGTCCTTTTGTTCTTGTAACAGCAAAGGATAAGGCGTTGTCTGAGGCGGCGCAGAAGTTCTTTGATTACGCAACCTCTGCAGACGCAAACGAAATCATCTCTTCTGCGGGCGTAGTCTCCGCAAACTAAGCCGGGCGAAGCGACGGTCAGAAGTGACCGGCGCTTTTTGCGGTAGTGCGAATTTATGGCATTTTATGTGATTTGTCACATCGAAACGGAGAATGTTATGAAAAAGAATCAATTCATGGAAAAAGTAATTCACGGAGTGTTTCTATTGTTGGGATTGATAACAGTAGGCTGCGTTTTGCTGATTACAATTTATCTGGTGATTTCCGGTATTCCTGCTATCCATAAGATAGGTATAACTGATTTCCTGTTCGGAAAGGAATGGGCGTCTACTGCGGCAGAGCCGAAGTATGGTATTCTGCCCTTTATCCTGACCAGTGTATATGGTACGGGAGGTGCAATTCTGCTGGGGGTTCCGGTAGGCTTTCTGGTAGCGGTGTATTTAAGTAAGCTGGCATCGCCAAGAATGAAATCAACCATGGAAGCAGCAGTCAGTCTGCTCGCGGGTATTCCTTCCGTTGTATATGGTCTGGTCGGTATGCTTGTTTTAGTCCCCGGTATACGTAAGCTGTTTGATGTACCGGATGGGGCAAGCCTGCTGGCGTCCATTATTGTTTTGGCAATTATGATTTTACCGTCCATTATCAAGATGTCCGTTACCGCGTTGGACGCTGTTCCGAAGGAGTATGAGGATGCTTCGTTGGCGCTGGGAGCTACTTCCATAGAGACCTATTTTCGGGTTTCCGTGCCGGCGGCTAAAAGCGGTATTGCGGCAGCGGTTGTACTGGGTGTGGGACGTGCCATCGGAGAAGCAATGGCAGTTATGATGGTGGCAGGAAATGCACCTAATATGCCGGGATTGTTTCAAAGCGTGCGATTTTTGACTACCGCCGTATCCAGTGAAATGTCCTATTCTTCGGGGTTGCAACGGCAGGCGTTGTTCTCCATTGCACTTGTACTGTTCCTTTTTATATTAATGATTAACGCAACCTTGAATTTCTTTTTGAAGAAAGAGAAGGGATGATTATGCTGAAAAAGAATTGGCTAAATAAGAGAAAAATGTATGAAATAGGAATGCGCCTGCTGATGTATTCGGCAATGTTGCTGACGTCGGCGCTGGTGCTGTTTCTGTTAATTTATGTAATTGCAAAAGGTGCGGCTCATATTGACTGGAAGCTGTTGTCAACAAAGCCCAGCTATCTGTCGGGAACAATCGGTATTTTACCGAATATCCTAAACACGTTATATATTGTTTTAGGTACGCTGGTAATTGTGTTGCCGCTGGGAGTCGGTGCAGCGATTTATCTGACAGAATATGCTTCCAATAAGCGAATGGTGGCAGTGATAGAATATGCAGCGGAAACCTTATCCGGGATTCCGTCTATTATCTATGGTCTGGTAGGTATGCTCTTGTTTACAAATCTTTTCGGTACCTGCCTTTTATCAGGGGTGCTGACATTAGCGATTATGAATCTGCCAACGATTATGAGAACGACACAGGAGAGCCTGAAAACGGTTCCTCAATCTTACAGAGAGGGTGCATTCGGGCTGGGCGCAGGAAGGTGGCGTGTGGTGCGAACTGTGGTATTACCGGGATGTGTGGACGGTGTGATTACGGGTTGCATCCTTTCCGTGGGCAGAATTTTTGGAGAATCGGCGGCATTATTGTTTACGGCAGGTTTTGCTCATGCAATCAACGGACTGATTGACGGCCTGGCATCCCCCGGTGCAACCCTGGCGGTAGCGCTGTATGTTTATGCCAAGGAGCAGGGTGAATTTGAGGTGGCGTTTGCGATAGCGACCATTTTGATGGTCCTTACTGTGTGTATTAATTTCGCGGCCACACGAGTACAAAAGTTTTTTGTCAAGAGGAGGAACTTATAATGGCGATTATTTCGGTGAGAGATATGTGTCTGTGGTACGGAGAACATCAGGCATTAAAAAATGTGAGTATTGAGATTCCGGAGAAGAGCATTACAGCTTTTATCGGACCCTCCGGCTGCGGTAAATCTACTTTTCTGAAAACTTTAAACCGTATGAATGACTTAGTCCCCGGAGTGAAGATTACAGGTGACATCCGATATGGAAATAAGGATATTTTCGCAAAGGAGACTGAGGTTAATCAGTTGCGTAAGGAAATCGGGATGGTATTTCAGAAGCCGAATCCTTTTCCCATGAGCATCTATGACAACATTGCTTACGGACCGAGAACACACGGTATCACAAACAAGGGGAAGCTGGATGAGATTGTGGAGAATGCTCTGCGAGGTGCTGCAATCTGGGATGAGGTGAAGGATCGTCTGAAGAAAAATGCTCTGGGATTATCCGGCGGTCAACAGCAGAGACTCTGCATTGCGCGTGCGCTTGCGGTGGAGCCAAAGGTACTGTTGATGGATGAACCCACCTCTGCGCTTGACCCTATCTCTACCGCACGCATTGAGGAACTTGTAACAGAGTTAAAGGATAAGTATACCATTGTGATGGTGACGCACAATATGCAGCAGGCAGTACGTGTTTCGGATTATACGGCTTTTTTTCTTTTGGGTGAACTGGTGGAATTTGGCGATACGGATACGCTCTTTTCACAGCCTGCGGATAAGAGAACCGAGGATTATATTACCGGCAGATTCGGCTAAAAATGTTGATTTTGGCAGACTAATTTATGACACTCTCGGAAAGGAGATTAAGTATGAGAAACCGGTTTGATGAGCAGCTGAATCAGCTGAATAAGGAATTGACAATGATGGGTGCTGTGTGTGAAGAAGTGATTTTACTGGCGGCAAATGCGTTGATGACGGGTAATGTGGAAATGGCAAAAAAAGTACAGGAGGAAGGCGCAAATATTGACCGGATGGAGCGGGAGATAGAATCGCTTTGTATGCGGCTTTTGCTTCATCAACAGCCGGTGGCAAAGGATTTGCGACAGGTGTCGGCTGCATTGAAAATGATAACCGATATGGAGCGTATCGGTGATCAGGCGGAGGACATAGCGGATATTACTACATTTCTGCAGGGGCATACCATGGAAGGAATGGAGATGATAGGCGAAATGGCGCAGGCCACCATAAAGATGGTAACGGAAAGTGTGGAGGCCTTTGTAAAAAAGGATATAGCACTGGCAGAGTCCGTATTGTATTATGATGATGTTGTGGACGATTACTTTGATAAGATGAAGACAAGCATTATCCGTCTGGTTGCTTCACAGCCTGCAGAAGGAGAATTTGCGCTGGATTTACTTATGATTGCAAAGTATTTTGAGCGTATAGGTGATCATGCGACCAATATAGCAGAATGGGTTATTTATTCTGTGACAGGAATTCACAAGCACGCATAGAGCTGAAGTGTTTCTGATTCTTTTTTAAGTTTCCTAGAAGTTATCTGCAAATTTTACTTGCTACCTGAAAAAAGAATGATATAATATAAGGTGGTGGGTACTATATTACGTCGGGGGAATCGCTATGCGGTATGTAAAAACAGCAGACATTTCAATCGGAGACAGATTTGCAAAAACTATTTTCAATAAAGACGGGGTATTGCTGTTCGCAAGCGGTGTTAAGGTAGAGGCAGCTACGTTGGAAAAGCTGCGTCAGCTGGATTTGTATGGTACCTACATTTTGGATCCGGCAGAGCCGGTGCCTCCGATTACCGAGGAGGAATTGGAGTTTGAGCGGTTCCAGTGGGCGCAGACCTATGTGGTAAACGAGACTTTAAAGGATGTTCTGGATAATAGGAGACCGTTGAAGCTGGATGGTCTTGTGAATTTAATATACAGCCGTTACGGATGTAATACGGAGAAGATGAACTTTAACCAGTGCTTACGGGGAGAAAATGATTTTATCAGTAAGCATTCCTTAAATGTAGCTGTATTGAGTGCCCGACTTGCTAAAAAGATAAATATGGATCAGAAGGAAATCAAGTACCTGATTGAAGCCGCTATCTTCCATGATATCGGTCGCCTTCTTGTTCCGCCGGAGATTCTCCATAAAGAGGGTAAATTAACTCCTATGGAGATGAATACCGTCTACAGGTGTCAGTTGGAGGGCTTTAACGTTTTGAGCGCCAACTATGCGTATCCCGCGGGAGTGCGCAGATATATTATTCAGCTTGCCCGGGAATTGGGTAATAAGCTTCCCAACTGTCCCAGAGTGGAGCAGACGCTGTTGCCGGGAACAAAGATATTGCAGGTGGCGGATATTTATGATACATTAACTGCGGTGCGTCCTTATAAGTCGCCCATGTCCGCGTTTTCTGCATTGAAAATTATTCGGGAGGAAAAGGATAAGTATTCCCAGAAGGCAACCGATTTGTTGGAGGAATGTATTCGTATATTACCGACCGGTTCCTATGTAATGCTCAGCAATGGTGAGCAGGGTATTATTGTAACGGAAAACAGTCGGGTCATTGACCGTCCTGTTGTTTTGGGACTGAGAAGTAATACGCTCTTTGATTTGTCCATGCGGGATACCTACGAGAAAATCCAGATTCTGGATACAGTGTTTACACCCGATAACAGACAGCGAGTGGAGATTGATGTTTCCCAGTTTATGAAATAGTGATAACAGTTGTAAAGCAGACCTTTACGGGTCTGCTTTCTTTCAGATTAAGGATGGCGCGTCGCGCAGAAAAGAGAGGTAAACGTCCGGTATGCTTCCGAGAGCTTTTGAGGAAAGAATGCAACAGATGTTGCAGGATGAATATGAAGCATTTTTAGCATCCTACGGAGAGGAACGCTATCAGGCACTCCGCTTAAACAGTTTAAAGTATGATGTAGAGAGGGTGTGTGCTACAAAGCTGACGGGACAGACCTGCTTCGGGAAGCTTTCCCCCGTGTCATGGGCAGAAAACGGTTACTACTACGAAAATACGGATCAGCCGGGTAAGCATCCCTATCATGAGGCAGGAGTCTATTATATACAGGAGCCAAGTGCCATGGCACCGGCAGAATTGTTGCAGGTGATGCCGGGAGAACGTGTACTGGATTTATGCGCTGCTCCGGGAGGAAAGACTACTCAGCTTGCGGCAAAGCTGAAAGGAAAGGGCTTTTTGCTCTGTAACGAAATCCATCCTGCCCGGGCAAAGATACTGTCGGAAAACGTAGAGCGGATGGGGATTGTAAATGCCTGTGTTACCAATGAAACACCGGCGGCACTTTCAAAGGTATTTCCGGGTTTCTTTGATAAGATTCTTGTGGATGCACCCTGCTCCGGCGAAGGAATGTTTCGGAAAAACGAGGCAGCCTGTGAGGAGTGGAGCCCGGAGAATGTAACGTTATGCGCGGAAAGACAGGATGAGATTTTGGAGTGTGCTACGCAGATGCTGAGACCGGGCGGCAGGCTTGTATATTCTACCTGTACCTTTGCACCGGAGGAAAACGAAGGCAGCATCAGCAGATTTTTGAGACTGCATCCGGAATACCGGCTACTGCAAATAGAAAAATCTGCTTTTGGCAAGGGTGGCTGTGACGGTGTGGCAGCTTATGTGACAGAGTCTGGGGAGGGAATAGAGAAGACACTGCGTCTCTGGCCTCACCATGTTAAGGGAGAGGGACATTTCGCGGCACTGTTGGAGAAACAGGGAGAGGCACCGGCCTACCCCGTACCGTCTGCAAATGGTGTGGTAAAAGGAATTTCGGAAAAAGAACTGGGTGAATATCTGCAGTTTGCGGAAGAGACGATAGACCGGGAGACATCCGCAGGTCAGGAAACCGGTATTGCCGGATGGGAAGCGGATGTGCAAAACGGTGTATACATAAGATTTGGCGATAATCTTTATCTTGCACCCCGTGATATGCCCGCGTTAAAGGGACTGAAGGTGCTCCGGCCGGGGCTTCATCTGGGTGAGATAAAAAAGAACCGGTTTGAGCCCTCTCATGCACTTGCACTGGCGATGGCACCCTGGAAGGCAAAGCACGTTTGGAACCTTGCGTGGAATGACCCGCGAACCGCGGCCTATCTGAGTGGTCAGACCTTTCCTGCGGAGGGAGAAAAGGGCTGGTACCTGATTTGTGTGGACGGTTTTTCCATCGGCTGGGGAAAGCTGGCGGGTGGTATTATGAAAAACCATTATCCGAAAGGACTGAGACGCTAGAGGGGTATCGGTCACATAGCGGACAAAGGAACCGTAAGATGCGCGACATCTAAAGAAACCATGAAGCAGCGAGGGGACGCGGCGGAAAGCGGTGCATAAAAACGGCGGAGAACAGAAAATGAGAACGGAAATTATATATGAAGACAAAGATGTACTGGTGATTTACAAGCCGGCAGGTCTGGCGACCCAAAGCGCCCGCGTGGGACAGGCTGATGTGGTCAGTGAGTTGAAAAACTATCTGGTACGGCAGTCGGGAGGAACGGAGACGGCGCGGGAAAGAAGCGCGCCCTATCTGGGAATTATCCACAGGCTGGATCAGCCGGTAGAGGGGTTACTGGTATTCGGAAAAAATAAAAAAGCGTCTGCAAATCTGACGGAACAGCTGCGTGACGGAGAAGGACTCCTTTCAAAGCACTATTACGCGGTTGTATGTGGAAAACCGTCGGCGGACAGGGCTCGACTTGTGGATGAGATGTATAAGGATGCAAACAGCAGGGCACAGATTCTCGGGAAAACAGATGCCAAAATTGCAGATGCAAAGCCGGCAATACTGGAATACTGTTTGCAGAAAAGTATAGATATATGGGAAAAGAAGATTTCGCTGATGGATATTTCCATCGAGACCGGAAGGTTTCATCAAATACGTGCCCAAATGGCCCACGCGGGGCTGCCGCTTTTAGGAGACACAAAATACGGGAATGAGGAAACGGCAGCGTTATCCGGTGAGCTGGGGGTGCGGAACGTGGCGCTGTGTGCCTACAGCTTGGAATTTATGCATCCTGCTACCAAGGAGAAAAAGCAGTTTCGTATTAAGCCCCGTGCGGATGTTTTTTCAAAATTCGACCATAAATAAATTGATGGAAATAAACCATACTAAGCCTTATAGAAACGAAAAGGAGGCTGATGTATGGCAGAAAAAATGGTAAAGAATAAGCTGGTCAGACTGCTTCTGTTGACGGGAGCAGTCTACTTTTTTTTGAAAGTCATCACGCCTCTTACGGCACCGGTATTGATTGCCATGCTGTTTGTTACAATTTTCGGACCGCTATTGCAGAAAATGCAGAGCAGACTAAAGGTTCATAGGCAGGTGGGAGCCATCCTGTTGCTTCTTCTCGCCTGCGGAATTGTGGGAAGCCTGATTTGGATTCTGTTTTCGTGGATTGTAGGAAGCATGCCGGACTGGAGCGATAAGCTGGATGCATTGGAGAGCGGACTTTCCGATTTTGTGCGGCGCACCTGTGCGATGGTGGGAGATACCTTTGGCGTGGACGCAGGTTATCTGGAAAATACAATAG
Organism: Acetatifactor sp.; assembly: GCA_045546495.1. Taxonomy (GTDB): domain Bacteria; phylum Bacillota; class Clostridia; order Lachnospirales; family Lachnospiraceae; genus Acetatifactor. The sequence goes on along the minus strand of JAZQCX010000078.1, from coordinate 4,494 downwards.
TTCTGCGGATTCAGGAGGGCGTTGATTACTTCCAAACGGAATTTGTGCCGGGGATGCTGTCAAATTCGCTGGAATATGTGGGCACACTGGCGGCAATCGGCGGTTTTTTGATTACCTTTGTAATTGCAACGGTTTTGCTTGCCAAGGATTATGATGACATTATGAACCGTCTGCTGGATAGGGAAGAGTGTCATGTCTTTTTGGAGATTATCTGCGGCATTATCCGATATATTGCTACGTTTGTAAAGGCACAGGCAATCATAATGAGCAGTATCGGTATTTTGGCAGCAGCCATTTTAGGATTTTGCGGTATACGCAACGGTGCTCTTTGGGGACTTCTTGCGGGGGTACTGGATGCGTTACCGTTCGTAGGAACAGGAATTGTATTGATACCCCTTGGAATAAAGCAGCTGTTTTTAGGAAAATATTGGCAGGGAGTTGTCTGCTTTCTGATTTACGTTGCCTGTATCTTTATTCGGGAGATGTTGGAGCCGCGACTTATCGGGCGCCGTGTGGGGATTCCTCCCGTGGCGATTCTTGCTTCCATCTACGCGGGAATCCATTTGTTTGGTGTTTGGGGCGTGATAGGAGGGCCCTTGGGCTTTGTCATTGTTGCCGAGGCGTACCGCAGTCTGGAGAGGCGGGATGAGCTTCGGAATGATTGCCATAAAAGAACGGAGGAAAAGTGAAATTCGTTAGGTGAAAGAGCGTGGAAAAGCGGCAAGTGTGCAATGTGGAAAAACGGTGCGGGGAGAAACAATTTGACATGAAGATATTACTGACTTATGATGAAATTAGTGTTGCGGGAGGGCGTTATGAGTAAAAAAATACAAAAGATAAAAGGGTTTCTGGAAATGGTGGAGGACTACGGCGCATGTGCTTACATTTTGCTTATTTTTGTAGGTCTGCCCTTATATTTTTCAGACGGTTATAGGCGTATCGGAACGGATAAGGCCCTGTTTTTCCGCAATGTAAGCGAGAAATTGGGAATGCTTCTGGTGCCGGTGGCAATATTGATTTTATTGCTGGTGGGACTGGAATTTTTTCTGCAAAGGAAAAATAAATCAATCTCGCTGAAAAAGAAGGACAAAACAGAAGGAAACAGATGGCTGGATATTTTCGTGGGGATTTATACGGGCGCAGTAGTTCTGTCGTTTTTGTTGTCCGCATACCGCGAGGATGCGTGGTTGGGTGCGCCCGGCTGGTATATGGGGCTTTTTGCGCAGCTTGTATTTGTGGGTGTTTACTTTTTGATTTCCCGGTTTTGGAGACCGAGAAAATGGATGCTGTATCTTGTACTTCCGGTTTCGGGAGTGGTATTCCTGTTGGGGTATTTGGATAGATTCAGATTCCGCATTTTAGAAATGGCGGCGCAGTCGGAAGCGTTTATTTCAACGATTGGTAATATAAATTGGTTTTGCGGCTATGCGGTGTGTGTATTTTTTGTTGGAGTGGTACTATTTTGGACGGGTGTGGCGCAGAAGCAGTGGCAGAAAAATTTACTGGTGTGGTACCTCGTCGTAGGTTTCGGAACATTGGTGGCACATGGCAGCGACAGTGGTGTGTTAACATTAGTAGTGGTTATGCTGGTGCTGTTTTGTATGTCTGCGAAAGAAGAACAGAAGATGCTGAACTTTTGGCAGATGATGGTGATGCTTGCGGGGGCGTGCGTTGTAAGTGCAGTACTTTGTAAAGTCCGGGGAGGCGGCAGCGTTGTAGAGGAAAGTATGTTGCTAAGTTTCGTAACCTCAATCGGATTTTCTGTATTTTTAACGGTGGTGTCAGTGCTTGGGCTGGCATTGGTTTTGGACGGAAAAAAGAAAGGGAAATATAGAGAAAAGCTTTTTGAAATATTGGCAAGGATTCTTGCATGCGGATTTATAGGGATGGTGCTTTTGGTGATTTTGCTGGGAGTGGTGAATACCGCTTTTCCCGGGAGTATTGGGAAGCTGTCCCAATATTCAATCTTTACCTTCTCTCGTAGCTGGGGTAGCTGGAGAGGTGTTACTCTGGAGGCAGCGGTTCGCTGTATTGCGGAGCAGGATTTTTTGCATAAGGTAGTTGGAGTGGGACCGGATGCCATGTGGTGTTACTTATACAGGGACAGTAGTGAGAGCCTGTATGGAATGCTGTATGAATATTTTGGCAATTCAGTTTTGACGAACTCCCACTGTGAACTGCTGACAGTTCTTGTGAATGTAGGTATCGTGGGCATGGTTGCTTTTGTGGGTATGTTTCTTTCCGGTATCATCGGATTCTTTAGAAAAGGAAAGAAAGATGCGCTGGTATTGGCTTGCGGCTTTTCTCTGTTGGCATACATGGTGAACAATATTTTCAGTTTTCAGCAGACCTTAAATGGTGCAACGATATTTGTGATTATGGGAATTGGCGCAGCGTTTTACAGAAATCAAACAGAAAGAAAATAGATACAGAAGGAACGGAGCGACAGAATGCTGACCATGCCCGCCTGCGGCGTGCAGCGACTCTGCGTCCGGTGCCGCCTCGTCCAGCAGGTTCAATCACTATAGACATGGATAAAAAAGAAGCCTCCGCAAAAGCGGAAGCTTCTTATTCATCGGCGCGACAGGATTTGAACCTGCGACCTCTGCGTCCCGAACGCAGCGCTCTACCAAGCTGAGCCACGCGCCGAATTAACATTAAAATCATATATAAAATCGATGAAAATGTCAAGCGAAATTATTCGAGTAATATATGCAGGAAAAACTGTCGGATAAAATTGCTTGACAAACAGAACAGATGGAAGTATGATTGGATTCCAGATGCGAATGAGTTGCATTTGCATCTGGAATTTGCGAGTGGGAGAATGATTTGGGAAATGCATTTGCTGGAGATTGTTGAACATACTTTACCGGATACATTAAAGCTGGTTCCGTTTCTGTTCCTGACCTATCTTGTGATGGAATATTTGGAGCACAAGACCGGCGATAAGACACAGAAGCTGGTAAAAAAAGCGGGAAATTTCGGTCCGGTTATCGGTGGTATACTGGGTATCGTGCCTCAGTGCGGGTTTTCCGCGGCGGCAGCGAATTTGTTTACGGGGCATGTAATTACATTGGGTACGCTGATTGCGATTTGTCTTTCTACGTCGGACGAGATGTTGCCTATTCTGCTTTCGGAAAAAGCTCCGGTGGAGCTGATTTTGAAAATTTTGCTGGCAAAAGCGGCAATCGGTATGGTGGCAGGTTTGCTGATTGATATGGTGTTGCGCCGCAAGGGAGAACCGGTGCATGAGCATATTCACGATATTTGTGAGCAGGAGCACTGTCACTGCGAAAAAGGGATTTTGCGTTCCGCGATTTCCCATACTCTTCAGATTACATTTTTTATTTTTGTGGTGAGCTTCGGTCTGAACCTGTTGCTTCATGTGGTGGGTGAGGATGTCCTTGGTAATCTGATCCTGAACAGAAAGATTTTGGGACCGGTTTTGGCAAGCGTGGTGGGACTTGTGCCGAATTGCGCGGGGTCTGTCGTGATTACCCAGTTGTATTTGCAGGGAGCGATGGGAACGGGAGCCATGCTGGCAGGATTGTTGACAGGCTCCGGCGTGGGACTGCTGGTGTTGTTCCGCGTGAACCATGACAAGAAGGAATGTCTGAAGATTTTGGGACTGTTGTACGGAATTGGTGTTATTGTGGGAATTGTGACCGGATTTATCGTAGGGTAAGGATATTTTCTGAGATGGAGAAGAAAATGGACGGGAAAAAGACAGTTAAATGGGAATTTCCTCATGCGGAAGGGAATGAATTGGAATATCCCCATGGATTAAAATGGACAAAACAGCGTAAACTGGTATATAGAGTGCTGAAGGAGGCGACAGAGCCGCTGAATGCGACTCAGATTTACAGCCGGGTTGAAAAGGCATCCATGGGAGAGGAATACGCACTTTCCACTATCTACCGGATTCTGGCAGCTTTTGAAGAAAAAGGTTACGTTGAAAAGACGGTTTGGATGGAAGACGGCAGTGTTGTGTACTCCATAAACCGCGGAGAGCACAAGCACTATGCGATTTGTCTGGAGTGTCACAAAAGAATGCCGTTGCAAAGCTGCCCTTTTGCGCATATTCATTTGGAAAAGGACACCGGCGATTTTATTATTACGAGCCATAAACTGGAGCTTTACGGATACTGTAAAGACTGCAAAGAGGTAGGAAAAATCGACGGGAAAAATAATTTTGCAAAAAATTAAAAAAATTTGAAAAAAGGACTTGCTTTTTTTAAAAGCATGGAATATAATAACACTTGCGTTGTGAAACACAAATAGCAATGGACCGCTAGCTCAGTTGGTAGAGCACCTGACTCTTAATCAGGGTGTCCAGGGTTCGAGCCCCTGGCGGTCCACTTCGAAGAACTGATTTTGAGGACATAGGAGCCTTGGGGTCGGTTCTTTTTGTTATTCGAGAGAGACGTGCGGATAAAAATGAGGAAACATTTCGAAGGAGCTTGCTCATTGAGAAATGTTTCCTCATTTTTATAT
>JAZQCX010000077.1:0-19288 GCA_045546495.1 Acetatifactor sp. | reverse complement strand
CCTGCCAGTGCCAGTACACTTACAAACAGCCCCGTATATACATTCATTCCCATGAGGCTGTCTGCGTTTGGAAGCATCGTCAGGAAATGTCCCACCACATTAGACAGATAAGTAGAGAAAAGCCACATGGGATCCATATGCTCCATTCCCATATAGCAAAAATTTGCATAGTTATAGCCCGTATCCCACAAATCCAGTCCGCATGCCACATGCCGGAGCGGGTAGAATGCAAGTATCACCACTGCTATATTTTCCAAAAGAGCTTTCACTCTCTGTAATCTGTCATTTTGGAGTTTGCCATTCTGCAACATCCCGATTCTCCTTTATCTTCCCTTTGTCAGCATTTTTGTCCGCATTTTTGTCCGCATTTTGTCTGCATTTCTACTCTTCGATATTTGCGTTATCCGTTCAAAGGCAACCTCGCTTCGTCGCCTGTTTCCGAATCTACACGGCTTACTTTGCCTCCGCCTGTTCTCTAATTCTTCTCTGTTATTCTGTTTCCGCCTGTTCTATAATGCCTGTCGCCGTGTACAGTGAATCCCCGTCCGGCACACTTTGTTCCGTTGAAGGAGAAAATACCGCATCCGCACGCTGCAACAGTGCAAACCACTTTCGCCCCAAGGGTAAAACGCCGAAAGCCGCTCCCAATCCCTTCACAAACAGCTTATACATCGCGTCCGTAAAAACACCGACACAAAATACACAAACTGCCGCAATCAGTGTCCATACCACAAGTTCACCCACGCCGGATATCCTGTCTGCTCTCAACCAGTTCTGCCATACATACCGCAAACCAATGTTTTCGTGCAACAGATATACCCCCAATGTATAGGGTGCCGCCTTTTCAATAACACTCGTTACTATTCCTTTTTCCGAAAGTTTGATATTCAAGAATGCCATAAACAATCCCAGTGCCGCCAGAAACGTAAAAATGTGATTGTACTCCATACACATATTCAGCATACGTCCCAGACTTCCGGTAGACAGATACACCCATCTAAGCGCCATGGTTCCGCCGAAAATCAGCATACAGCCACCCACATACAGCAGCATGCCTTTCCATGCTTTATTCATCCGGGGCAACCCAAAGCGTCTTACATAAGCAGCCGACATAAACACACACACATACCATAAGCAATCATACCCCTGACTATCCATCTCCAACCGTAAAGGCAAAACGCTCTTTGTCAAAGAAAATACCACCAGCAAAGACACTATTGTCAACTGTAGTTGCTGCTTTGTCATAGCTCGTATTGCGCGCCCTAAAACCGGGGTTAAAAGATACAGGAAGATATATGCCGTCATGAACCAATAATGTCCCATCGATACAGGGAACATCAGTGTCAGAAAATAATGGGTATCAACAGGCACCCCAGTGACCGTGCTGGTCAAAGCTGCCAAAACCCCAAATACCACCGAATAGCACCATACCTGAAACCACAGCTGCAGTAATCTGCTCAGCTTAAACGTGGAGGTACTCAAAAAGTATCCGCTGATAAACATATATACATTTACTGCCACGATGCAAAAGGTCTCTGCCAGCCATGCCGCAACACCGGTACCGTTTAAATCCGCTCCCGACAGACCCGGCAAAAGTCCGCCCTTTCCCAGATAATGGAGCACCACCACCATCATCATCGCGAGACAACGAAGCAGTTCCAAATTAGTCATACGTTTCTTTGCCATGAAATAAATATCTCCTGTTATTTATACTACACTTCCACCCGGAACCGGTTTTGACCGCTGTTCCATTGCACTACGGTAACTTCCATCTCTGTTCCAACAGCGTCCGTAAACTTTGCCGATGACTGTTTGCCCAGGGTTGCCTGGTATTCGGTTCCTTTGATAATTCCCTGATAATTTCCATTCACAGCCTGACGACGACAGCAGAAAATCACCTTTTGATTCAACAGGCTTTCCGCACCGGCAGCAGTCTGAGCAGATGCCTCCGGCGTTTCAGACACCGATACTTCCTCTCCCTGTGTCTCTCCCGCAATATCCCTGCATACCTTTTCACAAATCCCCTGCAGCTTCTTTAGACTGGGCACATTCAGTATATTGGAATTATTGTGTGCGTAGCAGTTTCTGCCGTCCCGCAGGGAAATAAAATCCGTTTCCAGTGCGGAAACGTTGGAATAAGACGGAAAATACTCCCGCATGTCTGCCCAATGCCGTTTAATAATGTTGGCATAATCATGAAACGCCATCACATCCAGCTTTGTATAGGAAATGTTTCTCTCAGCTGCATCATTCCGAAGTGCCGTATTCCGCAGGCTCTCCAGATAACCGTCCTTACTCCGTGCAAAGCTTTCCAGTTCCCTTTCGTAAGAAGTGGGGAAACGCTCCTTCATCACCCGCAGAATCACCTGTCTGACTTCTAATTCCGTATGATTCAACAATGCGCCGATATGATTTGTCATACCGGGAAGTACCCTGTTTTTGAAATATTCCACAAAGTAGGGCGCCAACGGCTCATATACATAACGATCGTTATCTTCCATTCCTACTAACTCGAAAAGGCTCTTTCCGTCCGATTGAATCTTCGTTACAAAGCCCCTCTGGAATACCCCGCTGATATGCTCAGAAATGTGTGCATCGTACACGGGACCGATATAGGTCTGGACAAAGGTATCCGTGCAGTCCATGGTACGTTCATCGTCCACGTATTCTTCCCGCATCAGATTAACCATATGACTATACACACTTCCCAGATTCTTGTCCACAAAAACATCTGCTATTTCCAGCTCATTCACCCGGGACGTATACTTATCCTTCAACGCTTCCCGCATCTTCATCAAAAGCCCCGGATGCCTGCCGCAGAAATAAAGAATACCTCGCTGCTCTTCTTTCGTGGGCATCCCACAGGGCAACTCCTTATAGGTTTCAAAATATTGATCCAGCTCTTTGTCCAGAAATCCCCGCAAGGTCACTGCCGGAAAGGCATCTTCAAAATTGGAATCGCTGTTCAACTGATGTTTGATAGTCTTAATCTGTCTTCTGGCAATCAGCATAATGGACAACTTGTAATCGTTCATACTTTTGACAGGAGACAATTCAAACAGATTTTCATAAAACAGACTGTTCACCTGTCTGTTCACCATACGGTCAAATTCATCAATTACAAGATGCACATGGATTCCCAGGGCTGTATAAAGTTCAAATACCGTTGTTACATTAAGAGTAATATCCGAATCGGGTTCATCCGCATTGCTTCCGTTCTGGAAATAGGCGTATAGATTCTCCAGCTCTTTTATCTGGTATTTTCTGCTTTCCTCCTCCCCTTCATAGGGAACTTTTTCAAGCTTTAAGGGCGTAATCTCACGTATCATCTTCATCATTACGCCATGCCAGAAATTCCAGATAAATTTTTCCGGCTCCTTATCATCGCTGTGAATCTGAACCTGAAAGTAGAATACATTCCCAATCTTATTTTCTGCCAGATATCGCTTTTGTTCCTCCCGCAAATGTTTCACAAGATAGTTTTTGCCGATACCGTTAGGTCCCACCACTGCGCAACCATATCCCACCTTGGGGCGTTTTACAAAAAATTTGCCCAGGGTTCGTATTTCTTCTTCCCGTCCGATAAATATTGTTTCTTCCATATTTTACCCTCTGTGCTTCCGCATTCCTTATTATTTTTTCCTCTTACAGAACTCCGCGAACAACCATGTAATCAACCGTATCCGTCCATTGGTTTCGTCCTCTTTAATGACATCCCGCTCTTTCAGAAGTTCTTTTTGTTCATAGCTTCTTTTCCTTGCCTGTTCTTCCTTTTGCTCCGGAGGCAACTCCTCCGTTACAAGTTCCTGACAGACCGTATCTGCGGGACAATCATGGGTATTCACATCATAAGAGATTCTGCTGATATGCTCTAAGTAAATATGGGCAGGACGTTTGAAATCCGTAGTAACGTTATCGGCTTTCTCAGTCAACAGCATCTCAAAGTCATCTGCATCCAGCTGCTGCACATATTCCTCCACCATAGCATCCACGTCAGACACCTCCAGGTAGTTTTCCCGGGTTTTCGTCATAAACCATTCGAACATCTCATTACACAGCTTCATCAGCCAGTAGGGGCTGCCGCCGGACAGTTCCAGCAATTTCTCCACGGCGTCCCGACCTGAAATGGTACCGTACACATCATAGCCAAAGCACCGTTCCATAGGCTCCTTTATCAGCTTACGACTATCCTTCGGATCGAATGCGGACACCCGGATATCTCTCGCAAGTTTTAAATCATTCAGCATATCCAGTTTGCCAAACAGACGCATCATGGCCGCGTGACCGATTACAATCTGCACAAACTCCAGTTCCTGCAAGAACTCCAGGAATTTAGGAATATCCTCGATAGAAGCATCCTTGTCGCAGTTACGCATAACCTGCCTGCAAAGTCCCGTAAACTCGTCCATGATTAACAGAATCTTACAGTTATTCCCCTCTATCTCATAAAACTTTTCGAAGAACTCCCGCATAGCAACGGAAGGTATTTCTTCCACATACTTTCCGTCCTTCTTTGCCTTCAAATCGGGAAATTCAAGCTGATTGGCGGACATCTTTTTCAAAATTCCGGGATGCTTGGTCATCAACGCCATTTTTAGTTCTTTCAAAATCCTATGGTAGAACAATCTGTAAAAATAAGGTAATTCCTCATCAGAACAAACAGCGGACATATTTTTTATATGCAGAATAATCGTTTTTTCACGCAATTCCTCTTTTTCCAGTATATCCCGCTTTACCTTGTCAATCAAAATGGTCTTTCCGCACCGCTTCTGACCGTGAACAATCACGATTGAGCCCTTCACCAGACCTTCCTCATCAACGATTCTGGTCCAGATTTCGTCCAGCTTGTCCTTACGGCCAAAGAACATATTGTCCTTATGCAAATCCAACCCTTCCATTGCCTCCGCAGGCTCTTTATAAGGATTGTATCCAAGACGGTTTTCTTTTACTTCCTTCGCACGGTACAGATGGAAATTCATAACCGGTCCGTCCTCTTCCAGTCTGTGGTAAATGGGGGCTCTGTTCTCGTCCACGCCCGACACATACTCATAGCTCACACTCCACTGTACGCTAAAGCTGTCTCCGTTAAAATCACCGATTTCCACAGGAATCTCAAGTTCCTGTCGGTTCATCTCGCCCGATTTCAGTTCCCGGGGCAGCTTCATCTCCGGTGTAATCTGGATACCCTCTGTCAGCATCTGAAAAGAAAATACCGCATTCCGTGCAGACTGTCTTTCCCATTCCGTTCCCGCACCATTTTCCACAAAAAACCGCACAGAAATCGTATTGCTTCCATCCTCTCTGTCCCGAAGCACTTCACTGCTGTTCTGGTTACAGGTGATTTTCGGCAAAAAGTTTTTATCCTGATACAGCTGATTTAATGCATTTCCCACCTCTTCACATACGCGGTTCAAAAGCCCTGTAGCGGCAAGCAGCTCCCACGCCAGTTCCGTAGGGTGTTGCTCCACCCCGCGAACCAAACCCGTAATTTCCCGATATGCTCTATCTAACACAATCTCCCGGCTCCTATAGTCGGTTCCGGACTGCAAAAACAGCGCTGCGCTACACTCTGCAAAGGATTCGAAACGCTGTCTGTCCTCCGCGCTCATAAGAATAAGGAACTTGTCACGCATTTCATTCAGCGTCTGATACCACTCTGCTCCCCGCAGGCGTTCCCCATAGTACTCCTTATAATTCATATAAGTGTGTGCCAACATTTCCAGACATTCCGCAGGATCCATTGCCGATACGGTATCATACATCTCCTCACACAATCTGAAAATTTCCTGTGTCAAAGCGCTGTTCTTTGCAATCACTTTGTCACGGAACAGTGTGTATATCTGTTCTCCGCTGGTTTTATCCAGGGGCAGAATATGGGCAATCACCTGCCGTAATTTTCTGGGTTCCGGCTCATTGGAAAACAGGTCTCTAAGGGTACCTTTTCCCCAAGCTTCCCGTGCCTCCAGCGGACTTTTGAAATCCTGAAGAAAGAGATTATACAGGTTTGTTTCCAACGTATCTGCCTCGCAAGCCTTTAACAGGGTTGTAAGATAATAAGCGCACTCACCCAGATTGCCGTTGTTGTCATGTATGATTTCTTCCGCCCTGCGCCGGAATGCCTTTCGCATCAATCCTGACAGTCTTCTGGTTTTCCCCAAAGAACGGAATATCACCTGAAACGCCCTGTCACGCCCCGGTCTATCCAGACGCTTCACCACAGCCGCAATGGTAAACATATTGTCTGCGGTCACCGCCGGATACCCCTTACACAGGTTTTCCACCAACTTTACAGCCTGCTCATTGGTAGCCGGCCAGCCTTCCTCATCCAATTCTATTTTCCCTGTCAGAACCCTCTGCCGCAAATCCACCCGGTTCAGACAGTAACTGCCCAGAGGTGTTTCTGCCAGTATGGTATTCTGGTCTTCTTTACTTTCTGCAGTCACGCTGTCAAAGTCATTTCCCCGCTCTCTGCTGATCCAGGCTTCCAGCTGGCATCCCGATGCATCCGGTTCAAAATAAATAACAGGTGCTTTTTCTTCCATGGATGCCTTTAACTCTTCCGCTTTTCCATGCACCGTTACCAGATGCGTCTGGTCTCTGTACGCCAGATAGCGATCCTGGGCCGCATCATAACGAATCTCCTTTGCCGGCTCCTGTGCACAATGCACCTCTGCCGCCACTGTAATAATTTCCGTTTCTTCCGCCCAGACAGGACAATTTACCTTCTTTACATACACCGCTAAACCATTTAAGGTACCGTTCTTTGCCATACGGCTTACAAGGCCGTCAGTCAACACAGACAGATAATGCACCACATCCTTATCAATACGCAGCATTCTGTATGCATCGTTATCCACATACTCCCCTGCCATGCCCTCTGTCCAATAGAGCTGTGCCGTCATTTCCTTCGTCAACTGCTGCACACGGCAAACACAGCCATCCTGGGTCTGATAAGCCAACAGCATGGATTTCTTGGCTGTCTTCACGATGTTATAAGTTTTATTTTCCATAACGGAAAGACTGAAATTCAAGCCCCTGTTTAAGTAGCCCGTCCGAAATTCCTCGTCAAATCCGGTCAGAACACCCAATCTGTAAATACTGCTTTCCGGCAACTCCAACACTCTGCCGTCTGCCAGATACAGCCTTTCTCCATCGGCAGATTCCAAATCTCCTCTGTTCATGGAGCCGTCCGGAGTCTTATAAAAGAAAGTCTCCTCCTGTTCCATGGGGCGAACGGTGACCTGCTCCTGCTCCGTTCCGGACACCTTTTTCTCCCGGTTCTTCACGGGCTCCGCCTCCTCCTTTGCGGAAAGAACCGTCTTTGTCTCCTTCTCCACCAGTTCAAGATGAAGCTTTCCACCCTCCATCTCCAGTTTTCGAACCGCCTTCTTATTGAATCTGTCTGCAATCTCCACAGGAAACGCATAATTAATTCCTTTCGGTTCTCCCGCTTCATCCGGCTCTCCGGGAACAAAGCGCACCAGATAAACATACTTTGCCGTGTTAATCTTCTCTTCTGACCGAATCTCTGCCTTCTCTGCTTCTACCGCAATCTCACCTCGATCATCAAACACAAAGCCATCATTGTAATACTTCTTGTTCTGATAGGTCTCCGTGATTTTGAACGCATCAAAGGAAACCGAATACGCTGCCAGAACACCGTAGGCATAGCGATTTCCGCTTTCATCTTCCGTTCCGTAAACCTCAGCAGGGTCACTTACCTCTTCCCGAAAAGACAGCACAACCTCTTTCACGGGAACAGGCGTGGGCGTTGTCTGCTTCTGGCTCTTTTCTATTGTTTCCAAAAAGGTTACCTGCAACGCCGGTGCCTTCTCTGCCTGAGTGGTGTAATCCAGAGTATAGCGCACCCGGTATGTATAGCAGGAGGTATCCAGCGGTCCGGGCGCATTCTTAAAGGTGTTGGGTCTGCACCATACGTCAATCCCTTCCTTCATACGCTCCACAAAGTTCTTTTTACCGTAGTAAATCTCCGGTGTAATATATCCAAACTGCCTGTCGTTATAATAAGTATCGATGTAACCTGTGAACTCCTTTTCCAGTGCTTCTCCCACAAAGATGATCTGGACACTGTTACGATTCTGTATCCGGTATTTTACGCTGTAATCATAACAATTGATATTGTTTAATCTTGTTTTAACTTGTTGCTCGTTTAATAGCAGATAAGAATTCCCGGGTTCTTTCGCCCCGTATTCCAAATCCGTAGCAAGCTGTACGATTCCATCCTCCAAAGATGTTATATATCCGTTCTTCGTTCGCCCTACCCGTTCCCTTACGTGCACGGATGTACATTCTTTTCTGTTTCCGCTCATCTGTAAGGTAAAGCTTGCCCGGTAAGCATACTGCTCCAATTCCGGAAATTCCTCACAGCTTGCCAATTCCACCGCATAAAGAGATGCCGATTCCGGATTCTCTTCATACTCTTTCTCATCCGCAACCGTGAGCACACCGTCCTTCCAATCAATGGCATAGCCCTCCAGCACCTCTCCGATTACATCAATTTGGGTGCAGTAATACCCTGCCCCTTTCCTTGTATTCTTCAACTCAAAGGACAGTAATACCCCTTCCTGAATCTTCGTTGCCACGGAAGCATTACTAATATCATTGATATGGAAAAAATAAATATTATCAATATAACCTGTACCGTTTGCATTGTAGCGGGTAACTTTCCCCTTAATTCGCACACGTTCAACCGCTTCAAAGGGTATCATCATTCTATCTGAGCCGTCCGCCACGGAATCCGCATTCAGTGATAACCCGATATTTTCTCCCTTAATGCAGATACCGTCTTCATCCAGAGAAAAGATTCCCGAATAAACGCCGTCCTTTGTTACTACATCCACGTCCTTCCCCTCGTAGTAAGTGGGTACTGCGCGATACAACGGCACCGCTTCCACATTTCCCTGCTCATCCACACGCACAATTCCCGTCTGAGAAAAATCCAGTGCCTTTACCAACTCCATCTGACCGAGAATGGCAGGCGAATGCGAGGACTCCGGCTGTTGTATGGAATATTTCACCACAAAAATCTTGTCAAACTCGTAAGGGAAAGACAGCTGACTCTTTTTGAAGCGCACGGTTCCTCTGGGCTGGTCTCCGCAAACCTTGGAGCGATACTCCGCACCAATGTAGCCCACCCCGTCCGGCTTCACAATGTCCAACATCAAAATGACCCCATAATGTTCCAGCTCATTCGATGCTTCTTCCTTCTGAACCGCTTCCTCCACAATAATATCCTTGGCAATCCGATAGCGGCTGTTCACTCCCGCCACATAAGAAACACCGGCTCCCGCCTGCAGGTCCTTCTCCTGATTGCTGTCACGCAAAAAAGGTACCTTGTACTGATACAGGGAATCCACCGCTCCGTTGTTTGTCACCACACCATGATACCGCAGTTGGCAAAGCTCTGTGAAGAAAACCATTTTCGGAAGCATATTCTCTATTACAAGGAGATAATCCGCCTGTACGGCACTGACAAGTCCGCTGATACTGCTTCCGTCCTTCAACACCACAGTCACAACATCATTTATCACCGGCGCACGGGTAATATCCTCTACCGACTCAGGGCAGATTTCTTCTTTTACCCCATTGTCCTGTACAACAAAGAAGGATTCTCCGTTCATTTCAAGAACGCCCGTTATTTTTCTGCCATCTTCCAGTGTATACAGAAATTTATCCCTGCATAGTACATTCTGATTCAGCACATGTGTGCTGCTCACAATCTGCACCTCCGTAGCACAAATAGCGTTCTCACGAATCTCAAGGTGGCAGCTCACCCTACACTCCTGTTCGTGGTATTTCATGCTGTCAAATTCCTGCGGATTCACACAGTCTTCATGAGCAAAGCGATAAGCACCGTCTATGACACCACTCCTCTGGAAAGTGTGGTAATCCGTCATCTCCCCAATATATAGGACATCTGTCAACTGCTCCTGCTGATAGTTCGCCTCTCCGATTTCCAGACTGCCCTGGGCCGCAATCATCAAAGTCCCCTCTACACTTTCTCCATTCTCCAAATATGCCTTCACAAAATGACTGTGGTACAGCGGTAACGATTCCTTCAACATAGTCTTTTCCCCATTTCATTTGTTCCCATATTTGCGTAATCGCATCTATTTTATTATATTTCATTCCACATGTTTTTTCTATACATTTTTCCGTTTTCGAGGTATATTTATATTAGTTTAAATAATTTTTACAGAGAAAATTAAGATTTTTCTGACAAGAGATTTATTATGAATAAAACGGAAGGATAAAAAGCAGTATGTACGGCATTTTATATTATCTCTATTTTCAGTTCATAGGCATCCTCATAACAGCATTTTTCTTTCAAAAGGAACGCACTGCACTGCGCCTGTTATTCGGCAGTGTCACCGGCTCCGTTCTCTACATCTGGCTGCCTGTTCTGTTTGCCTTTTTTGCGGATTTTACCGTTTTGGCTCTTTTTCTTGCATTTATTGCAACGCTCCCCCTTTGGGTAATTGCCTTTCGCAGGCGCGCGTTGCTCTTTTCTCTTGCCAAAAACGACCTCATAAGCCTTCCCAATCTCATAAAACACCATGTTATTTTCAGCATTTTTTTTGCAGGATTTCTTTCATTTTGGATTTACCTGCTTCATACCCATACCATTCTGCCCGGTGCAGAAGGTGCTCTCTATACCGGACAATGTACCTACGGTGATATGAATATGCACCTTGGATTTATCACCTCCGTTGCCGAACAGGCTGCCTTCCCGCCCGATTACTCCATTCTGTCCGGTGTAAAGCTGTCTTATCCTTTTCTTTCCGACAGCGTTTCCTCCGGTCTGCTGGTGCTGGGAACTTCCCTACGGCTTTCCTATATTTTCCCCATGATTTTTGCCATGGCGCAGCTGTTCTGCACCGTATATCTTTTTGCAAGAACTCTGCTTTCCAAAAAAACAGGAGCCTTACTTACTCTTCTGCTGTTTTTCTGTAACGGCGGCTTCGGCTTCGCCTATTTTATCAACACGATCGGAGAAAACGGATATAAATTCTCCGACATTTTCACAGGCTTTTATACAACACCTACCAATCTGGTGGGCGAAAACATCCGCTGGGTCAATCTCGTTGCAGACATGCTTCTGCCTCAGCGAGCCACCCTGTTCGGCTATGCGGTTCTCTTTCCGGCATTGTTCCTGCTTTACCATGCCGTTTTTTCAGAGCGCCGTTCCTATTTCCTGCCTGCCGCCCTGCTCCTGTCCGCACTGCCTATGATACACACCCATTCCTTTTTAAGTGCCTGTATCATCAGCGGTACATGGCTGTTGCTGTGGTTACGGCGCCGCCTCAACACAGAGCTTCGCCCCGGTGGCTTTTGGAAAAGATTACCTTTTATCTGTTTTCTTGTAATGTGTGCGTTTCTCTGCATAATACAGGCAATCCATAAGCAGACCCCGTTATCCTCAAACGCTTTGATGTCCATGGGAATTTCTGTTTTTATAACAACTGTTATTTATGGCATTTTCCTGTTATTCCGCGTTATTAGACGCCACGGATATAAAGACCTTTTCCTGACCTGGGGCATCTTTTTCGGATGCCTTCTGCTGCTCGCTTTGCCCCAGCTTCTCTTCTGGACCTTTCAGCAGGTTGCCGAAGGCGGTTTTCTGCGCGGTCACTTTAACTGGGGGAACCGGGGTGATTTTTATCCCATCTTCTATGTGAAGAATCTGGGCATTATTCTTCTTCCCATTATCGGCGGGATTTGCGCCTGCTCCCGAAAAACCTCCCCGCTGTATCTGCCCGCCTTCTTCCTCTGGTGGATCAGCGAGTTTATTGTTTTCACTCCGAACACCTACGACAATAACAAAATTCTGTATGTTGCCTATTTCCTGTTGTGTCTTGCCGCAGCAGACTACTGCATCGAGCTTCACCAACGTCTGGACAAGGTTCCTGGCAAGGGAATGATAACAGCTGTTTTTCTATTCTGTGCTTCCTTTTCAGGTGTTTTGACCTTAGGCAGGGAAGCGGTTTCCCGCTATTGCCTTTTTTCCACGGAACAAACTGCCCTTGCAAATTACATCAGCGAAAACACACCGGCTGACGCGGTTTTTCTTACCAACGACCGCCACAACAACGAAATTGCCGCCTTGACCGGACGCGATATTGTCTGCGGTTCCGACACCTTCCTCTATTATCACGGCTTCAACACCTCTGCCCGCAAGGAGGATGTGCGGAAGATGTATGAGGCTCCCTTGGAAAACGCTGAACTGTTTGCGCAGTATCATGTTTCCCACATCGTTCTGTCCTCCTACGAATACAACGACTACACCATCGACAGAGCTGTTTTTGCTGAAAACTTCACAGAAGTTTTTTCCTTTGGGGACACAGTGCTTTATTCCCTGAACTAAATCGCGGCGGTGCATTTTCGCACCGCCGCTTTCTTTTTTTACTCCATTTCTTGTATTTCCTCTGCTTCTTTTTCTCTTCCGTTTCTTCTTTTATTTCTGCGTGCCTGTTACCTACCTGCATTTCGCCACATCACGCGCAGGCAGAAAAGTAAATTTCTGCTACCAAGCCCGTCCCTCGCCATAAAGAGCTCGGTAAATCCCAAATTATCTACTCTTCCCGTATAACTTCTCCTTCAGACCATGATAAAGCCCGGAAAACACCTTGCTCTCCGCAAGTGCCCGGCGCAGCGGAGCAAGTGTCAACGCCATAATCGCCTTATATCGGAACAGCTCTGCTCCCGACATATATTTCTTCGTAATTTCCCGGTGCTCCTGCCTGTCGCGCTTACGGTTTTCCTTGCTCTCGGAATAACCACCGCCCTCGTAACAGGAAACCGCAATGCCCATATGATACATCTTTGCCTTCGCTCGATAAAAGCACCAGAGAAAATGCTCGTAATCCGCGCGGATTCTGTAGGCACACTCATAAGGCTTTTCCCTGCAGAGCTCTGCACTGTAGAAGCAGGATTGGTGGCAGGGAATGTTACGGTAACAGGTAAAGCCCGTAATTTCCGGCGGAGAAGAAATCACCACACCGTTCTTTTCTCCCAATGTATCTCCGTACAGCACCATTCCGGCAGTAGGGCTTGTCGCCCGTACCTTCTCAATAAAAGCGGCTGTCTTTTCCAATACATGTTCATCCGCGAAAGTATCTCCGCAGTTTAAGAAGATCACAAACTCGCCTTTCGCATGACCTACCGCCTGATTCATGGCATCATAAATACTCTTGTCGGATTCGTCGAAAAACCGCACCTTCGATGCACTGTTTTTCTTCCAGAAGTCCATGGAGCCGTCTTTGCTTCCGCCGTCCTTTAATACAATTTCATAGTCCGTATAGGTCTGGGCAAAAATGCTGTCCAGCGTAATCTTCAGTTTTTCGCCCGGATTCAGAGCCACTACAATCACGGAAAATTTCATCTGGTCCCATACCTTTCCGGCACCTGTGGACTTACGTCCGCAGGCACATTTTTACGCGAATATCTTCTTTTCCCTGTTCATCAGAAACAGTCCCGCAGCCGCCATGCACAGGAATACCGCGCATACCGGCCAGCTGACAAAGCCTGTAACGGATGCCGTCACATAGCTCAGGCAATACACTAAAATGTTAATCAACATATGAATTGCTACCGGCACCGCAAATTTACCGAAATATTCGAATGCGTAAGAAATAATGCAACCGATTAAAAACGCGTAAACACCCTGTACCGCGTTCATATGGTACAGTCCGAAAATAATCGAGGACATCAATACAGAGCGCAACACCGGCATGTTTCTCCGCAAGCAGTTATAAATAACACCTCTGAACAAAATCTCCTCGGCAACCGGAGCCACCAGTCCGAAGCAAATCAATCCCATCACAAAATGAGAAGAATACTGGGTCTCGGAAACTGCCTGATAAGTGGAGGAAGTCTCCACCAGACCGGACAGGCTCAGGAGCAGATTCAGGCCAATTGCCGCACCAACGCATGCCAGCCCCAGGAAAATGTAGCTTTGTACGGAGTCTCCCTTGATATGGGACAGCTTCATTGCCGCCGCTCCCTTGGTAATGGTTCGTGTTGCAATTTTTTTAATGGCAACGGTTCCTGCAATAAAACCGATAATTTCCATCAATGTTGCGGAATTTCCGGTTAGTGCCACCAGCCTTCCTGTTTCGTCATGTATAAACAAAAATTCCCCTACCGGGATAGTATCACCGATGGTCTGTAACAGTACACCGGAAAGATTCACACCGATGTTCTTTACAAAGATAAACAAAAGCAGAGGCAGGAAAATCTGCCAGATTCTCTGGGTCGGCGTAAGCTTCTGGGCATCCTCCGTACCCCGTAGCAAAAACTGCTGCAGCTCCTCAACAGAACGTACAATATAGTCTGCCTTAGCCGCCTTCAGCTCCTCCATACTTCCGTAGCCGTAAGTAACGCCCACACTTTCCACATGGGCCTTTCTGGCACCCTCTGCATCGAAGCTCCGGTCACCAATCATATAGACCTGATCTCTCTGAACCGGTTGGTCACGGAACAATCTGCGCAGTGCTTCTTCCACCACCTCGTCCTTGTTGACTCTGGAACCATCCAGCTCACTTCCTACGATAACGCTGAAATAACGCGCAATATTAAAATGCTGTAAAATCCGCTCTACATAAACCTGAGGTTTACTGGATGCCACCGCCAGGTACATTCCCTTACCGTTCAACGCATTCAGCATGGGGACAATACCGTCATAAACCTTATTTTCAAAAATACCGATTTCCGCAAAACGCTCTCTGTACTTCTCTACCGCAGCCTCTGCCTGTTCCTCGGTGAAATTGTAAAAATTGCGGAAGCTGTCCTTTAAAGGCGGGCCGATAAAAGGCTCCAGCTTATCCAAATCCGGCTCCTCAATGCCAAATGAAGCAAGCGCATACTGTACACAGGTACAGATTCCTACCTTAGGATCCGTCAAGGTTCCGTCCAAGTCAAACAACAAGTATTTTTTCATCCTAAAAACTCCTTATTTTATCCTCACTATCGTCGAAAGTCTTATCGATTTTGATAATTTTCACATCATAGCCTACCGTGGGATTCACCTGCACATGCGCCGTTTCCCCCTCTTTTTTCCCCAACAAAGCCTTACCCAGCGGACTTTCATTACTGATTAAGTTCTCCAGCGAATTCCCTCGAACCGTCGTCACAATTCTATACTGCTCCACCGAACCGTCATCCACAAATTCAACGGTTATTGTATTGTTAAGTCCCACTTCATCCTCTGCCGAGGCATCGGAAATTACCCGTGCGGTACGAATCATCCTTTCCAGATAACGAATTCTGCTCTCGTTCTGATTCTTATATTTTTTCGCCGCATAGTACTCAAAATTTTCGCTCAAATCCCCGTGGGAACGAGCCTCCTTCACATCCTCAAGTGCCTTCGGACGCACCACCAGCTTGCGATATTCGATTTCCTCTTCCATTTTCTTAATATCACTTGCCGTCAACTGATCATACATCTTATAGCCTTACCTTTCTCAACCTAAGCTACCACCCGGAAACGTTGGCACCTCTCTGGCCGGCATCCACATCCCACATGCTCCTGCCCGCAGAACCTCTCCATTCGCTTGCCATGCACCTGTCGGCATTCCCATCTGCAGAACAGCTCCATTAGCTTGCTATGCACCTATTCTTGACATTTCCGTAACAGTTCCCACCTCATACATCCTATCATACAGAGCTTGTCCCGCTACAGCCGCATACCGTACACCACAGCCACCGATACAATAATCTGGATGATGGCAAACCGGAACACCGTCTGGGTATTGGACCAGTCCCACACCTTTCTCACATGATCATGGAGGGGAGTCCTTGTATTCTTTAAAATCTTAATCTTTAAAAACCGAAGCAACGCCACCTTCAGCAGCCCAAGTCCGCCGTCCAGAATCAGTACAAGCGCAACCGGAATATACAGCAGAGGACTTCCGGTTTTCAGGATTGCAATGCTGATAAACAGTCCCATGGAACGGGAACCGGCATCGCCCATCATCAGCTTACTGGGCGTGGCATTGTACCAGAGATACCCCAGAATACAAACTGCAAACAGCAAAATCAGGAAGGAAAACCTCTCCTCCCGCTGCAATATCACATCCACCACATAAATCGTCATAATGGTGATAATCGTCAGCGTTCCCGACAATCCGTCCACACCGTCCGCACAGTTTGTTACATTTACAGAGGTCCAAACTAAAATAACAATCAGCACTGCGAACAAAGCCGGCGGAATGGTAATCTGCAAGGTCTGTCCGTCTGCACCGTGAAAAAGAGCAAGCTGAATCGTATTTGGATTATATTTCAGGAAAGTCATGGCTACCAGTGCCGCCACACATAAATCCAAAAAGCCCTTCTTATATTCTCCCCAGGGCATTTTTGAAGCATCGTCCAGATATCCCGTCATCATGGAAATCACAATCAGTATCAGGTAGATAACCAGCTCCGCATCCGTAGGTATAAACAGTACTGCCGCCAGTACAAATGCCAGCACAAAAATAATACCCGCACCTCTCGGCTTACCCGCCGACAGCTTTCCGTCATGGGCAAACTCGCGCCCTGCATCTTTCGGTAAAAATCCCTGTAGCTTAGCGGTGGCAATTACAGTGGCTGCAAACGCAAAAATAATGCCTGCAAGAGCCAGCAGGGAATCATAAGTATCCGGTATCCAAAAATGTAACATAATCTTTCTCCTGTTTCCGATAAAAGATAGTACAAGCATACCACAAAAGAGACCGGGATGCAAATAAAGAGAGTATAAATATGGCAGGAACCATAAGCTCATATTCGTTGTGCAATATGCTGATATTTAAAATAGCTGTTGCTAATCATTTTAAAGAAAGGTATCGTTTCCTTAGGCGCGCGCACTAACAAAAAAGAGGTACAAAATATGGATATAAGTTCATTCAAAATTACAGAGGAATTAATCGGGCAACAGCCCATGGTTTACGCCCGCAGAACAGGCCCCTACGGGGCGGAAAACGCT
The DNA here is from genome assembly GCA_045546495.1 of Acetatifactor sp. Taxonomy (GTDB): domain Bacteria; phylum Bacillota; class Clostridia; order Lachnospirales; family Lachnospiraceae; genus Acetatifactor. The sequence continues at coordinate 2,307 of JAZQCX010000077.1, read as the reverse complement.
ATTTTACTGGAAAAGTTTAAGGCGTGGGCTGACCGACAGGGCTACCTGACAAGCGAAGCCGTCCTGCTTTCTGTTGCACAGGATGATATGACTGTGGTTTCGCCGGATGCATGTCGGTATGATGTTATTTTATTGGGTGATTACGATACAGAGGAAGATTGGATTCAATCCGGTACCCTTCCGGATGGCAGATATGCGGTGCTGGAGCTCCCGCATACCCCGGATGCCGTCAAGCTTGTTTGGAAAGAGGGCATCCCTCTTCTGTCCCGACAATACCGCTTAGATTTCTCAAGGCCAATCATAGAACGGTATCAAAAGAAATTAGTCGATAACCACTTGTGCGAAATGTTATTTCCGATTCTTTAAACGGGGCATTACAACCATCATTGTAAAACAAATTCCCCGCACCGGGAAACCCGAAGTGCGGGGAATACAACTTATCAGAACTGAATCAAATCTTTAATGTTCACCGGCTCGCCGGATGCAATAGACTTATTCGCTGCAACACCGGTCAGAATGGACATTGCACCGTCCACATGGGATGCTGCACGCTCAAATCTGTCAGGTTCGGGTGTGCCGAAAATATCATTCAAAAGAACTCTGTCACCACCGCCGTGACCGCCAATGCCTTCCTCGGTTTCTACACGGTAGGGCTCACCGAACATAGGGAATACCATAATGGATTTACCCTCCTGAGCACCCTCGTCTGCCTTGTCGCCGCCGGCATTGATATATGCCTTTTCACATACCTTATACTCGATTCTGCCCTTAGAACCGTTGAAGGATACAATAAAGCCCTCCCAAGGCATATAGGAGTTCAGTGCATAACTCAGCTGCGCACCGCTCTCATACTTTACCAAAACGCTCATGGTATCCTCGATGGTAATATCATCACCGAATACGCTTCTGTCGCGGATATAACCGCTGTCTGCCTCCGCATCCAGATACAGTCCCTTTAACACCGGATTCGACTCCAAATCAATGGCAAAAGGATCGTTCTTTGCCGCCTCACTGCCGTGGCATCTGTAATAGAATTCCTTTACGCCCCGGCGTTCTGCGTTTTCCTTACCGTAGAAGTTTCTTGCACCGAAGGCAAATACCTTCTCGGGACGGGTTCCCAGCCAGAAGTTTACAAGGTCAAAATGATGCGTTGATTTATGTACCAGAAGACCGCCGCTGTTGGTCTTGCTTCTGTGCCATCTTCTGTAATAGTCTGCGCCGTGCTTTGTGTTCAGCAGCCACTCAAAATGAACTGAGAACACTTCACCGATTACATCATCCATAATCAGCTCACGAATCTTTGTATTGGTAGGTGCATAGCGGTAGTTGAAGGTAACACGCAAATGCTTTCCTGTTTCCTTCTGTACATCGATAATCTGCTGTGCCTTCTCTTCATCAATCGTCATGGGCTTCTCGGTAATTACGTCACAGCCCTTTCTCATGGCACGAATGATATATTCATGATGGGTACGGTCCACAGAGGTTACAATTACCACGTCCGGCTTTGTCTCATCAATCATCCGGTCAAACTCCGTGTAATGATAGGTGGGTACCGGCTCATGCCCGAATTTCTCACCGATAACCCCGTTGGAATAGTTCATTCTTGTCTGGCTCAAATCGCAAAAGCCTACCAGCTCACATGTGTCCTTAAAGGTAGTACATATCGCCTCGTAGTACATTCTTGCTCTGCCGCCTGTTCCGACCTGTGCATAACGTTTCTTTTCCATATGTCCTCCAATCTGCTTCGCCGTCCCCTACGGCAAGCCTGTTTTTGCTTCCCGGGAAATCCTTCCCGAACCTCATACTTGAAGTATATCATGCGGCCCTTCCCCGAATCCACAAATAGCTTACCTTTTTCCCTGCAAATTACGGAATTTTTGCCCCGTCCGGGCAGTGCCCTCGGAAGGTCGTGTGACAAACGTGGTATTTCTCATATGCATCTTTGGCGAACTATGATCATTTGTATTTTTCACCGAAACATGCGTCTGCCGAGATTTGCTCGCACCAAGAGTACGCCAGAATGTTGTCGGGAGTCAAATGTGAGAATTTCTTATGTGCGTAACTTTGGAATAAAGTTCGTGTTTTTATGCGCTTGAACAAAAATTGAGTCGTGTCCGTGGGAGGCGGAATAACGAGCATGCCTTTTGCTCATTTTTCCGTCCGACCGCGAACACGACTCTTATTTTTGTCCCAGCTCATAAAAAGCTCGAACTATCGTAAATTCAGAAGTAAGCACATTAGAAATCCCACATTTGTTGACCCAATATTCCGGCATACTCCCGGGGCGAACAGGTCGCGGGGAGCGTG
>JAZQCX010000076.1:0-6208 GCA_045546495.1 Acetatifactor sp. | reverse complement strand
GCATATTTTGTTGTTGTAATTGGAATTATAGTATCTGGAATTTTAACCCTTGCTCTGCAAAATTGCTATCAAGCATTTTGGGTTAAAAATAAAAGTAAAATATCGTTAGCATTAAATGCAGTTGGAGCACTCCTTTTTATCATTAGTTCGCAACCGTATGCAGCAGCATTTCTGTTCATATTCTTGGTAATAAAGGTGTTAATGCTCATAAAATGGCAATGATACGAAGAGTATCATCGTTGTGATGCCCTGTTTCTTGTGGTTGTTCATACCTTCTTTTAAAATGTGTTTAGGCGAGAGCCAAATACAAAAAGGTAGGTTGAACAAATGAAAAAAGAAAACCAGAGAAACTTTTGCATTGCAACATGCATGCTTTTAGCATTTTTGTTATGGACGGTAGCAATTCAACTTGTTGATGTGCAAGCAATCGGACCACAAGAATCATCTGTTGGATTTGCAACGATTAACCAGTTCGTTCATAACCTTACAGGTATGCATATGTCCCTGTATACTATCACAGATTGGTTGGGTTTGGTGCCACTCGTTTTTGTAATGGGGTTTGCATTGCTCGGACTTATCCAATGGATTAAGAGAAAGCACCTCTTTAAAGTGGATTACAATATCCTTATTCTTGGCAGCTTCTATATCATTGTGATGGCGGTATATGTACTATTTGAAATGCTTGTTGTAAATTACAGACCTGTATTGATTGGTGGGATTTTGGAAGCCTCTTATCCATCATCAACAACAATGCTCGTAATGTGTGTTATGCCGACCGCTATCATGCAGTTTAATGCCCGTATCAAAAACATTGTTCTCAAACGATTTATTGCTTCTGCAATTATTGCTTTTATTGTTTTCATGGTGATTGGCAGACTTGTTTCGGGTGTACACTGGTTTACCGATATTATTGGCGGTGCTTTGCTCAGTACAGGACTTGTGCTGATGTATCGTGCTATTATCAGCTTGGAAGTTAAATAAATTCCAATATGTCGAACAGGAGGGTGCCAATGAAGGATAGAATTACATGTTTTAAGCTACATTGGTACGACTGGGGCCTATGCTGCGCGGATGATGCGGTTCAAGAGGAAATAACCGTATACCGGAACAAGAACATCCTGGTTATCAAAGAGCTGAACGGATACGGTGTAATCTGCTCCTCCGAGATAATTCACATCGAAGCGGATAAGGCTGAGGCGTTCTTCGAACTCTTGGAAAAGGCCTCTGTGGATTGGGTGAACGATTATAGCGTAGAGGTATGCGACGGCAGTGCATGGAAGATGCGGATGTGGAGCAGCTCCCACAAAGTGAAAAAGGTCTGTGGTACTGTCGAATACCCACCGCACGGAAAAGAAATCGAGAATCTCATCCGCTCGTACATCATAGACGGCAAAAGCACCGCTGAACCCAGACTGTTCGGGTGCTGCTAAATCGCGAAATTTACATCGGCTCTTATAGCCGGATAACGGCACATAGATTTCTCATAGGAGGAAGCAAAATGGCACACGAAGAATTAGTTCTGAGCGAACTGTCCGAAGGCGGCGCTCTGAGACCGAGCATACAAGTGGAGCACGCTCTGGCAGATATTAAGGATACCTTCCAGACCTCACCCCTTGCCAAGATTCCCTTTACCGAGATTGCAGCTCTGGGCGGCTCTTTCGCCGGCGTCGCTGAGACACTGGCAACCCCTGCGGCTGAGGGCTTGTATCGTTGCGTCTTCCCTAAGGGTGTTACCGGAACTCTGGCTATGGCAAAGGACGGCTCCGGTTCCCTGGGCACCATTATGAACGACGGTATCGTTGGTCAAGCTCGATGGATTCCGGTAGATAAAGCAATTGGTCCCGCTTGCCTAAAGGCAGCGCTGGTTGCCGTAGCGGTTCTGGCTGTGGTAAAGCAGGTTCAGGACATCAAGGACGGTCAGAAAGAAATCATCGGTATCCTTGAGCGGGATAAGAAGTCCCAGCTCCTGGCAGACTATGATTTGCTGGCATCCTATATGGACGAGTACCAGTACTACTGGGAGAACGATGCGAGCCTCGTGGTCAATCTGAATCAGGTCAAGAACATCAAGCGCAACGCCATGAAGGACCTGCGCTCCTACATTGAGCAGATTGAAGGTATGCTTGCTGCCAAGAAGAACCTGCTGAAGATGCAGTCCGCTTCCTATAAGATTGGGCAACTCCTGGACCGGTTTGTGCACTACAAGCTGGCGCTGCATGTCTTCGCACTGTCCGAGTACATGGAGGTAATGCTGTCTAAGAACTTCCAGGCAGAATACCTAACCAAGATTGAAAACGAAATCAGAGAGCACGCTATGAAGTTCCGGAACCTCTACACGGAGTGCTTCGATAAGATTGAAACGCTGAAAAAGGAAGCACTGACCACCCAGGCAGTCAATAAGCTGGCCGATGTCACTCGCTCTGTTGGTAGCTTTATCGGTAAAATCCCCGTTGTGAAGGATGGTCCCGTTGACGAGTTCCTGATTGGGGTCGGTGACTCTATCAGTGATGCAGAAAAGAAGCAAATGGAAAAGACACTTGCGTTCTTTATGCAGTATAAGGACAGCGGGCTGATTCCTGTTGCCGAGCACATCGCAACCATTAACCAGCTGTCCAACAAACCCGTTGTAATGCTGTACGACAAGAATGTGATTTGTTTCCACGAGCTGAAAAAGGCCGGGTAAAATGAAAAGGAGGAGAGCCAAGTGGAAAAGTACAAGGACATAATCAACCTTCCCCACAAGCAATCCTCCAAACGCCCCCATATGTCCCTGCTGGACCGCGCAGCACAATTTGCTCCTTTTGCAGCCCTTGTCGGCTATGACGACGCCATCAAAGAAACCGGCAGACTCACCGACGAACGCATCGAAATGAGCGAGGAGAACCTGGTTGTGCTCAACACCCGGTATCAGATACTGGTGGACCACCTGGGCGAAGAGCCGGAGGTCACCATCACCTATTTTGTGCCGGATATCTACAAGACCGGCGGCTCCTATATCGAGAAGACCGGCGTTGTAAAGAAACTGGATGCCTACGAGCGGTTGATTACCATGGCTGATGGTACCAGGATATTTATGGATGATGTTCTGACATTGGAGGGTAACATTTTCACCGAAGCAGAGCCCATCTAAGATTTATACACAAGGAAGGCAGGTGCGTCCTGTGAAGAAAACCGAAGAACTGATAGGAAGAACCTTTGGCTTGCTCACTGTGAAGGAAGCAACAGACGAGAAAAGCCAAGACGGTCGCACACTGTATCTGTGCCAGTGTGACTGTGAAGACGGAAATACCATCAAGGTCACCGCAAACCGTTTGCTCTCCGGTTCGGTAAAGTCCTGCGGCTGTCTCAGAGCCGCTGCCAAGAAAGCTATCGGTGGTTCCAAAGAGCGCCGGCCGCAGGGATGGACACCGGAAGACGAAGCAGAGCGCGTCAAAAGTATCTACCGCAATTTTGAGCCTACACCTGACCAAATAGCGCATGACACCCGTGACGCAGACGGCAACGGTTCACCACAAGAGCACGAAGTTAAGGTCCACGGTGTGTATAAAAAGGGAAACTCCTATATTGCTCAGATGCGCATCGGTGGGCGTACATACCATATTATTTCCAGCGTCGAGAGAGAAGTCGCTATCAACGCACGGCATGAGGTTGTTAAGGTCCGGCTTGAACAAGGCCCCGATGCTGCCATTGAGTTTATCAAATCAAGAAAAGCCATACGCAGAGAAATCAAGAAATAATCGTCCTTTTGGGCACGTCTGTAATGGTCATAATTTATATGACAGCATTACGATGCCGTTTATTGATAACATGAGAAAACTAATCAACAAACACGAAAGGAAACTGACTTATGGCAAAAAAAGAATGGACCGAACCCAAGCCGATGTGTGAGAAGCTGCAGTACCTGATTGGCGTACCTTCTCAGTACATTGATAATTTTGATGCCCTCAACAAGGGTGTTATGATTGAAGTGCGCAAGCTTTGCGCGTTTCGCAGCATGCTTATCGCAAACTTCTCCGACATCAATGAGCAGTTTAAGAATCATGTGCAGCTGGCAGATATTTCCATGACAGCACGCTTTGTGGCAGACCTGGCCAAGCTCGAAATCAACATCGTGAACTCTGGCTCCCTGTCCCGCAATGTCATTGAGCTGAATCAGTTGATTGACGCTCGCATGGAGAAAATAGCGCTTGGATTCAAGCATATTCCCCAGGAATGGATTCAAGAGATTTTCAGCATGCCTAATGGTGATGACATTCCTGGTGTGCGCGCAGCGGTGCGTAAGTACAATAAGTTCAAGAATTACTACCCCTATCAGAAGTACATAAATTGGCCGTTTGCCGAAACCCCTGAAGAGAAGCGCTCAAAGAATATTTTCGGAAACGACAAAGCCCTACATGAGATGCTTGCTGAAATCCACATCAATAAAACCACACGGTTGATTGACTTTGTAGGTACCGCTAAAGATGTTGTTGTGGTAGTTGATTGCGAAAACAGCGATGCGCAGCGCCTATACAACACTCTTAGTTGTGTGAAGGATAGACTCCGCAAGATTATCCTGATTGACGATACTCACACGAATCTGATATGGGATGAAATCGTTCGGGAATACCGCGAAGAGGGCATCATCATCGAGCATGACGAGCTACCACGCCTAAAGGAAGAGAAGTCCCTGGTAGATTTACGCATGGTGGCTAAAACCTGCGAGGAATTCTACAAGAACGATGTTAAGTATTTCATCCTGGTAAGCTCTGATTCCGACCTTTGGGCGTTAATCAGTTCGTTACCTGATGCCGAAATTATGGTACTTGCTGAGCGTTGCAAGAGCGGCGACATCTTCGTTGAAACGCTGACTCAGCACAAGATTCAGAGGCTCTTCATGGAAGATATTGCCGAGGACTCTACCGAGCTGATGGACCGTGTTATGCACAAGGAGATTGATGCAGTAATGGCAAAATCCTACATCGATGTGAGGCGGATTGTCATTAATGCCGCGCAGAAGCTCAATCTATTCCTGGACAAAGACGTTCTCGATAGATACACCGAAGAGACTCTTGCAGAAGTGTGCGCCGTTAAGGATAAGAACACCGGTAGAATCGTCTTTACAACGGAATAACATAGTGCAAAGACCCAGTGATATCGTTCGGTAACGGACAGCATTTTCACTGTCAAAAAATTAACCGAGGGATACACGTACAAGTGCGCCCCTCGGCTTTTTTATTCATCATCTTTATCGTGTGCCAGCAGGTCTAAAACCCGAAAGCTGCTTTCGAGTGCTGCCTTCAATATCAAGTAGTATTTGCGCGGCAGTCTAACGGAATGACCGTTGTACTGATAGGTGAAATTATTCTGAGAGAGTTCACCCATAAGTCTCTCCCGCAGTCGAAAGATATCGTGTCTTCGAACTGCATCCGCTTCCAACGACTGCACCCACTTTGGGAAATCATTAGGCTCAAAACAGAAGTCTTCTACCTCCATGTCCAGTGCCTCAATAATTATCAGAAGCTTCTTCTTGGTCGGAGCCGTTTTTTCGGACAGATATCTGTACAAGGTGGTGCGGCTAATGCCGACCTGCCGGGCAAAATCCTTTTGTTCAATGCCCTTCTTTTCGAACAGATAAGCTAACCGCTTACCAATGGCTCCAGGGATATAAAGAATATCTTCCAGATTCTTTTTTGCCTGTTCTTCCAGCTGCTTGCGAGTAGCTGCGTTCTCTGCACGCTCCCGCATCTCGTCGTCATACATCGCCAGCAGCGCAGCTTCTTCCTCCTCGGTAAGTTCTGGCTGCTGCATATCCTCAGGCGGATGATTATATGCCGAAGTATAGTCTACTAAGCCTTTTGCTTTCTTAGAAACCTTCATAATCGGACCTCCGATGAATCGCTATATGAACATAGCATAGCACTTTTGAGGGCGAAATGCAACATTCGATGTTTCAGATGGATTGCTCAAAACTAAAAGTAGGCTCGTAATTCCGACAATATACCAGATATGAAACACAAATAGGTTTCATTTTAATCGGCACGCTACACGGGGCGTTGCAAGCGCATTGACGGCCTGAAAATACTGTGGTATAATTAAACCACACCGGACGTGAAACGGCGGTGTAGCCCAGTCTCAGGGGCTCAGAGAATACTGGAACAGCGACCGTCGCCGGCTGAAGAGTAGCGGGGCCGATACCTGGGGCCACATACCAGAACCGCATCAAAAC
>JAZQCX010000075.1:0-9599 GCA_045546495.1 Acetatifactor sp. | reverse complement strand
CCCTGACGAACTAACTGATTAATAGTAGGCATCCTTTTTCTCCTTTCCTCTTGGAATAAAATTTTTATTTTTACTCAAGCTAAGCCGACCTGATGTCATCAGGTCGGCAAAACTCACAGCCAAATGGTATTTTACCACGGAATCTGGCTCCATGTCAATAAAATTAATCTAATTCTACGATTTCTGGAGCATCATTTTTTTCGATTTCCACAGTTTCTGCCTCTTCTGGCATTTCTTCACTTGCAAATTCTGGTTTATTTTCCAGAACTTCGCCATCTTCCTCTTCATAAACTGCAAATTCTTCTTCCATCATCGCAGCTTCTGCAGCCTGCTGACGCATGTATTCTTCGATGATTTCTTCGTTTGCACCGTAGTCGAGTTCGATGTTCTTGTAACGCTTCATACCGGTACCGGCTGGAATCAGCTTACCGATAATTACGTTTTCCTTCAGACCCATCAGCTTGTCGTTCTTACCCTTGATTGCTGCATCGGTAAGAACTCTGGTGGTTTCCTGGAAGGATGCCGCAGACAGGAAGGAATTGGTAGCCAGTGCTGCCTTTGTAATACCAAGCAGTACCTGCTTTCCGTCAGCGGGCTCCTTACCCTCTGCAACCAGCTGTTCGTTCATATCCTCGTAATCAAGGACATCAACCAGCGTACCGGGCAGGAAATCGGTGTCACCGTTGTTCTCGATGCGAATCTTCTTCAGCATCTGGCGAACAATTACCTCGATATGCTTATCTGCAATGTCTACACCCTGCAGACGGTATACTCTCTGAACCTCGCGGAGCATATAATCCTGTACTGCACGGATACCCTTAATCTTCAGCAGATCATGAGGATTTACACTACCCTCGGTCAGCTCATCACCGGCCTCAAGCACCTGTCCGTCAGCCACCTTGATACGGGAGCCGTAGGGAATCAAATATGCCTTAGACTCACCGGTTTCGTCGTTGGTGATAACAACCTCACGCTTCTTCTTGGTATCCTTAATCTCAGCCTTACCGCCAAACTCTGCAATGATTGCAAGTCCCTTAGGCTTTCTTGCCTCGAAAAGCTCCTCTACACGGGGAAGACCCTGTGTAATATCATCACCTGCCACACCACCGGTATGGAAGGTTCTCATGGTCAACTGTGTACCGGGCTCACCGATAGACTGTGCTGCGATAATACCTACAGCCTCACCTACCTGTACTGCTTCGCCGGTAGCCATGTTTGCGCCGTAACACTTTGCACAGATACCCACGTGGGAGCGACAGGTCAGGATGGTACGAATCTTTACAGCCTCGATGGGCTCACCCTTTTCATTTACACCAACACTGAGAATCTTAGCTGCACGGCTGGGCGTAATCATATGATTGTGCTTCACAATCATGTTGCCGTCCTTATCGTAAATATCCTCACAGGAATATCTTCCGGTAATTCTATCCTTCAGACCTTCGATGGTCTCCTTACCGTCCATGAACGCTTTCACTACAATACCGGGAATCTCACTTCTGCCTTCGCAGCAGTCAGTCTCACGGATAGACAGCTCCTGGGAAACGTCAACCATACGTCTGGTCAGGTAACCGGAGTCAGCAGTACGAAGCGCGGTATCGGACAGACCCTTACGCGCACCATGCGCGGACATGAAGTACTCCAATACGTCCAGACCTTCACGGAAGTTCGACTTAATGGGCAATTCGATGGTTCTACCTGTTGTATCCGCCATCAATCCACGCATACCTGCCAGCTGCTTAATCTGCTGGTTGGAACCACGCGCACCGGAGTCAGCCATCATGTAAATGTTGTTGTACTTATCCAGACCGGACAACAGAACCTCGGTTAACTCCTTATCGGTCTCGTTCCAGGTTTCAACAACTGCACGATAACGCTCTTCCTCGGTAATCAGACCTCTGCGGAAGTTTGCGGAAATCTTATCTACGGTCTTCTGTGCCTCAGCCAGCATTTCAGGCTTTCTTGCAGGCACAGTCATATCGGAAATGGATACGGTCATAGCGGCTCTTGTAGAGTACTTGTAACCAATGGACTTTACATCATCCAGCACCTCTGCGGTCTTTACAGCACCGTGGGTATTGATAACCTTCTCCAAAATCTGCTTCAACTGCTTCTTTCCAACGTGGAAATCTACCTCGGGCTTCAAGAAGTTCTCAGCAACGGTTCTGTCTACAAAGCCCAAATCCTGGGGCAGAATCTCGTTGAAGATGAAACGTCCCAGAGTAGACTCTACAACACCGGTGATTACTTCACCCTCTGCATTCTTCTTGGATACACGCACCTTGATTCTGGAATGCAGGGTACATGCCTTATTCTCATAAGCAAGAATTGCTTCATTTACGCTCTTGAAGAACTTGCCTTCGCCCACTGCGCCGGGTCTCTCCTGGGTCAGGTAGTAAATACCGAGTACCATATCCTGAGAAGGTACTGCCACAGGGCCACCATCGGAGGGCTTCAACAGGTTGTTGGGAGACAGGAGCAGGAAACGACACTCTGCCTGTGCCTCAACGGACAGAGGAAGATGCACTGCCATCTGGTCTCCGTCGAAGTCTGCGTTGAACGCGGTACATACCAGAGGATGCAGCTTAATTGCCTTACCCTCTACCAGAATAGGCTCAAATGCCTGAATACCCAGTCTGTGCAGGGTAGGTGCACGGTTCAGCATAACAGGATGCTCTCTGATAACCTCTTCCAGTACATCCCATACCTGATTATCCATCTTATCAACAAGCTTCTTCGCATTCTTAATATTCTGGCTGATGCCTCTGGATACCAGTTCCTTCATAACAAAGGGCTTAAACAGCTCGATTGCCATTTCCTTAGGCAGACCACACTGGTAAATCTTGAGTTCCGGACCAACTACGATAACGGAACGTCCTGAGTAGTCAACACGCTTACCCAGCAGGTTCTGACGGAAACGACCGGATTTACCCTTCAGCATATCGGACAGAGACTTCAACGCTCTGTTTCCGGGGCCGGTTACGGGACGGCCTCTTCTACCGTTGTCAATCAAAGCATCTACTGCTTCCTGCAGCATTCTCTTCTCATTGCGGACAATGATATCGGGAGCACCCAACTCAAGCAGTCTCTTCAAACGGTTATTTCTGTTGATAATTCTTCTGTACAAATCATTCAGATCGGAGGTTGCAAAACGTCCGCCGTCCAACTGCACCATAGGACGGATATCGGGCGGAATCACAGGGATAACATCCATTACCATCCACTCGGGCTTATTGCCAGACTCACGGAATGCTTCCACTACTTCCAATCTCTTAATCACACGGGCACGCTTCTGACCGGAGGACTCCTTCAGTCCGGTCTTCAGCTCTACTGCCTCGGCCTCCAGATCGATTGCCTGCAGCAGCTCCTTAATTGCCTCTGCGCCCATACCTACACGGAACTTGTTGCCGTAGGTCTCTCTTGCATCCTGATATTCCTTCTCGGAAAGAATCTGCTTGTACTCCAGGCCGGTTTCGCCGGCATCCAGTACAATGTAGGACGCGAAATAAAGCACCTTCTCCAGTACTCTGGGAGACAAATCCAGAATCAGACCCATACGGCTGGGAATTCCCTTAAAGTACCAGATATGGGACACGGGAGCAGCAAGCTCGATATGACCCATACGCTCTCTACGAACGCTTGCCTTGGTAACCTCTACGCCGCATCGGTCACAGACAACACCCTTGTATCTAATCTTCTTATATTTACCACAATGTCACTCCCAGTCCTTGCTGGGTCCGAAAATCTTCTCACAGAACAGACCGTCTCTCTCGGGCTTTAAGGTTCTGTAATTGATAGTCTCAGGCTTCAATACCTCGCCATGGGACCACTCACGAATCTTCTCGGGTGAAGCTAATCCAATCTTTATGGCATCAAATGTCATAGGCTGATAGGTTGTTTCATTTTTTACTTCTGACATGAATGGCACTCCCTTCTTTTTTTAGAACGCATCGTCTCCGTCGAAATCGTCTGCGTCAACATCTGCGCTGAAATCATCCTCTGCGAAATCATCTTCTTCAGCACTTACGAGCTCGCCGCTCTCGTTATCAAACTCCTGCGCCTGATAGCCCATCTTTCCGAGGGAACCGTTATCGTAATCATCATACTTGCGGTCTCCCTCCATCTCATAACGGTAATCGGTATCGCCGTAATCGATGGTTTCCATGATTTCAACCTCAGTCTGATCCTCACGCAATACGCGCACATCCAGACCGAGTGCCTGAAGCTCCTTCAACAATACCTTGAAGGACTCAGGAATGCCGGGCTCAGGGATGTTATCTCCCTTAATAATTGCTTCGTATGTCTTCACACGACCTACTACATCATCGGACTTAACGGTCAGAATCTCCTGCAGGGTGTAGGATGCACCATATGCCTCCAGAGCCCAAACCTCCATCTCACCGAAACGCTGTCCGCCGAACTGTGCCTTACCACCCAGAGGCTGCTGGGTAACCAGGGAGTACGGGCCGGTAGAACGCGCATGAATCTTATCGTCTACCAAGTGATGCAGCTTTAAGTAATGCATGTGACCGATGGTAACGGCACCGTCAAAGAACTCACCGGTTCTACCGTCACGCAGTCTCACCTTACCGTCGCGGGAAATCGGAACACCCTTCCAGAGTTTTCTGTGAGCTCTGTTTTCGGACAAATACTCAAGTACCTCGGGAAGCAGCTCTGCGCCGTGGAGACTTTCAAAGGTCTCACCCTTCCACTCCTTACCGTCCGCGGTTGTTGTCTTGCCTTCTGCCTTCCATGCAGCTGCTTCTTCCTTATCGAAGGGCAGGTTTACATAGTCGTTTGCAAGATCCAGAGTGTCCATAATATCGTTCTCGTTTGCACCGTCAAATACAGGAGATGCAACGTTGAAACCAAGTGCCTTTGCAGCAAGGGAAAGGTGAATCTCCAGTACCTGTCCAATGTTCATACGGGAAGGTACGCCCAGAGGATTCAGCACGATATCAAGAGGACGTCCGTTGGGAAGATAAGGCATATCCTCAACAGGCAACACGCGGGAAACAACACCCTTGTTACCGTGACGACCTGCCATCTTGTCGCCCACTGAAATCTTTCTCTTCTGCGCAATATAAATACGAACTGCCTGATTTACGCCGGGAGACAGCTCATCGCTGTTCTCTCTGGTAAACACCTTAGCGTCTACAACAATACCATACTCACCATGAGGTACCTTTAAGGAGGTATCACGAACCTCACGTGCCTTCTCACCGAAGATTGCACGCAACAGTCTCTCCTCTGCGGTCAGCTCGGTTTCTCCCTTAGGAGTTACCTTACCTACAAGGATATCGCCTGCACGAACCTCTGCACCGATGCGGATAATACCTCTGTCATCCAAATCCTTCAGTGCATCGTCACCAACACCGGGAACATCACGGGTAATCTCCTCCGGTCCCAGCTTGGTATCACGTGCCTCTGCCTCATATTCTTCAATGTGAACGGAGGTGTAAACATCCTCCTGAACCAGTCTTTCGGAAAGCAGAACCGCATCCTCGTAGTTGTAGCCTTCCCATGTCATGAAGCCAATCAGAGGGTTCTTACCCAGTGCCAGCTCACCCATAGCGGTGGAAGGGCCGTCTGCGATAACCTGACCTGCCTTTACCTTATCTCCCTTGGAAACAATAGGCTTCTGGTCATAGCAGTTGGATTGGTTACTTCTGGAGAACTTCGTTAAGTTGATGCTCTCCTTCTCGCCGTCGTCATATGCCATTCTGATTAAGTTGGAAGCAACATGCTCAACGGTACCGTCCTTCTTTGCAACAACACACGCACCGGAGTCAACAGCTGCCTTTGTTTCCATACCGGTACCTACGGCAGGTGCCTCGGTAGTCAAAAGCGGTACGGCCTGACGCTGCATGTTGGAACCCATCAGCGCACGGTTCGCGTCATCGTTCTGCAGGAAAGGAATCAACGCGGTTGCGACAGAGAATACCATACGGGGAGATACGTCCATGTAATCGAACATGGAACGGGGATACTCAGAAGTCTCCTCACGGTATCTACCGGATACGGTGCTACGAACGAAATGACCTTCTGCATCCAGCTGCTCACTCGCCTGTGCTACATGGTAATTATCCTCTTCATCCGCAGTCATATAAACCACTTCCTCGGTAACCACAGGGTTCTCGGGGTTGGACTTATCAATCTTTCTGTAAGGTGCTTCAACAAAACCATACTCGTTAATACGTGCATAGCTTGCAAGGGAGTTAATCAAACCGATGTTAGGACCTTCGGGAGTCTCGATAGGACACATTCTTCCGTAGTGGGAGTAGTGTACGTCTCGAACCTCAAATCCGGCACGGTCTCTGGTCAAACCACCGGGTCCCAGTGCAGACAGACGTCTCTTATGGGTAATCTCACTCAAAGGATTGTTCTGATCCATAAACTGGGACAGCTGGGAGGAACCAAAGAACTCCTTCACCGCTGCGGTAACAGGCTTGATGTTAATCAGAGACTGAGGAGAAATATCGTCTGTGTCGTGAGTTGTCATACGCTCGCGTACCACTCTTTCCATTCTGGACAGACCGATACGATACTGATTCTGCAACAGCTCACCTACCGCACGAATACGTCTGTTACCCAAATGGTCGATATCGTCATCATTTCCGAGACCATACTCCAGATGAATATTATAGTTAATGGAAGCAATAATGTCTTCCTTGGTAATGTGCTTGGGAACAAGCTCATGTACGTTCTTCTTAATTGCCTCGGCAAGCTTCTCGGAATCGTCGCCGAACTCCTCAAGAATCTTTGCCAGAACGGGATAGTAAACAGACTCATGGATACCGAAATCCTTAGGATTACAGTCCACAAAGCTCGTCAAATCAACCATCATATTGGAAAGAACCTTAACATTTCTCTCCTCGGTCTGGATGTACACGAAAGGAACGGCTGCATTCTGAATGGTATCTGCCAATTCAGCGGTCACCTTATCTCCCTTGGACGCCAGAATTTCACCTGTGCCGGGGTCTACCACGTCAGCAGCCAGAATCTGATGTCTGATTCTGTTTCTGAGCGCCAGCTTCTTATTAAACTTATATCTTCCTACCTTTGCCAGGTCGTATCTACGGGGGTCAAAGAACATGGCATTGATCAGACTCTCTGCACTTTCTACGCTGAGAGGCTCACCGGGACGGATTTTTTTGTACAGCTCTAACAGACCCTCCTGATAATTCTCAGCAGTGTCCTTCGCAAAGCATGCCTCAATCTTAGGCTCGTCACCGAATACCTCACGGATTTCCTCATTGGTACCGATTCCGAGCGCACGAACCAGCACGGTTACGGGAACCTTACGGGTTCTGTCCACGCGCACATAAAATACATCATTGGAATCTGTCTCGTACTCCAACCATGCACCACGGTTAGGAATAACGGTACAGGAGAACAGTCTCTTACCAATCTTGTCATGGCCGATTGCATAGTAAATTCCGGGAGAACGCACCAACTGGCTAACAATTACACGCTCTGCACCGTTAATCACAAAGGTACCTGTCTCGGTCATTAAAGGAAGGTCACCCATGAAAATCTTGTGTTCACTGATTTCTTCCTTTTCCTTATTGTACAAACGAACCGTAACAGTCAAAGGTGCTGCATAAGTAGCATCCCTCTCTTTGCACTCTTCAATAGAATATTTCACATCGTCCTTGCACAGTTCAAAGTCCACAAATTCCAGACTCAAGGAGCCGCTATAGTCAGCAATCGGAGAGATATCATCAAAGACTTCCCTTAATCCTTCATCGAGGAACCACTGATAGGAATCCTTCTGGACTTCAATCAGGTTGGGCATCTCCAGAACCTCATTCTGTCTTGCATAACTCATACGCATAACCTTGGTACCGGCTACCGGACGTATTCTGTTCTTTTCCATCGACATTTCACCCCGTTCTATTAGATTTCTTGCATAAACCCCGCTAAAAGGGCATAGCACAGCACAATAGTGCATCATCCATATTATCACATTCTTGTCAAGGGGTCAAGCATAATTTTCTTTCTATTGGGAATATTTTGAAATATTAGAATAATAAGAATAAAAAGAGTAAAAGGCGGCCTGCCCACAAGGGCAGACCACCTTGATTTTCTCAAAAAGCAACTAATTACTTCAGAGTAACCTTAGCGCCAACTTCCTCAAGCTTCTTCTTGATGTCCTCAGCCTCTTCCTTGGAAGCAGCTTCCTTAACTACCTTAGGAGCGCCGTCTACAACGTCCTTAGCTTCCTTCAGACCCAGACCGGTTACCTCACGAACAACCTTGATAACCTTAACCTTCTCTGCACCAACATCGGTCAACTCTACGTCGAACTCAGTCTTCTCCTCAACCTCTGCTGCAGGACCAGCTGCTGCAACTACAACGCCAGCTGCTGCGGATACGCCGAACTCCTCCTCACAAGCCTTTACCAGTTCGTTCAACTCTAATACGCTCATCTCTTTGATAGCATCAATCAGTTCCTGTGCTGTTAACTTAGCCATTTTCATTTTCCTCCATTTAAATTCATTTTCGATTTGTTAGTTATTCAGCAGAAGCTTCGCATGCGGAAGCGCCGCCTTTTTCTGCAAGCTGATTCATAACGCGTGCAAAATTGGTGATAGGACTCTGCAGGCTGCCAAGCAGCTTGGAAATAAGTACTTCTCTGGAAGGGATGCTTGCGATAGCCGCAATACCCTTTGCATCATATACAGTACCTTCTACCACACCGCCCTTAATCTCAAGCTTGTTAGCTGTCTTTGCGAACTCAGCGAGCACTCTTGCGGGAGCTGTTGCATCCTCAGCAGAAAATGCCATTGCGCTGGGTCCTTCCAGATACTGGGTCAAGCCTTCGAAATCGGTATCCTTGAACGCACGAGTCATGAAAGTGTTCTTGTACACCTTGTAGGTTACACCTGCCTCACGCAGCTGCTTACGAAGCTGGGTATCCTGCTCAACAGTCAGTCCACGGTAATCAACCAGGACAACAGACTGAGCATCCTTAATACCGGCAGCAATCTCTTCTACGATAGGTGCCTTTAATTCAACCTTTGCCATTTCTTTACCTCCTTATAGATTTGTATGGGAATAACTTCCCGGCCGAAAGGAGTTTATACAAGAAAACCTCCCTGAAGACAGGGAGGCAAACTCCCCAAAAACAGGGGAGTTGAAAGTCTTAATCAAAACTCTTCCCTCGGTAGGCGGCTTTGCGCTTACGCCTCTCGCACCACCCCATCGGCAGCACTTCGGCACCTACTGTCTTCGGCACTATAAAACCTTAGATAGATTACCACAACAAAAGTTCTCTGTCAAGCATTTTTTTACAAAAGTTCCACTTGAGAATCTCTGCGCTGATAAGGTCTTATTCTATGAAAAAACTCTGTGAGAGAAACCGTTCCGTCCGTCTCACAGAGTCTTTGTCATTTCATCTTAGAACTTAGCAACGCTAACCTTTACTCCGGGGCCCATGGTGCTTGCCAGAGTAATGCTTCTCAGGTACTGACCCTTCAGTGCGCTGGGCTTAGCCTTTACGATAGCATCCATCAGTGCGTTGAAGTTCTCCTGAAGAGCTTCCTCAGTAAAGGAAACCTTACCTACGGGAACATGCACGATGTTGGTCTTATCAAGTC
>JAZQCX010000074.1:0-5846 GCA_045546495.1 Acetatifactor sp. | reverse complement strand
CGCAAGTATCTTTAATGCCTCTGCCTGTCATCGCCTTCGTTACGGGTGCGCCGTACCGTCTGAGTCCTAAAGGCGACAGGTTCGTTTCCAAAAGAAAAAGGGTGAAGCCTGCGCGTTCGCTCATGTGGCTTGCCGGTTTTGTCGACAGCAGAGGGAAAGTAATCGGTGTGCTGTACTATTCATTTGTCAAGGAGCATCGGAGGCCTACAGAAAAAGCCCCCTCACTTGTCCAAAGGAAAAAGTGAAGGGGCTGATAACCTCAAAATTTTAATTTTCTAAAAAAATCTTGAGTTTTGCTAATATTCTGTTCTTGCGCTTATGAATTGCCACCTGCGAAACACCGCATTCTTTTGCGTACTCGCGCTCGGTAAATCCTTTGAAAAACAATGCTTGGATCAATTCTTGCTCTATCTCTGACAGCATGGGGATTACCGAGCGGAGCTTGTCCAGCATAAGCAGATGCGTGACTGTTTCGGCTACATCTTCGGTTTCGGCCTGTATGTAGTCAGTACCGTTGTCATCTTCATTGTCAAAGGCATCAATGGATAGCAGACCGTATTTCGCATTGAGCTTTTTGAGGTACGCCTCTCTTTCTTTTGCTCGATAGAAATCTTTATAATGCTCTTTACTGACTTCCATGAGGAAACCCTGCACGGGTATAAAATATCTATCTTCATAGGTGGGATCGTTTGCTTTACAGCTTTCGAATTCCTCATAAGTCAATTCGACGTATTCGCCGTTCTCTAATATAAAAACCTTTCTCGGTGCGTATTTTTTCACCGTAATTACCTCCAATCAATCGTTTTTGAAAAATGTTCAAAACGACTGATCGGGAGGATCACGGCAACCTACGCCGCTATTGCGCCGACGGGCAGAAAGGAAAAAGGCGTGATGAGAAACGCCAAACTCACCCCTTGTTTTAACAGGGGCAAATTTGGCGTTACGGTAGAGGAAATATTGGGATCGCCTGCCGGGAGGCTTTTCCGAGTGCCGGTGATGACCGTCCTTTGCTTTCGGCTTATGAGAACGGTGTGTATGATGCGCTCGGTGCGTCCGGTGGTGGCTTGTCCATCGTGTTTGCCGATAGACTATGTACTTAGTTTTATTCATTGCACATCCTCCAACCGTAGGCAGCACAGCCGCCGTATCGGTGGGGATGTACTGTCATTTAGGTTGGCTTATGCTGTCACGCCTTTGTGTTATCCGTTGTTTCTGTCTGCTGTGATTCACTGTCTACGAACATTTGGTTCACCTTCGTTCAATGTGATAGTGGTATATCGTATAGTGCCGTTTTCTGTATTTATAAAGCGGATACCCTCACTATTTGTCGAGTGAATAAAAAAGGAGCGCCCAACTTGTTTGACTTACAAGCTGAGCGCTCTCTTTCTTTGATTTCTACCAGGTGGTTTGTTCGATATTCTGTTTTGGGTTCTCATTTGTTTTTCTCCTTCCTAAATGCGCGAACGGGCGATGGCGGATTTACCGTCACCGCCCGTTCGGGTGGATTATTGTGTTTTGGTGCAGTTTCCCTTGAAAGCTGCTTTTACAGACACATTATAACATATTCTGCCACGCATAAATTGTCGTTCTATGGCGGAGAGGAATAATTTTTTTGAAGAAGGCGCCGCCGAAGCGACGCTTTTATATAAACAAAAATAAATTCAATTTCTCTTTCGCGTTAACACTGCACCAACGAGAGAACCAACAAACGCAAGCGGAGCAATTCTTACGAAGAACCATTCAAATCCGTGAAAAAACGTTCCTACTACTGCCCATTCGGGATTTGTATAGTCCCAGTTAAGATAAGGACTATCTAACAGAAAAAGTACAATGAATGTTACAACAGTAAGCGCACAAAGCGCCAGGCAGAGCCAGTGTATGATTCTCCGCCGATTAACATTTCTCTGTGCAAGTTGAAGATTGATAACCTCCAATTTCTCTGCAATTACTTTTAGATCTTCTGTCTGCGTCTCAGCTATTGTTTCTCCAAGCAGAGTGCTTACCGGTGTTTCAAGCACCTGAGAAATTGTTAATAGCATTTCCGAGTCAGGGACCGACAATCCGGTATCACATAGTTAAAGATATTGGTATCATTCAATCAATTTTGCCGATAAAGCGGTAGAAGATTTCTACCTCCTGTTCCCGGCTTCCGTCCTCACCTTTGACCGCTTCATGGACAACGATTTTTTCAATCAGCATATTCAAAAGTTCGGCGGTCAGTTCTGTTGGATTGACGCACTCTTTCATCAAGGCAATCCATTTTTCTGCGTCTACGGCGTTCTGGCTTTCAGTGGCGATAGCGGATTGAAGCTGTTCAATCTTTTCGTCCAGTTCAGCCTGTTCGCTTTGGTACTTCCCGGACAGCATAGAGAAGTTGTATTCCGTGATACGCCCCGCCGCCCAGTCCTCATACATCCGGGCAAACAAAGTATCGACTTCGGCTTTTCGCTTCTCTGCCTTTTTCAGTTCTGCGGCCTGCTTCTTTCTTGCGGCAGCCTGTCCCTTATCAGTGGCATTTAACAGCTGCTTCAAGAGCCGTTCTTCATCATGCTGTACCAGCCCCGACCAGTATTGCAGACGGGAGAGGACATAGGCATAAAGCACATCATAACGGATATAGTGCATGGAGCATTGGCGTGTGCCCTGCCCGTACTTGCTACAATGATAATGGCCGTAAGGCTTGCTGTTCTGCCTGTTCTCCCCATAGGACAGCGACCAGCCGCAATCCGCACATTTTACCAATCCGGAAAAAATCTGCGTTGTACCATCCTTGCACTTCCTGCGGCGGTTTGCTATCTGCTCCTGTACCTGCCGGAAAACCTGCTCGCTGATAATCGGCTCCTGCGTGTTCTCCACCCGCACCCATTCACTTTGGGGCTTGCGTACCCTCCGCTTGTTCTTAAAGGAAATGTTCGTTTCCCGGTAATGAATGGTATGGCCGATATAGGTTTCGTCTTTCATAATGCTCTTGACCTGGGCTATCGTCCATGCGTAGCTTTTTTCCTCCGGCGCACCCGCATAGATGTTTGCAAAAGTCCCGTCACGCTGGAAGTTGATAAATCCCGGTGTGGGAACCTTTTCCGCAATCAGTATTCTTGTGATACTGGCCGCCCCTCTGCCATGAATAGCAAGGTCAAAAATCTTCTCCACTATCCAGCGGGTTTCCTCGTCGATTATCAGCTTGTTTTTGATTTCCGGGTGTTTCCTGTACCCGATGGGAGCATAGGCGCCGATACGCTGTCCTGTGGCAAACTTTGCTTTGAAAGCGGCCTTTACCTTGCGGCTTGTATCTTTCGCAAACCATTCATTGAACAGGTTTTTGAACGGGACAAAATCGGAAAGCCCTTTCTCTGTGTCCTCATTCTCCGCAACGGCGATGTAGCGAACCCGTTTCTCCGGGAACAGAAATTCCAGATAGTAGTCCATCATCACATGTTCCCGCCCGAAACGGGACAGGTCTTTCGTGACAATGCAGTTTACTTTTCCGGCTTCCATATCGTCCATCATGCGCTGAAAATCCGGCCGTTCAAAAGCTGACGTTAGATAACGATACTTTTGAAAACACTGGAAAATCAAGGTTTTTCGAGCGACGGACAAGCCGGGTATTGTACTAAAAACTGAATACGACGCAGAAGCGGCGTTTCCCACTCCCTACAAGGGAGAACAGGAACACCGCTTTTTTCATGCCCTTTGTTACGCAGTAGGGGCAGAAAAAGCCTTGCTACAAGCGGCTTTCCGGGCGCGTATCTGACGCGGCAAGGGATTTATACCTTATCCCCCGAAACCGCGCTTCTACTGCGTAACAAATCCACAGCAAAAGGAGTGATTTACTATGGCAGTTTTCCGGGTGGAACGAAACAAGGGCTACACCGTTATGAGCAACCACCACCTACGCAACAAGGAGCTTTCCCTAAAGGCAAAGGGGCTGTTGTCGCAAATGCTGTCACTCCCCGACGATTGGGACTACACCTTGAAAGGCTTATCCCTTATCAACCGGGAGAAGATAGACGCTATCAGCGAAGCCATACGGGAGCTTGAACGCGCCGGGTATATCGTCCGTTCAAGGGAGCGCGACGAGAAAGGACGCTTGCGGGGCGCGGACTATGTGATATTCGAGCAGCCACAGCCGCCTACGCCGGATTTACCTACATTGGAAAATCCAACATTGGATAATCCAACACAGGAAAAACCAACATTGGAAAAACCTACGTTGGAAAATCCAACGCAATTAAATAAAGATATACAAAGAACTGACTTACCAAAAAAAGAAAAAATAATTACTGATGAACAAAGTACCCATTCCATTCCCATCCTTTCCCCTAACCCCTCTCCTTGCGGTGAAGCGGCTACGCCGCCGGAACGGAAAGGAACGGAAGCGGCAACACAGAGCGCAGTAGAGATATACCGGGAAATCATCAAGGACAATATCGACTACGACATTCTCAAACAGGACATGAAATTTGACGCAGACAGGCTTGACGAGATTGTAGACCTCATGCTTGAAACGGTATGCACCGCAAGGAAGCGGGTACGGATTGCGGGGGACGACTACCCGGCAGAGCTTGTGAAGTCAAAGTTTATGAAACTGGACGGCGAGCATATCCGCTTTGTGCTTGACTGTATGCGGGAGAACACAACGAAAATCCGCAACATCAAGCAATATCTGAAAGCAGCCCTTTTCAATGCCCCGTCCACAATCGGCAACTATTACACTTCCCTTGTCGCCCATGACATGGCAAGCGGCGCACTTGCGCCACAGGAGCCGCACGACCCCTATTCATTCAAACCGGGCGAAAGCCTGTAAACAACAAAAGGAGGATTTTATTATGGCACAGAGAACAGGAGCATTGGTATTTGACGAGCGCACCGACCGTTACGACATTCGCTTTGACCTCAATACTTACTATGGCGGGCTGCATTGCGGCGAGTGCTTTGACGTGTTCGTGCGGGGCAAGTGGAAGCCTACCCGGATTGAATACGGTGATAACTGGTATCTTGTCGGTATCAGAGCCGAGGACTTGAACGGTCTGCGCGTCCGTATCTAAAGCCTATGGGAAGCCCCAGAAGCGGCGTTCCCCCTTAACCACTATCTGACTACCGCGAAAGGAGGACGGTAAATGCAAGACGAAGTAAACGAAAAGACCATAGCCCTTTACATCAAGACCGGGAAGCTGACCGCGCAGACGCTCCAAAAGGCAATGAAAGCCATTCTGTCAAAGGGCAAGAAGCAGCTTGCGAAACAGCCACAGGGCAAGCAGAGCTTAAAGCAGCTTATGAAGCAGAACGCGGACGTTTCCAACATTGAGATTACCGAGGGCAATATCAAAGCCTTTGAGGGTACAGCGAAAAAATACGGTATCGACTTTGCGCTGAAAAAGGACACAACGGAAAGCCCGCCCCGCTATCTTGTTTTCTTCAAGGGGCGGGACGCGGACGTGCTGACCGCCGCCTTTAAGGAATTTTCCGCAAAAAAGCTGACACAGGAGAAAAAGCCCTCAATCCGAAAGCTGCTCTCTACCCTCAAAGAAGCTGCACAGGGCAAGAACGCGGAACGGGCAAAGGTCAAGAACAAAGACAGGGAGGTATCGCTATGAAGCCGGAAATCAAGAAGCTGCTTATCTTAAATCTCCCGTATCTGCTCTTTGTCTGGCTCTTTGATAAAGCGGGCGCGGCTGTCCGGCTCTCCCCCGGCGCGGACGCAAGCGCAAAGCTGCTACATCTTGGGGACGGTTTTACCGCCGCCTTTTCCAGTATCGCGCCGAGCTTCCACCCGGCAGACTTAGCTTTAGGCATTGCGGGGGCGGTCATTGTTCGGCTGATTATCTACACCAAAGGCAAGAACGCGA